>NZ_JBFUJJ010000005.1:0-374968 GCF_056401435.1 Arthrobacter sp. P4_F10
ACGCATCGCCGCGATGAGCGCGGTCATGACGGCCATCGGCATCGGCTGGGGCATCACCTGGTTCACCTACGCCGCGGACTACTCCCGCTTCGTCAGCACCACGGTGCCCAAGCGCAAGGTCTACCTCGCGTCGGTGCTGGGCCAGTTCATCCCGGTCGTCTGGCTGGGCATCCTGGGTGCCAGCCTGGCCACCAACACAGGGGAAATAGACCCCGGCAAACTCATCGTCCTGAACTTCGGCGCGCTGGCCCTCCCCGTGCTGCTCATGGTGCTGCACGGCCCGATCGCGACCAACATCTTGAACATCTACACCTTTTCCGTCGCCACACAGGCGCTGGACATCTCCATCAGCAGGCGCAAGTTGAACCTGTTCGTCGGCGTCTTCTCCCTGGCAGTCGTGATCTTCTTCATCTTCCAGGAGGACTTCGCCACGGTACTGGACGCCTGGCTGATTGGGCTGGTCGCCTGGGTGGCTGCCTGGGGCGGAGTCATGCTGGTCCACTACTTCTGGATCGAGAAACGCTGGCCCGGCAACCCAGACAGGCTCTTCGACGCCGTCGGCACCAAGCGGCTGCCCGGCGTGAACCCGGCCGGCATCGCCTCCCTGCTCATCGGCATCTTCGCCACCTGGCTGTTCATGTACGGATTGGTGCCGGCCATGCAGGGGCCCATCGCCGTCGCGCTGGGCGGATGGGACCTGTCCTGGCTCGCCGGGGGACTGGCCAGCGCCGCCGCCTACGCCGTCCTCGGACCGCGGTTCCACCGCAAGTTCCTGGATGTCCCCGCCCCCAGCGAACAGACCGCAGATTCACCTGACGCAACCGGCCTTCCGGTCACGTCAACCACCCCCGCCGTTTAGCAGGAGATCAACCCGTGAACTTCTTCCCCGCCTTTGCTGACACCGCCCATCCCATCACCTGGCCCGACGGCCACCGTGCCGCGGCGTCCTTCACCTTCGACGTCGACGCCGAATCCTGCACCATCGCCCATGACCCGCAGAGCACCAGGCGCATGTCGCTCATGACGCACCAGTCCTACGGGCCCAAGGTCGCCGTCCCACGGATCCTGCAAATCCTCGAGCGACAGGAGATCCAGGCGACGTTCTTCGTCCCGGGCTTCACGGCCGAATGCTACCCGGACGTAGTCCGCCGGATTGCGGACGGCGGCCACGAGATCGCCCACCACGGCTACCTGCACGAACACATGCAGGGCATCGACGCCGCCACGGAGGCACGGTACCTGGACCGGGGCCTGGATGCCCTGGCCAAGGCCGCCGGCGTCCGGCCGACCGGATACCGTGCACCGTGGTGGGAGCTCAACTGGCATTCCGCAACGCTCCTTGCCGACCGCGGGTTCCTTTATGACTCAAGCCTGCTCGACGGCGACGCGCCCTACCGCTTCAGCGTTGCCGAGGGGGACCCCCGCGACCTCGTGGAAATCCCCGTCGACTGGGCTCTGGACGACTGGGAGCAGTACGCCTTCTACCCGGGCGTCACCGGAAGCGGTGTCATCGAAAGCCCGGCCAAGGTCCTGGAAATGTGGACGCTGGAGGCCGAAGCGCACCACGCTGCCGGGAGCTGCTTCGTCCTGACCAACCACCCCTTCATCTCCGGCCGGCCGTCCAAGGCCGTGGCCCTGGAACAGCTGATGGACCGGGTTAAATCCATGGACGGCATGTGGGTCACCACCATGGAGAAGATCGCGCAACACACGCGCGACTCCGTCGAGGAGATCCACACCCATGCCCGCGTTGCCGTGCCCGGATTCCCGGACACCGGCGCACGGTTCACGCCGGCCGCCGTGCGGCAGCCCCAAGGAGCCCCGGCGCGACGCGGGGCCGAAATCTAGGGCACAGTTTGGCCCCAGGAAGCACAGGTCCCCGGCACGGCCCCTCCAGAAGGTGCCGTTCCGGGGACCTTCCTGTGTGGGCGTCCGGTCTCATCGGCAACCGGGGCAGTTAGCCGGTCTTCGCCATTGCGTAGGCCACGGTGGCGTAGGCCAGGGCGCCCGACATTTCCTGGAGCAGTTCCGGGTTGGTGTTGGCGATGGTGTCGCAGGCTTCGTGGTAGCAGGGGTCGAGGTCCTTGCCGGCCACCCCGCCATAGGTCTGGGCCTGGGCCTGGGTCTTTTTCTTCTCATCGCCGGTGAACAGCCCGCCGCCTGGAATGCCGGCCGAGAGGAAGGCGTCGTAGTCGGACCCGCCGTCAAAGGGCGTCGTCTCGGCGGGCAGCGCGTTCTCCTCGAAGTAGCGGAAGAAGAGGTCCTCGATCGCCTTGGACCCGGCGGGACCGGCGTGGCCGAAGTCCGTGCCGTCCCCGTCATGGACGGAGCGCACGCCGTTGGGCGAGGCCACCATGTCCACGTTCAGGTTCACCGCGGTCTGGCTGAGCTCGGCCTGGCTGAGCTCGTCGACGTAGTGCTGGGACCCGTAGAGGCCGTCCTCCTCCCCGCCCCAGAACGCGAACCGGACCCGGTTGACCGGCGTGATCCCGGCCTCCTTCATCCACCGCGCGGTCTCCAGGACCGCCGCCACCCCGCTGCCGTTGTCGTCAATGCCCGGGCCCTCCTGCACGGAGTCCAGGTGCGCGCCCACCACCACGGTGTGCCCGGCATCGCCGCCGGTGTCGGCCAGGATGTTGAAGGATTCCACCGTCTTCCCGCGCCGGCCGTCCTCTTTGAACGTGAAGGCCTGCCGCACCGGCGCATACCCGGCTGCCCGCAGCTGCTCCTCGACATAGCGGGCCGATTCCTCATAACCGGAGGTGCCCGACGCGCGGTTGCCGCCATTGGCATCGGCCACCCGCTGCAGCGCCTGCATATGCCCCACCATGTCCCGGGACTTGAAAGCCGCCAGCACGGTGCGCGCGTCCACCGTGCTGACGGGCGCCAGCTGCGGCACGGCAACACTGGGGCTCGCGGACTTGGCGGGCTTGGCGGATTGGCTCGGCGCGGCACCGGACGGGGAGCCGGCTGCTGTCCCGGACGTACAGGCCGACGTCGATAGCAGGACCAGGGCGAGGAGCGAGGGAAGTACATGCTTGCGCAGAGTGATAATGCTGGGAGCCCATCACTAGTCGGTACACGTTCGCTTGATTTCGGCTCGATTAGTCAAGACGCTCGCCACTGATGCTCCAGTAAGTCGCGGCCGCCATCGCCCGGCAAATACTCCTATCAGGTCGAACCATTCTCGGCCTTGCGGCTGTAACTTCCATAGCGCCTCGCTGTGAATCTGCTGTGCATATTGTTTGCTGCCATGACATGGCCACCGGGCATGTCCGGAGCTTAACCGGTAGTGGGCGCCACAGACAGTATCTGCAGCGCCCACTCCCGTGGCGGTCCCAACTGGTGGGGGTGGCCGTTACGCCAGCATTCCCTGAACGTCGGCCGCTTCCGGGTACGCCGTTTGCGTGCCCTTCCTGGTCGCTGCCAAGGCCGCTGCAACGGATGCGAAGGCGGCAGCGGCCGGGAGCGATGCGCCGGCGGCAAGGCGCGCAGCCACGGCGCCGGTGAACGCATCACCCGCTCCGGTGGTGTCCGTGGCCTCAACCCTGGTGGGTTCAATGCGGGTGATGTGGTCCCCAGCCCCAGCCCCGGCCCCGGTCCCGGAGTCCAGGACGACGGAGCCGTTGGCCCCCAAAGTGACCACAACGCGGTGCAGTCCGCGATCGGCGAACTTGGCCCGGACCGGCGCCCATGCCGCGGTGTCCGCGTCGGCGTCGGGTACGGCGGTGCCGCCCAGGAACAGCGACGCCTCATGCGCGTTCACGAGCAGAACGTCGCAGAGATCTGCGAGGCTCGCCGGGATCTCGGCGTACGGCGAGAGGTTGAGCAGAACTGTCGCACCGGCGTCGTGGCCCAACCGGGCCGCGGCTTCGACCGTGGCGAGGCCGACTTCGAGGCACAGGCACACCACGGACGCGCCCTGGAACACTTCGATGGAGGCGGCAACATCCTCCGGCGTCAGCGTGCCGTTGGCCCCGGCCGAGATGATGATGTTGTTCTCACCGTTCGCGTCTACGGAGATGACGGCGACGCCGGTCGCGGTATCGGGAGCGCGGCGGACGTGGGAAATATCCACGCCCGCCCCGGCGGTGGATGCCAGGAGCATGTTCCCGTTGCTGTCGTCGCCGACCGCGCCGATCAGGAAGACCCGTCCCCCGAGCTTGCTCGCGGCGACGGCCTGGTTGGCGCTCTTCCCTCCGGGGTTGACCGCAAAACCGTTCCCGTGCACTGTTTCGCCGGGGAGCGGGAGCCTGTCGCAGTAGATGGTCAGGTCCGCGTTCAGCGATCCGACGACGACGATCGGAGGCGGGGTCGGGATGGTCATTTTGCCTCAGCTTCTACGGGCTTGGGAATCAGCAGTGATGCAGCGAATGCCGCCACGGTGATGATAAGTCCCACAACGATCGCGGTCAGGTAGGAAGCCTGGGCATCGCCCAGTGCGGAGGAAGCCACGAGCGCCGCCGGCAGGACCAGGAAGCTCAGGCCCGCGCCCAGGTTGAACGCGCCGGCGTTCATGCCGGGGAGGAAGCCGGGGTTGCCTTCGGGGGAGAGGACAACGCCAAGGCCGTTCAGCATGATGTTGACCGTCCCCGCGTACATGATGCCCAGCAACGCTGTTCCGGCAATCATCATCGGCAGGCTGCTGAGACCGTAGAAGGCAATGACGGCCAGGGCCACGACGCTGCCGGCCATGCCGATCCGCAGCACCTTGGTGTAGCCAAGAACCGGGGCCAGACGGCCGCTGATGGGGCCGACCACCCACCCCAGAAGGGCATAGGGAGTGAGGATGATGAGTGACATTTCGGTGGGTCCCACGCCGAAGCCCGGGGCCGTGGCCTGCACGTAGGCGGGGACAATGCCGTTGATGACCGCGAAGACGCCGGTCATGGTCAGTGTTGTGGTCAACAGCGGCGCCCACGTCGAGCGCTGACGCAGGTGGGCGGTCTCCACCATAGGCTGCGGCGTGCGCTTTTCCACGATCCAGAACCCGCAGAAGGCGATAGCGGCAACGGCGATCAGGCCGATGGCCAGCGCAAGTGTGCCGGGAGAAAACGCGCCGACCAGCTTCGAGGCCTCGTTGAGGGCTGTCAGCAGGGCGCCGACCGCGATGACGATGAAGACCACGCCGGGCCAGTCCATTTTGGTGCCCATCGCTGGCTTGCTTTCACCTGCCAGGAGGGCGACGAGGCCTGCCGCCACGACGGCCAGTGCGACCATGAGCCAGAAGATGCTGCGGAACCCGAAGTGTTCGGCGAAGTAGCCACCGACAAACGAGTCCACACCGGCAACCCCGCCGTTGACGGCGGTGATCAGGCCCATGAGGGCGCCGTACTTCCGCGGGTCGCTGACGGCCGACCGCAACATGATCAGGCACAGCGGGACGGTGGGGCCGCTGACTCCCTGGACGATGCGTCCGACGAAGAGCCAGGTGATGTCAGGGGCCATAGCCGCGATCAGGGAGCCGACAGCCATCATCACCATCATGCCCAGCAGGATCTTCTTGCGCCCCACAATGTCACTAAGGCGCGGCAGGAAGAGGGAAAACAATGCCGCCGCGGTGAAGAACCAGGTCTGCGACAGGCCGATCACGGCCTGATCCGTGTTGAGTTCGTTGCCCATCGTGACCAGGGCAGGGCTGAGCATTGAGGCATTGAGCTGGAAAGCAACGCAGGCCGTCAACAATGCGGCGGTGAGGGCAGTAACACTTCTGCGCGTGGTCTTGGATTCGTAGGTCAGGGTGCTCATGAGTTGGCTCCTCCGGTCCCTGCGCCGATGCTGACGGCAGCGGACGGGTCCACGTCGCCGATGCGCACCAGCGCGTCGGTGACGAGGTCCCAGAACTTCCCGTGGTCGAGGTCCACAGCCACGGAGGTGTGGCAGTCCGCCGGTGCCGGGGCCCGGAAATCGGCCACGGTCATGCCAAGCGTCAACCGGCCCTGCAGCTCGATGTCCACCGCCACTTTGCGGGTGGACATGACCGTGGGATCGATGACGTAGGCCACGGCGCAGGGGTCGTGGACGGGCGGGTAGTCAAAGCCCTGGGCGTCCTTGTAGGTCTTGGTGAAGAATTCCATCAGTTCCAGCACGAACTGGGCCGGCCCGGTCCCCACGGCAGCGATTTTTTCCACGACTTCGGGGGTCGCGAGGGCCTGGTGCGTGAGGTCCAAGCCGACCATGACCACCGGCCAGGGTTCGTTGAACACAATGTGTGCGGCCTCGGGGTCGATGATGATGTTGAATTCGGAAACGGCGCTCCAGTTGCCTACGTGGTACCCGCCGCCCATGAGGACAACTTCTTTCACGCGTTCCACGATGCGCGGTTCCTTGCGGGCCGCCATGGCGATGTTCGTCAGTCCTGCCGTCGGCACCAGCGTCACGGTGCCGGGCTCATGCGCCATGACGGTGTCGATGATGAGATCGACGGCGTGGCGCGGGTCCAGTTCGATACTGGATTCGGGCTGGGCGGGGCCGTCCATGCCGCTGTCACCGTGGATGTCGGGAGCGGTCTCGATGCTGCGGACCAAGGGCCGATCGCAGCCGGCGGCGAAGGGGACGCCGGTGATGCCGGCAATCGTGCCGACGGACAGGGCGTTGCGGGTGACCCTTTCGAGGGTCTGGTTGCCGACGACCGTCGTGACGGCGAGCAACTCAATGTTCGGATTGCCGTGAGCCAGCAGCATGGCCACGGCGTCGTCATGGCCCGGGTCGCAGTCCAGGATGATCTTCCTGCGTTCCGGGTTCAGGGTGATGGGATCCACGTAAATATCTCCACGTCGTTGGGGGTCCGCCGGGGCGGTGCGATAAAGCGTTCAGAGTGAGTTTGACACTGTCCCGGAGTCAACGTCAAGCGCTTAACGTTCATTACGTCAAGCGCTTGATGTATTGTGGCGGGTGCGACGCACCCCTCCCGGCTACGATCGAGGTATGGAATCCGGCGAACAAGTGCACGAACTTCGGGGGCGCACCCCGCGCGTCACCGCGGCGATGGTGGCCGAGCGGGCCGGGGTCTCCACCGCAACGGTCTCCCTGGTGGCCAACGGGAAGACCCAGGGGCGGGTGTCGGAAGACAACATTTCGCGGGTGCGGGAAGCCATTGCCGAACTTGGCTACGTGGTGGACAGCATTGGCAGTTCGCTGGCCAAGGGCATCAGCTCGATCGTGATTCTGGTGGCACCGGACATCTCCAACCCATTTTTCGCCAAGGTCATTGCCGGTGTCCGCGGCGCCCTGGGCGCCAACTACCAGCTGCTGCTCTCCGTCACGGACGCCGGCGAGTCCCCGCGCGTCGATGATGTCCGCAAGCTTCTGGCTTTGCGGCCGGCCGGGCTGCTGGTGGATGCGCCCAGCGCGGCGTTCCTTCGGGATCTTTCCGCAGCCGGGCCGTTGGTCCTGCTGGACGCACCCGGCTTGGAGTCCTTCGCCCCGTCGGTGAACCTCGACGTCGGGCACGGCGCCCGGCAGCTGGCCCGGCACCTGGCGGGGGCCGGACACAAACGGGCGGCGTACATGGACAGTGTGACCGGCACGGCGACCTTCGATATCCGGCGGGCGGCATTCCTGGAGGAGTCCGCGGCGGTGGGCATCATCGTGGCCGCGGACCATGTCATCGGCACCACCATTGACGTCGGCGCCGCCGCCGGAGCATTCGCCGCGGCGTGGCCGAGTTGGCAGCGGGACGGTGTTACCGCCGTCGTCTGCGCCACCGATACCCATGCCTACGGGGTGCTGCAGGAAGCCCGGGTGGCCGGCGTCCGCATTCCGCAGGAGCTCGCCGTGGCGGGCTTCGATGACCTGCCCTATTCGGCCACGTCCAACCCGGGCCTGACCAGCGTCCACCTCCCGGGCGACGCCCTCGGGGCCAAGGCCGGCGAGCAGCTCCGCAGGCTCATGGAGGGCCAGGCCCTGGAACAGCCCCAGCTGATCCTCCAGGGCTCGCTGATGGTGCGCGGTTCCACGGAACCGGCCAGCACCTAGAAAATCGGACTGAGCCCAACCGCGAACGTCTCACCGAGGAGTTGTCAGCATGACAAACGCAGCCGCCCTGACCATCCAGAACGCCCGGATCTTTGACGGACATTCGCCCGAGTTGGCAAGCGGATCCATCCTGTTCCGGGACGGGGTCATTCAGGAGACCGGGGACGTCATCCCCGACGGCGAGGTGATCGACGCCGGCGGCCGTGTAGTGGTGCCCGGGCTCATTGATGCCCATTTTCATGCGTACGCCGTTGGTCTGGGCGGCCTTGAGGTTGAGCGCTCGCTCCTGAGCTACACAGCCCTGGTGGGGGCGCGCCGCTTGGGCGCCGCGGTGCAGCGGGGATTCACAACCGTCCGCGACGTGGCCGGCGGGGACAGCGGGCTCGCCCGCGCCATCCGCAGCGGCCTGGTCACGGCTCCAAGGTACTACTACACGGGTCCGGCTCTCAGCCAGACTGGTGGCCATGGGGATCCCCGGTCCGCGGATCTGGACGTCTGCTTCGATCACGGTCACATGTGCGCAGTAGTGGACGGTGTGGACAACCTGCGCCGGGCAGTCCGTGACCGGTTCCGCACGGGAAGCCATGCCATCAAGATCATGGCTTCCGGAGGCGTCGTCTCCCTGACCGATCCCATCCGCCTACCGCAGTATTCAGCAGAAGAAGTCCGGGCGGTGGTGGACGAGGCCACCCGGCGCAACAGCTACGTTGCGGCCCATGCGTATTCACCCGAGGCAATCCGGCATTCCGTGGAAAACGGGGTACGTTCCATAGAACACGGGAACCTCCTGGACCGGGACACGGCGCAGATGATGGCCGGGCACGGAAGCTTCCTCGTGCCGACGCTTGCGGCCTACGATGCCATGAGCCGAAGGGGAGCGGGGCTGGGTCTGAACCCCGTTTCCCAGGCCAAGAACGCCGAGGTGCTTGAGGCTGGAAAGGTCGCTGTGGAACTGGCCCTGCAGGCGGGAGTCAAAGTGGGCTTCGGGTCTGACCTGATGGGGGACCTTGAGGACGATCAGCTCGTCGGCATTCGGCTGCAGATCGAGGCGGCGGGGGTGTTGGAGACGCTGAGGTCGCTGACCTCGGTCAACGCGGAACTTCTTCAGGACCCAAGCATCGGGCGCATCGGACCCGGGATGGCAGGCGATGCCGTGATCCTGGACGGCGACCCCTTTGCGGACCCGGCAGTTCTCTGGGACCAGGACAGGCCGAGGACTGTTATCCACGACGGCCGCATCATTCAGTGATCCCCGCGGCTCACGCGGCGGGTGTCGGGTGGACCATGAGGTGTTCCAAGCCGCCGATCGAGGAATCGAGCGTGGTCTTCACGTCCCCGGCCGGTTCAGGCGCATTCTTCATGATCCGGCCAGGGGCGGTCCGTGGATCTGGAGATGCCCGGGAGGGCAGCGGAAGTCGGCGTTAGGGGAGCGCGCGGGACAGAAATCCCGTTGTTTCTCAAAGCAATACAACTGTTGACTAGTGAGCAACTTCACAGTTAGAGTTGCGAAACCGAAAAGCCGCCGGAAGGCGGACTCGAGATCTCCAGGTGGAATGGATGGCGCGCGCGAACCGCCGCTGTCCCTTCCTCTTTTCCCTGCGCTACACGCAACCACACGCACCGCACCCCACCACGCCCGCAATCCGGCGCGCCTTCTTTCGGCGTGCCCGCGTACATGAGAGGCACTGTCCCCCATGACAGAATTCCGTTCCACTCCCTTTGACCGCAGGCAGCTCCTCAAGGCGGCAGCACTGACGCCGTTTGCGGGTCTGGCGCTCTCCGGCTGCGCGGCCAAGCCCGCCGAAAGTGCCGCCGCGAACAAGACGGTGACGGTCACGTCCTACGGTGGCTCCTACAACGACCAGCTGACCCAGACGATCCTGGACCCGTTCTCCAAGCAGTCGGGGATCCAGACGACGCTGCTGGCCAACACCAGCCTGGCCGCGCTCAAGGCCCAGGTCCAGTCCGGCGACGTGCAGTGGGACCTCGTGGAAATCACGGCGCCGGAGTATGAGGTAGCCGTGGCCGAGGGGCTGCTGGAGAAGTTCGACTACGACATCATCAGTGACAAGGGACTGCCGGGATACGCGAAGGCCGAATACGGCATCAAGTACCTGAGCTTCCTGTTCGTCATGGCGTGGGACCAGAAGGTCATTTCTGACGCGCAGGCCCCGAAGGACTGGGCCCAGTTCTTCGACCAGGGCAAGTACAACACCAAGCGCTCGGTGTACAACCAGCTGTCCGACAGCTCCGTCCTGGAAGCCGCCCTGCTGGCCGACGGTGTCCCGTTCGACCAGGTCTACCCTCTCGACGTCGACCGGGCCCTGAGGGTCCTGGGCCAGCACCCGGGCAAGGACCGGCTGCTCTACCACGCCGCCAACCAGGAGCCCATCCAGCAGCTCACCTCCGGCGAGGTCTCCCTCTCCACCAGCTTCAACAACCGCATTAACGCAGCCCGCAATGACGGCGCCAAGCTGAACTTCTCCGCCGAAAACGCCGTCCTCGCCGGCGACTACTTCGTGGTGCCGAAGGGCGCCAAGAACAAGGAAGCCGCCTTCAAGTTGATGAACTTCATGTCCAACGACGCGGAGGCCGGCGCAGCGTTCGACAAGGTCACCAACCTGACCCTGGCCAACACCCCGGCGCTGTCCAAGCTGCCGAAGGAAATCGCGGACACGCTTCCCACCAGCCCCCGGCTCGCGGACAAGATCCTGGTCCGCGACGACAAATGGTGGTCGCAGAACCTGAAGAAGACCGAGCAGCAGTTTAAGCTCTGGCAGGCCAGCTGAGATGAGCAACGCAACCCTCGAACGGACGCGGCCCCGCGGCCGCGGTGCGCCGCCTTCTGCTGACGCACCCCGACGGCGGCGCAGCGGCTGGTGGCTGCTGCTGGCCCCGATCCTTGCTTTCGACGTCGTGCTGTTCCTGACGCCGTTGGGCAAACTTGTCGGCGCAAGCTTCGCCGACAACGCCTACCAGCGCGTCCTTGAGGACCCGCTGGTGGTGCGCGCACTGGTCAACACCCTGACCATCAGCCTGGCGAGCACCGTCGTCACTGTGGTGCTCGGCTACATCATCGCCATGGTCCTGTGGCGGGCCGGAACCGTCACCCGGGTGATCCTGTTCGCCGTCGTACTCCTGCCGTTCTGGACCGGCATCCTGGTGAAAAACTTCGCCTGGGCGGTCCTGCTCCAGGACAACGGCATGGTGAACGCCTTCCTGCAGGGAATCGGGCTTACGGGTGCGCCGATCCCGTTGCTGCACAACCGGTTCGCCGTGATCGTCGGCATGGTGCACTGCCTGCTGCCGTACGCGGTGTTCCCGATCTTCTCCTCGCTGGCCTCGATCGATGACCGGCTGGGGCTGGCGGCCCGCTCGCTTGGCGCACGGGAAGGAGCCGTGTTCCGCAGGATCACGCTGCCGCTGAGCATGCCCGGCATTTCCGCCGCCGGGCTGCTGGTCTTCATCATCAGCACGGGCTTCTTCATCACGCCCGTGGTGATGGGCGGACCAGGCGACATGATGATCGCCAACCAGATCGACTACTACGCCCGACAGCTCACGGACTTCTCCGGGGCCGCTGCTCTGGCCGTCATCCTGACGGTCATGGTCAGCATCCTCGTGGCCGTCTACCAGCGCGTCCTCAAGGCAGGAGGCCAACATGAAGACAACTAATCCGCAGCACCGCCTGCTGGCGCTTCTTTCCATCCCGGCCTTCCTTTTCCTCGTCATTCCGACGGCGATTGTGGTGCCGGTCGCGCTGAACGACAGCCGCTACATCACCTTCCCGCCGGAGGGGATCTCCTTCGCCGCCGTGGCCGGATTCTTCGCCGACCGGGCCTGGACCTCCGCCCTGACGGCCAGCCTGCAGTCGGCGGCGATCGCTGTCGTGATCGGTGTGCTGCTGGGCGCCACCGCGGCGATCGGCCTTCACGGGCGCAAGTTCCCCGGCCAGCCCGCAGTAGTGGGTCTGATCCTCGCGCCGATGATCGTGCCGACCGTGGTGCTCGCGCTGGCCTTCTACCAGTTCTTCATCTCGATCGGCATGGTGGGCAGCATCGTTCCCATCGGCCTGGCGCACGCAGTCATCGCGACCCCCTATGTGTACCTGACCACCCGTGCCAGCCTCGCCGGGCTCAACCCGGCCCTGGTCCGGTCGGCGCAGAGCCTCGGGGCAGGTCCGCTCTCCGTCCTGCGGCACGTGTATCTGCCCATCATCCTGCCCGGCCTGATTTCCGGGGCGCTCTTCGCGTTCTCGGTCTCCATCGATGAGACGGTGATGTCCCTGTTCATGCAGTCCCCGGGTGCCACCACCTTGCCCGTCAAGATGTTCACGGATATCCAGTTCAACCTGACCCCGAAGATCGCGGTGTCGTCCGCCCTGCTGGTCAGCGTCGCCACAATCGGGCTGCTGCTCCAGGTCCTGTTTGTCCTCAAGCGCCGTTCTTCAACCCGGATGCTGCCGCTGGCCGTGTCCGCACAAACGTAAGGAAAGTCGATGACCGCATCAGTGATTTCCGCGGAGTCAATTCCCGGGACGGGGAGAGCCGCCCAGGGCGCCATTGAGCTCCGCCAGGTCAGCAAGCACTACGGCGACGTCGTTGCCGTGGACGAGCTGGACCTGACGGTTCAGCCTGGAGAGTTCGTGACCCTCCTGGGCCCCAGCGGCTCCGGCAAGACGACCACCATGATGATGGTTGCGGGGTTTGAAGAACACACCGCCGGAACCGTCCTCATTGACGGCAGGCCTGTGGACTCGCTGCCGCCCCGGGACCGCAATCTCGGTGTGGTGTTTCAGAACTATGCCCTGTTCCCGCACATGAGCGCGCTGGAAAACGTGGAGTTTGCGCTCCGCATGAGGAAGGTGCCGCGGGCGGAACGGCGCCAGCGCGCGGAGGAAGCCCTCGGGCGTGTGGGACTGGGCAAGATGGGCGGCCGGAAGCCCCGCCAGCTCTCCGGTGGGCAGCAGCAGCGGGTGGCGCTGGCCCGGGCACTGGTTTTCAACCCGGCGGCCCTGCTGCTGGATGAGCCGATGGCAGCCCTGGACAAGCGCCTCCGCGAGCAGATGCAGGAGGAAATCAAGACCCTGCAGAAGAGCCTGGGCATCTCCGTGCTGTTCGTGACGCACGACCAGGACGAGGCCATGGCCATGTCGGACCGGATCGTGGTGATGCGGGACGGGAAGATCGTGCAGTCCGGCCCGCCGGAGGAGGTGTACAACCACCCCATGACCGACTGGGTGGCCAGCTTCCTCGGCGACACGAACCTCATCCCGTGCACCATCGTGGAGCGAAACGGCGAGGAGGCAGTTGTGGACCTCGGCGGACTTGGCCTGGCAAAGGTCCGGGACCGCGGGGCCAGCGGCGAGAGCTACGCCGTCTCGATCCGCCCGGAGCACCTCAAGTTCAGGACGCGGGCTTCGGCCGGCAACGGATGCGCCGCGACCCTGGTGTCCTCCACGAATCTGGGCGCCACGGTCCGCCACCGCCTCACGGCCGGCGGCCACGAACTCCAGCTCCGCGAGCTGAGCTCAGACAGGGGCACCCGGATCCTGCCGGATGAGGAGCTGTGGGTGGGCTGGGACGCGGACAAGGCCCAGCTGCTGGTCCTGGAGTCCTGAACCCGGAGCCGGTCAGGGGTTGGGCCGGTTCCGCTGTTTCTCTCCGGGGGACATGCCCTGTTCCGGCGCCCAGGGATGGACATAAGCCCACTATGTCCATCCCTGGGCCGCACCGTGGGGCATGTCCAAATGCCGGAGGGGGACATGTCCAGTCAACGCAGGCCTTTGGGGACATGCTCATTGCAAGGCAGCACCGTACAGAGCAACAGAGCAACAGAGCATGTCCCGGGCTGGCGCGTGGCGCCGGACCAAGGGGCATGCCCTCCGCGCCGTGGGGCATGTCCATTCCGGGGGGAGCCGGGCCCAGTGCAGCCGCAACCGGCCACCGTTTGCGCTCCGCCACGCACACCGTGCCCAAAGCCCTGGCTTGGCAGGGCCGGACCTACAATGGTTTCGATGATGCCAGGACATATTGCAGCTGCTGATGGAAAGAACGTGCTGAGCGTCAGCGCGGGCATCATCAGATCGGTTTGGCAGCCCGGCTCGTTTGTTGATGTCCACGACGCCAGGGACGCCATGCGGGCCGTAGCGCAGGTCAGCGGCGGAACACCGATGCCGATGCTCTCCGAAATGACGGATGTGGAGATCAGCGCGGCCGCCAGGTACGAGTTCGCGCAGACAACAGGGGTCTTGGCGATCGCCGTGCTCGGATCCAGCACTGTGGATCGCGTGATTGCGGCGGCAATGAGCCGGCATACCCGGTACCCCCACGAGTTCTTCACTTCCAGGGACGACGCCATGGCCTGGCTGAACAACTTCACCTCCAACGGCGGCCAGCCCGATGGATACGCGGACGGCATTTCCGCCCTGGCGTGACAGCTCCGGCCTGCTCCGTGCGGTTAGGCCTTGTCCACCGTAGAAGCTGCCTCGGCCTCCTTGACCTGCCGGTTGGTCGCGGCCCAGCTGGCCAGCAGCCGCAGCGCATCCTCCGACGCGGAGCCGGGCTCGGCGTTGTAGACCAGCAGGGACAGCCCGGCGTCGGCCGAGACATCCATGGCCTCGTACATCAGGTGGAGGTCCCCGACCACCGGGTGGTGGAGGTGCTTGAGCCCGGTGTAGTGCTGGCGCACGTTGTGCGCGGCCCACAGGGTGCGGAATTCCTCGCTCCGGGTCGATAGTTCGCCCACCAGGTCGGTCAGCCCGCGGTCGTAGGGGTCGCGGCCGGCCTCGGTGCGCAGGATCGCGACGGTGTCGTTCGCCGCACGCTCCCAGTCCGGATAGAAGCTGCGCGAGCGGCCATCCAGGAAGATGAAACGGGCATGATTGGCCGGGCGGGCCGGACCCACATACATGTCCGAATACAAGGCATAGCCCAGCGGGTTGGCCGCAACGATGTCCATGCGTCCGTTCCGCACAAATGCGGGCGCGTTGGTGATTGCGTTCAGCGTCAGCTGAACGCTCCGTCGGACGGACTCCGCGGGACGGGGGCGACGGCGGGTCCGGCTGCCCGGGGCCGCCGCCCGGGCCAGATCGAAGAGGTGGGCCCGTTCGGCGTCGTCGAGTTGCAGCGCCTTTGCCACAGCATCCAGCACACCCTCCGAAACGCCGGACAGGTTTCCCCGCTCCAGCCGGGTGTAATACTCGACGCTGACGCCGGCCAGCATCGCGACTTCCCCGCGGCGCAGCCCCGGCACCCGGCGCTTGGCGCCATAGACCGGCAGCCCCGACTGCTCGGGGGTGATCTTCGCCCGGCGCGAGGCAAGGAATTCGCGGGTCGCGTCTCGATTATCCATGCCATCAACGTTAGGCCTTACGGCCCGCTGAGGGAGACCCTGCCAGTACCCCTATCAGCAGGGACTCCCTCAGCGTTGCGAAGACGGGTTTGATGGATGGTGTTCCGTTGAACAACCCCCAACGATCAACAAGCAGGAGATTCATTGCTTACCGTCAACGCTTACGCATCACCTTCCGCGACCGAGCCGCTCGCCCTCACCACCATCGAGCGCCGCGACGTGGGCCCGCACGATGTCCTGATCGAGATCAAGTTCGCCGGGATCTGCCATTCGGATATCCACACCGTCCGCGGCGACTGGGGTCCGCAGACCTATCCACTGGTCCCCGGCCATGAAATTGCCGGGATCGTCACCGAGGTCGGTTCCGCCGTGACCAAGCACACCATCGGCGACCGCGTCGGCGTCGGCTGCATGGTCAACTCCTGCGGCGAGTGCGTTAACTGCCTGGCCGGCGAGGAACAGTACTGCCTCAAGGGCATGACCGGCACCTACGGCGCCGTCGACCGTGACGGCACCATCACCCAGGGCGGCTATTCCACCCACGTCGTGGTGGACGAAGACTTCGTGGTCACCATTCCTGAGGGCATCGAGCTCGACGTCGCCGCGCCGCTGCTGTGCGCCGGCATCACCACTTACTCGCCGCTGAACCACTGGGGCGCAGGCCCTGGCAAAAAGGTCGCGATCGTCGGCCTGGGCGGCCTGGGCCACATGGCAGTCAAGATCGCCCACGCCATGGGCGCCGACGTCACCGTCCTGTCCCAGTCGCTGAAGAAGCAGGAAGACGGTCTTCGCCTCGGCGCGGACCACTACTACGCCACGAGCGACGAAAACACCTTCGCGGAACTCGCCGGCACCTTTGACCTGATCATCAACACGGTCAGTGCCGCGATCGACATCAGCGCCTACCTGCAGCTGCTGTCCCTCGACGGCGCCCTGGTCAACGTCGGCGCGCCCGCGGAACCGCTCCCGGTGAACGTGTTCTCCCTGATCATGGGGCGCCGCTCCTTCGCCGGCTCGGCCATCGGCGGCATCCGCGAAACCCAGGAAATGCTCAACTTCTGCGCTGAGCACGGTCTGGGCGCCGAGATCGAGGTCATCCCGGCCGCGAAGATCAACGACGCCTACGAGCGCGTCCTGGCCTCCGACGTCCGCTACCGCTTTGTGATTGACACCGCGACCCTGAACTAGGACGCCGAACCAGGCCTCCGAGCCCGGGGACGCGGCCTCCGGTCGCGCCAGCCAGTCAACACCCAGACAAACACCCTGTGAGGAAATGACAGTGGAAATCCAAGCCAAGAAGCCAAGCGTCAAGGGACCGGCGCAGATGTTCACCGGCGACGTCTGGTTTGACGTCATCGCGGCCCCGCAGCCCGAACCGTCCCGCATGCGCGTCAACGCCGTGCACTTTGCCCCGTGCGCCCGCACGGCCTGGCACTCGCACGCCGTTGGGCAGACCCTGCACGTCACCGAAGGCGTCGGCCTGGTCCAGGCCCGCGGCGGACAGGTGACGGAGATCCGTCCCGGCGACACGATCTACACGCCGCCGGGCGAATGGCACTGGCACGGTGCCGCGCCGGACCATTTCGTGACCCACCTTGCGATGTGGGAAGCCCCCGCCGAGGGCGGCGCGGAGTCCGAGTGGGGTGACCTCGTGACCGACGAGGAATACAACGGCACCAAATAACACAGCTGCGCTTAAACCTCCGGTACTGCCGGTGCGGGGCCCTGCCGCCTGCGAGGGGACGGGCCCCGCTTGGCGGGCCAGCTGCCGGCGGCCTTCTGGCGGTTGCCGTTAAGCCGTTGACCCCGAAGTTTTGACGCTGAAACGGTGCCCGGCTACGACCCGGGCGCGGCCGGGACCATCCAGAAACCGGCGACTTCGCCGGCCCCGGGCCCGGTCATACGGCGGTCGGCCTGGGCCTGGACCGGGCCGGCCGCAAGCTCCACCTGTGCTTGGGTGGCCTTGCCGCAGTCGAGTGTCAGTTCGAGTTTCCCTCCGTTCCGGAGGCCGTCCTGGGAGATGGAAATGTAGCTGGTCGGTGCACCGACGCAGGCGGCGGTGACCGTGTAGGTCCCCTTCGCCAGGGCCTTGACCGACTTGCGCAATCCGCCGCCGCCGATCCCGCCGACGCCTTCCAGGACGATCCCGCCCGGCCGGGCGCCGAGGACCGCTCCGAGGTCATCCAGGTTGCGCTTCTCCGCGGTGGCGACTCCCGGGTCCACCGGTGGCGGCAGCGAACGTGCCGGCCGTCCGGACCTGGTGGGCGCCGCCGTCGGATCTGACAGGTCATCGGTGTATTCACACCCGGCCAGGCCTGCTGCCGCGCCGGCCACAGCCAACAGCAGCGCGGTGCCGCGCATCCAATGTCTTCCCCGGTGGAGTGACTTGCTCAGTGACATGCCCTGAGCCTACTGGCAGACATGCGGGCACTCACGCGTCGCCGCTGGTGCGCCGCGCGGGCAAGGCAGCGGGCACGCCCGAGCGGCGCCCGCCGTCGGCTGCTGGTGAACGGGCTGCTGGTGAACCGGCTATTGGTGAACTGGCTATTGGTGAACAGCGAAGACTGCAGCGAAGTAGATCGTGGATACGAGGGCCAGGGCAGCGACGCCGTAGCCGATCACGAGGGCGGTGAGGGCCAGCCCGCGTCCCCGCTCACCGCGTGCCTTGATCTGGCTGAGCGATGCATGGCCGGCTCCGACGGCGAAGACAGCGAGAACCGCCACACTGGCGACAGCGGTGCCGATCACGGCCAATGCAGCAAGGGCCAGCGACACAATGGCCAGTCGGTTATAGTTCGTGCCCTGGCGCGTTTGTTGCGCAGACAACCCCACGAGTCCCCCTTCTCACGTAGCTGGGACGAGTCTAGTCCTATGGTTCACAGCGGCAGGGATCCGTCAGAACGCGCCCAGCGTTCGTGATCTATTGCCCCGGGGCCCGGTACGACGGCGTCTTCTTGGCTGCCGCGTCGAGGTCCTCGGCTGACATGAGCGGTTTCAGGTGCAGGTTCACGGCGCCGGTGGAATTGATCATCAGCGACAGGGCGACGGCGTTGGCCTGGTCGGGGATATCGAAGACCCCCACGACGTCCGTCTCCCCGAACGCGTAGTAGAAGCTTTCGAGTGAACCGTCCACGGACTTGAGGGCCTCGACGACCGCATCACGCCGCTTGGTGCCGCCCTCACGCATGAGGCCCTTGATCCCGTCGCCAACGTAGTTCGCTTCGAACAGATATTTGCTCATCGTTTTTCCTATCCTGTGACGCCCAGGACATCGGCCTCCGAAGCGTGCCCGCTCCCAATAATGGAAGGTCCGGGGCTGGTCCCAGAGTGGGGCCTGCCCACATGCTAGGCCTTCCGCTCCACCCATACAACGGTTTATTGGCGGGCCCCGAGTGCGCCCGCCGGGCTATCCGGCCCTACCGCCCGCCGGAGGACTGGAACATAATCGCCCTATCAACCCCGTACGGACAATGGAGGCGATCGACGTGTCTGTTTACACGCTCGGAATCTGGCTGGTGCATCCCGGCCGCGAGAACGATTTTGTGCAGGCCTGGCGGGACCTGGCCAGGAAAACGAAGGAGGATTTTCCCAACGCCAAAGCCGTGTTGATGCACGACCGCGACGTCAAGAACCGGTTCATCAGCACCGGCCCCTGGGAATCCCTGGAACAGATTGAGCAGTGGCGGGATTCGGCCCTGTTCAAGCAGGGCGTCGAGGCAATGAAGGACATGCTGGAGCATTTCGAGGCGCGCACACTGGACGAGGCCGCCAGCATCGGCTGGGACGCGACCGATATGTGAGTTTTCCGGGAGCCGGGTAGCCGCCGGCTGCCCGGCGACACATGCTATTCGGCCTGCAGCGCCTCAAATACCGCAGTCAGCAGGACATCGTTCCGGCCCCAGACGGGATCGAAGATTTCCACGTACCAGGCATCCGCCAGGACGAGGGCCAATGTCTCGTTGGTCTCGGCCGCCCAGTCCCTGAGCTGGTCTTCCCCGACCGGCCCCTCGCTGCTTCCGAGCACGGTTACGACCTCGTCGTCCTGGACGGTGGCCGGGATAGAGGCGCTGCTCGTCTCACCGGGGGCGTGCGCAACCGTCACCAGTCCGGTCCGGGTGGACAACGCCAGGAGGGCCGACGCTGTTTCCGGGCTGCAGAAAGCCGTCACGTAGGCGCGCTGCGCGAGGCCCCCGGCCTGGACGCCCGGCTGCGATTCCTTGGTGAAGAGCCCGTTGCGGTTGAGCCGGGCGAGCTCTCCGGCGATGGACGTGGTCTCGTCGTCGAACCCGGGCGAGAAAACCCCCGGTTGGTATTCGCTGTTGCCCTCCAGCCAGCGGGCGGTCAGCTCGCCTGCCGCGGGGATGGTGGTGGCCTGCCGCCAGACTTCGCGGTCCGCGAGAAGCCGGCCGAAACTGTCCCGTTCCGTCGTGAACCTGGCCTCCGACATTCAGGCCTCCTTTGCTGTGGGATGCGGTGCTGGGTGCGTCTGCGGGGCGTGGTGCTGCAGGAAGAGTGACAACCGTTCGCAGCTGACCTTGAGCGCCTCCAGTTCACGCCGGCTGTAGTCCTCGATGATCGCGTTGATGCGCTCGGCGAGGTGCTCGTCGTCGACCTCGAACTCGTGGGTAAGTGTGACCACGGAGAGCCCGTCCGCGGGCCGGATCTCCCAGTCGCCGCCGAGCTCCCGGAGCGGGGGTTCGAGGTCCAACTGGTGGAACTCGGCGCGGTGGCTGGCGGCATCAAAGACGCGCCAGCCGTGGCTCGAACTGAGCGAACCGTTGGAAACCACCGACGTGCGGAGCTCATGCGCGGTGTCGTCGCCGCCGACGCGCTCCGAGTACACCGTCAAGCCGTCGAGGTAAGGCCAGTGTGAGGCGTCCCGCAGCATGCTGAAGACAAGGTCCGCCGGGGCGTTGATGCCGAGCCGGTGCGTGGTCTGGTGCGTGCTCTGGTGCGTGCTCACTGACAAGTTCACCCCTCCTGTGTCGTGCTGTCACCCTGCAGGTCTTCTATGCAGGCTAGGCCAGTTGCGGCCCGCCGTGAACAATTCCTTCCCGCCACGTCACGCAGGGCAATCTTCGGTAACACTGGGCGTCCGCAGGCAGCGTCCGCGGACGCCGGATGAACGGGTATTACCGCCTGTATCCCTTGGTTTCACCCGGTTTCACGGCGCTTTGACCGGCTTTCGCGCGCCCCGGATAGTTGCTGGCACCAGCACCGCAGACCACCACTTTCAAGGAGAAACCATGTCGAGTCTTTCGTTCAAATCAGGCGTCGCCGTCGCGTTGGCGGCCACCACTGCCTTGGGTCTCGCGGCCTGCTCCGATCCCGGCGCCGCCGCGGACGGCGGCACGTCGGCGGCGCCGTCGTCCTCCTCCGGCGTCAAGCAGTTCAACCTCTCCCCGCAGCAGGACCGCATCAAGGCCACTGTGGATGCCGCGGCCGCCGCGCTGGTCCCGGACGCCATCAAGAAGGACGGGAAACTGACCGTGGCGGTGAGTCCGTTCGCGGCACCGCTGGCCGTATACGCTACGGACAACAAGACCCCGGTGGGCAATGAGGTGGATCTCGCCGTCGCACTGGCCGAGTCGCTGGGCCTGGAGGCCGATATTGTCCCGACCGCGTGGGCCGACTGGCCGCTCGGCGTCGACTCCGGCAAGTACGAGGCCGTGCTCTCCAACGTCACCGTCACGGAAGAGCGCAAGCTCAAGTTCGACTTCGCCAGCTACCGCGAGGACAAGCTCGGCTTCTACGCCAAGGCGGACAGCAGCGTCACCAGGGTCGAATCGGCCCCGGACGTCGCCGGTAAGCGCGTGATCGTCGGCTCCGGCACCAACCAGGAGGCGATCCTGCTGCGCTGGGATGAAGAGAACAAGAAGAACGGCCTCAAGCCTGTGGAGTTCCAGTATTTCGACGACGACTCCGCCTCCCAGCTGGCCGTCCAGTCCGGCCGCGCGGACCTCACCTTCGGCCCCAACGCCACGGCGGCCTACAAGGCGGCCACGGACGCCAAGACCAAGCTGGTGGGTCTGGTGGACGGCGGCTGGCCGCTGAAGGCCAGCATCGCCGTCACCACCAAGAAGGACAACGGCTTCGCCGCCGCGGCCCAGGCCGGACTGAACCACCTGATCCAGGACGGCAGCTACGCCAAGATCCTGGACCGCTGGGGGCTGTCCGAGGAGGCCGTAGCGACGTCGGAACTGAACCCGGCGGGCCTGCCAAAGAAGTAGCCCGCTGCCCGGAACGTCGATTGCTCCGTAACCGCCCTTCTGAGTCTCGAAAAGGGCGGCTACGGAGCAATCGATGGTGCTTGCTTAGGCCTGTGAGATGACGGAGTCCGCATCGACGCCGGCAGCTGTGCGCACCGGGGTGGCCAGGCCGAGGTTCTCCCGCAGCGTGCTGCCCGCGTACTCCATGGGGTACACGCCGCGCTCCTGCAGTTCCGGCACGAGGTGGTTGACGATGTCATCGAGTCCGGACGGGATGAGCCACGGCGAGATGTTGAACCCGTCGACGGCGCCGGTCCGGGCATACTCGGTGAGCCGGTCCGCGACCTCGGTGTACGAGCCGGTGAAGGTGGAGTCACCCCGGCTGGTCTTGGCCGAGACGAACTGGCGGATGGACAGGCCCTTCTCCTTGGCCTCGGCCCGCCACTGGTCGGCCAGTTGGCGGGCCTTGGCGCCATGGAAGCCGCTGCCGCGGGTTTCGGAGGTTTCTTCCACCACGGGGTCGATGTCCGGCAAAGGGCCGTCGGGATCGTAGCCCTGCAGCTCCCGGCCCCAGAACTGCTCGAGGTACGCGATGGCCTGCTGCGGGCCGATCTGCAGGCTGCGGACCCAGGCTTTCTTTTCGAGCGCCTCCCGCGGTGTGGCGGCGAGAATGAACTCGCTGGCGGGCATGATCTTCACGTCGTTGGCGCCCCGGCCGGCCCGAAGCGTGCGCTCCACGATGTCGCGGCGGAATTCGAGCGCGTCATCGAGCTGCGGGTGCGCGGAAAAGATGACGTCCGCCTGTCGGGCGGCGAAGTCCCGGCCCTCGGGCGAATCCCCGGCCTGGAACAGTACCGGCCGGTACTGGGCGCTGCGCGGCAGCCGCGGAGTGACGTCCACGGAGTAGTGCTGGCCGCTGTGGCGCACCCGCCGGACCGCCCACTCCGCCGACCACCGGGCCGCGGAGGCTGAGCCCGCGACGGCGGCGTCGCCCCACGCGTCCCAGATGCGCTTGGCGGTTTCCACGAAGGCCTCGGCGTGGGTGTACCTGTCCGCGTGGGCCAGGTAGCCGCCGCGGCGGAAGTTCGCGCCGGTCCAGGCGTTGTCTGTGGTGACGATGTTCCAGGCCGCGCGGCCGCCGGAGAGCAGATCCAGGGTGGAGAGCCGGTGCGCCAGGTCTGCGGGGTCGTTGTAGGTGGTGTTCTGGGTAGCGACCAGGCCGATGTTCGTGGTCACGGCCGCGAGGGCGGCCAGCGCGGTCTGTGCGTCGGGGCGGCCGGCGACGTCGAGCGCGTGCGGGCGGCCGAGGTGCTCGCGCAGCCGCAGGCCTTCGCCGAGGAAGAACGCCGCGAACAGGCCGCGCTCGGCGGTTTGGGCGATGCGCCGGAACGATTCGAAATCAGTCTGGGAGCCGGACTCGGCGCTCTTCCAGACGGTTCCGGAGTTGACGCCTTGGAAGAACACGCCCAGCTGGAGCTGACCTGACGGGGTGAATTCAGCGGTGGGGTGGCTGATGTGGCTCATGGTGAACTCCTTAGTTTTCCCTGCCGGGGGCAGTTGTTCCGGCTGTCACGGCGGCATACCGGCTTGCTGGCCGCGCCAGTCCCAGCTGCTCGCGGAAGGTGGCGTCCGGCGTGGTGGGCGCCAGGAGTCCGCGGCGGCGCAGCTCCGGCAGCACCAGCCGCGACAGTTCCTCCAGATCCGTCTCCAGCACCGCGGGGTGCAGGCGGACGCCGTCGGCCCAGGCCAGTACTTCGGCGAGCAGTTCGGTCAGCTCAGCCGCCGTCCCGACGAAACGCGCCCGCCGGCTCTGCCACGCTGCGTGGCCGTTCAGCCGGTCCAGCCGCTCCGCGGCGGCCTGGCCGCGGGAGTCCAGCACGACGTCGAGCTCGGCGATCAGCGCGGGCCCGGTCCCGCCGGCGGCGAGTCCTGCCCGCGTCGCCCCGAGCTCGGCGGCCAGGAGCTCGGGGGTCGGGGCCGAGACCAGGAGCGCGTCGGCCGCCCCGGCCGCGACGGCCTCCGGGGGGAGGAGCCCGGCCGGGGCGAGCACAGGGAGCTGGCCCTGGGGTGGCCGCGGAATGATCGACGGACCCTTGACGGAATAGCTTCCGGTCTCGGCGTCGATGTAGTGCAGCTTGTCGACGTCGAGGTAGCGACCGGTGGGGACGTCACGGATTACGGCGTCGTCCTCCCAGGAGTCCCAGAGCCTGCGGCTGACCTCGATCGAATCGGCGGCCTCCCGGGAAAGCCGCTCCCCGCGCGCGGTGTCCCGTCCGACGGCGGCGGCATCGGCTGCGCTTGGTGAGGCGGCCACCAGCCAGCCGGCCCGTCCGCCGGAGACATAGTCCAGGCTGGCCAGCTGGGTCGAGATGTGGAATGGCTCGGTGTAGACGGTGTCCACTTCCGGGATCAAGGCGAGGGAGCGCGTCACGGGACCGGCGAACGCCGCGCGCTGCAAGGCGTTGAGCCGGGCCGCGGCGTCCGGGCCCAAAGGATCGGGGTGCGGGTGGTCGGGGTGGGGGTGATCGGGGTCCGGCAGGCCCGGATCGGAAAACGTCACCGCATGGAACCCGGCAGACTCGGCGGCGAGCACAGCGCCGCGGAGGTGTTCCGGGGCCAGCAAGGACGCGGATGCTGTGCGGGAAACCCGCCGCGCGGCCGGGTGGCTGCCGGCGCCGTCGAGCTCCAGCAGCAGCAGGCCGTGTCCCAGGGGCCCGTCGTGGGCGGGAGGTGTGCTCATGATGCCTCCAATCGTTCGTAGGGGATCTGTTCGCCGGCTTCGATGGCCACCGGCAGGCGGTTCTCGGCCGGCGGCAGAGGGCAAGTGGCGAGATCCGTGTAGGCGCACGGCAGGTTCACCGCCCGGTTGAAGTCGAGCCAGACTGCGCCGTCGGCGCCCGGAGCCGGCACGGTGAGCGAACGGTTGGCCGCGTAAGTGCTCTTGCCCGACGTCGCGTCCGTGAAGAGCACCGTCAGCGTGCCCGGCGTGTGGCCGTTGAAGGCGGTGAGGCTCAGGTCCTTACCGCGGAGCCGGAATCGGATTTCCCCCGGGGCCTCGTAGACATGGTGGATTGCTTCGACCGCCGCGCCCACGGTGGTGGGCCGCGGTTCGGCGAACGGGATGAATATTCCTGAAATGGCATATTCGGGGGTGGGGGCGTAGGCGGGTGTCCCGCGGTAGCCGGTGAGCAGCGGGTTCAGGGGATGCCGCGGCCGCACCACATAGCGGCCCCCGCGTTTGGCGAGCTCGATCACGGTATGACCGGCGCCGGCATCTTCCACGCGCAGATTCAGGTCTTCGCGCTCGGGAATCGGGCCCAGGAACACCGTGGCTCCGATCCCGTCGGCGTTCAGTTCCTGCCCGTCGCGCAGGACGCGTTCGCCTGCCCGCAATTCCAGGCGAACAATGTCGTCCTCTACGCTCCACGTGCCCGGCGCGCCGTCCAGGCGGGCGGGCGAAGAGGCGAGCCAGTGCAGGTGGGTGACGGCGAGGAAGCCGTGGGGGTCGGCGCGGTGGCGTTCGTGCGCGGCATGCCAGTCCGCCCATGCGGCCTGGAATGCCGGGTCGGGACTGCGGCCCGGACTGTGGTCCGGACTGGTCCGGCGGTCCTGGCTGCCGGCGGCCTGGAATTCCGGGTCGGAGCGGCCGTCGGTGTCAGTGGGTGTAGACATGGGAGCTCCTGTGGTTGGTGTGGTCGGCTGTGACGCGGGCGGCGGCGTCGGGTTCGGTGGCGCCGCCGGTGTTGCCGGCGAGGCTGGCCTGCGGGCGGCCGGCATAGGGGTCGCCGTCGGCCCAGAGGGTGGTGGGCGCGGCGGCGCGGACGGCCGGAATGACCTCGAGGGCGAACCGCTCCAGGATTTCCAGCTGCTGGTCGAAGGGCAGCGTGGTGGGCAGCGAGATGGGCTGCAGGTCGTGGCCGTAGAGCGCGTGGTAACTGAGGATCTTGTCGATCACGTGCTCCGCGCTGCCCACCAGGGCCGGGCCTTCGGCGACGGCGTGGTCGATGTCCCGGTAGGGGGAGTTGTTGCCGGGAACATTCCTGCCGGTGGTGAGGGCCTCGTAGACCGGGCCGAAGTGCCGCTTGGCCTCCTGCGTGGTGTCCGCGATAAACACCCCGCCGGCGCCCGATCCGGAGCCAAGGTACTGGTGCCGGGGATCGTGGCCGTGGCGTGCATATTCTTCGCGGTAGTGGTCGATGAGCATCTTGTAGTTTTCCCGCGGCTGGATCGCGTTGGCCGTGAACAGCGGATCGCCCCACCGCGCCGCGAGGGCCGCCGAGGCCAGGCTGGTGGCGGAACCGTGCCAGACGCGCGGCGCGCCGGAGAAGGGCCGGGGCATGGTGGTGACGGGCTCTGTCAGCGCGGCGCGGAACGTCCCGGACCAGGTGAGGTTCTCTTCGGTCCAGAGCCGGCGGAGCAGGGCGTATTTCTCCGCGAGGAGCTCCCATTGATCCGCCAGGTCCAGGCCGAACAGCGGGTACTGCAGCACTTCGTTGCCCTTGCCGATCACCAGTTCCAGCCGGCCGCGGCTCAGCTGGTCAATCGTGGCGTAGTCCTCCGCGACCCGCACCGGGTCCAGCACGGACAGTACCGTCACGCCGCTCTGCAGCCGGATCCTGGTGGTCACTGCGGCGATGGCGGCGAGCACGGTGGTGGGGGAGGAGGAGATGAACTCGCCCGCGTGGCGTTCCCCGACCGAGAAGCTGTCGTAGCCGAGTTCCTCCGCCCGGCGCGCGGTTTCCACCACCTGGTTGAGCCGGTCCGCGGTGGAGACGATCGCCCCGGTGACGGGGTTCTTCAGGTGCGGGATGATGTCGAGGACCTGGAACTTCACGGTGTTTTCCCTGCCTCTGTTTTCCCTGCAGGGGCGGTACCGAAGTTGGCCTCGGTGACGGTCGTGGACTCGGGCAGGGCTTCTTCGGAGAGTCCCCAGCGGTCCAGGACCTTGGCGTAGGAGCCGTCCTTGATCGCGGAGTTCAGTGCGTCCGTGATGGCCGGGGCCAGGCCGTTGCCCTTGAGCGTGGTGGCCGCGACCAGGGTCTCGGAGGGCCATCCGGCGTTGACCTTGCCCACCACTTTGAGGTCGTCGCGGGTGTTTTCCCGGTACGTGACGGACGGGTAGGGCGCGAGGTTCAGGTCGGTGCGGCCGGAGGACAGCGCCAGGATGGTGTCGGCGTCGGAGGAGTAGTACTGCAGCACCGCCGGTGCCTTGCCCTTGGCCTCCAGTTCCTTGTTCCAGGCGAGCAGGATCTTCTCCTGGTTGGTGCCCGAGCCTACCGAGATCTTCAGGCCGGAGATGTCGGCGGAGCCCTTGATGTTGTAGCTGGAGCTCTTCTTCGCCTCGAAGCCCATGTACGCGGCGCGGTAGGTGGAGAAGTCGAAGAGCTTCACGCGGGCGGCGTTGATGCCCACATTGGAGAACACGGCCTCGAAGTCGCCGGACTGGGTCTTCAGGGGCCAGTTCTCCCAGGAGGTCACCTGGACATCCAGGTCCAGGCCCAGCTTGTCGGCGGCCAGCTGGGCCAGGTCCACCTCGACGCCGATCGGGGTCTTGTCGTCGGTGGCATGGAAGGACAGCGGAATCGCGCCCGCCGTCGTGGCCACGGTCAGCTTGCCGTCCTTGCCGATCAGCGCGGGGACTTTCGCGGCCAGGGCAGCGTCCTTCTCGGTCCTGATGCGCTGCTGGTCCGGCGAGGTGTTGTAGACGACGCCGTTGCGCGCCGCCGTCGTGGCCGGTTGCCCGCCGGCAGCCGCTGAGGCGCCGGGATCTGCGCAAGCACTCAGCGCCAGCGTGCCGGACAGGGTGCCGATGAGGACGACGGCGGGGAACGCCGCAGGCTTCCGCCGGGGACCAGTATTGGGAAGGGCGGTGCGGAGGGTGGGGCTGCTTGCCATGGGGGTGTTCCTTAGATGTTGAAGGCGGGTTCGATCACTTTGGAGAAAAAGCTCCGGGTGCGTTCTTCGCGCGGGTTGGTGAAAATCTCCTGGGGTGTGCCTTGCTCGACGATCTGGCCCTGGTCCATGAACACGACCGTGTCGGCGACGTCGCGGGCGAATCCCATCTCATGCGTGACGATGATCAGCGTCGTGCCGGACTTGGCGAGCTCGCGGATGACGTCCAGGACCTCGTTGACCAGTTCCGGGTCCAGGGCCGAGGTGGGTTCGTCGAAGAGCAGGATTTTGGGGTCCAGGGCCAGGGCCCGGGCAATCGCGACGCGCTGCTGCTGGCCGCCGGAGAGCTGGCGCGGGTAGGCGCCGGCGCGGTCCTTCAGGCCCACCCGGTCCAGCAGCTCCAGCCCGCGTGCGCGGGCCTCGGCCTGCGAAGAGCGGGGTCTTCCTGCCCGCGGCGCGACGACGGGCGCCTCGGTGACGTTTTCCAGCGCGGTCAGGTGCGGGAAGAGGTTGAAGTTCTGGAACACCATGCCGATCTCGGTGCGTTGCTTCAGGATTTCCTTTTCGCGCAGTTCGTGGAGCCGGCGGCCCCGGACCTCGTAGCCCACCAGCGTGCCGTCGATCGCGATGAACCCGGCGTCGACCTTTTCCAGGTGGTTGATGGTGCGCAGGAGGGTGGATTTGCCGGACCCGGATGGGCCGACAATCACGGCGACGCCGCCTGGCTCGACAGTCAGCGTGATGCCCTTGAGAACCTCCGTGGCCCCGAAGGACTTGCGGACCTTGGTGATCTCGACAAGGCCGCGGGTGGTTTCGGCGTCCGTGGCGGCAGGCGCCGCGGGGGTGTTAGTGGCAAGAGCGCTCATCGGGTGCCTCTTTCCTGGGTGGTTTCCCCGGTAGCGGGCGCATGCGTGGCGAGGAATTTGCGGGCCTTTTGCAGCGGGGTCAGGGGCAGCGTGCGGACGGCGCCCTTGGAGTAGTGCCGCTCGATGTAGTACTGGAAGACGCTCAGCACCGAGGTGATCACGACGTACCAGAGGGTGGCCACGAGCAGCAGCGGCAGGACCTGCTGGGTCCGGTTGTAGATGACCTGGACGGTGTAGAACAGCTCGGAATAGGCCAGGACGTAGACAATCGAGGTGCCTTTGACCAGGCCGATCACCTCGTTGAAGGCGGTGGGCAGGATGGCCCGCATGGCCTGGGGCAGGACGATCCGGGTGGAGCGCCGCCATGCCGGGATGCCCAGGGCGGTTGCGGCCTCGAGCTGGCCCTGGTCCACGGAGAGGATGCCGCCGCGGATGATCTCGGCGGAGTAGGCGGCCTGATTCAGGGTCAGGCCGAGGACGGCCGCGGCGAACTGGCTGATCAGGGTGGTGGTCTGCGCCTCGAAGAAGCGCACGTCCGTGAACGGGAGCCCTAAGCTGATTTTCTCGTAGAGGTAGCCCAGGTTGTACCAGAGCAGCATCTGCACCAGCAGCGGCGTGGAGCGGAAGATCCAGGAGAAGGTCCAGGAGACCGAGACCAGCAGCGGGGACGCGGAGAGCCGCATCAGTGCCAGGATGAACCCCAGGATGAACCCGAGCGCCCCGGAGATGGCCGTCAGCTTGAGCGTCTCCAGCAGGCCATTCACAATTGACTGGGCGGTGAACCATTGCGCCACCACGCCCCATTCCCAGCGCGGGTTGGTGGCCAGGGACCAGGCAATGCCGGCCACGCCCAGGGCGACGACGGCGGTGCCCACCCAGCGCCACGGGTGGCGGGCCGGGACCAGCCGGTAGTCGGCATAGTCGGTGGCGGCCTTGCGGCCCGCTGAACCGGAGCCGGCAGCTCCGGCCGGTGCAGTGTCGGGTGCGGATTCGATGCTGGCGGACGCCGGCTCTGGGGCGGACTGTGCCACCGGGGTTGCTGTTGAACTCATGCGCCACCTCGCTTCTTCCAGTTGCTGTGGGGGTACGGTTGGCTGCCAATCTAGGGGCGTGCGAAAACGCGCGGCAAGGCGGCAAGTTGCATACGTTCACGCAGGTTCGCACGGCGTCACACGACGTTTTCTTGCCTCGATTTACGCCGCATTACGGGGGGTGAACGGCTGTGACCGGTGCCTCGACCGGCCCCGTTTCGGGTGCCTAGCATGAGGGCTCCGCACCAGAGCCAGGAGACCGTCATGCAAGTGAATGCCCCATCCGTGGTCCTCATCGGCGGCGGCCCGCGCACGGCCGGGTTGCTGGAACGCCTCGCCGCAAACCGGCCGGAACTGTTCGCCGGTACGCTCCAGGTCCACGTCGTGGAGCCGCACACTCCGGGTGCGGGCAGGATCTGGCGCTACGAACAGCATCCCGGGCTGATGCTCAACTCCGCCGCGGCGGATGTCACGATGTTCACCGATGCCACCGTCCAATGCGAGGGACCGGCCATCGAAGGCCCCGGCCTGGCGGACTGGGCCGCCGGGGTCCTGGACGGCTCCATCGTGGATGTTCCGGAGCTGCCGCAGGAACTCCGGCGCCAGCTGGCTGCCCTCACCGGCTCCACTTTTCCCACCCGGCAGCTGCAGAGTGTCTACCTGGAATGGTTCTTCCGCCGCTCCGTCGCCGCGCTCGGACCGGACGTCACCGTCACGGTGCACCGGGACACCGCGTCCGCCGTCGAACTCGAAGAGGGCGAACCGGAACCCGGCGCCGAAAGCTACCGCGTCCGGCTGGCCGGCGGCGCGATGCTGCGCGCCGACGTCGTGATCGCCTCCCTGGGGCACACCGATTCGCTGCCCGAACCGGAGTCTGCCGCGTGGGCCGGTTTTGCCGCCCGGCACGGCGCATTCCACGCGGCGCCGAGCTACACGACCGACGTCGACTACTCACCGCTCGCCGCCGGCCAGGACGTGATTGTCTCCGGCATGGGCCTGGCCTTCGTGGACCTGCTGGTGCTGCTCATGGAGGGCCGCGGCGGCAGGTTCGAGGAGCTGCCCGACGGCGGCCTGCGCTACCGGCCCTCCGGTGCTGAGCCGCGGCTGTGGGCCGGCTCCCGCCGCGGCGTGCCCTACCACTCCAAGATCACGTCCACCCTGCGCGGTGACGCCGCGGGGGAACCGGCGTTCTTTACCGCAGACGCCGTCGCGGCGCTGCTGGACGGGCCCGGCGAGCTGGACTTCCGCGCCCAGCTTTGGCCCCTGATTGCCAAGGATGCAGGCTACGCGTACTACCGCGAGCTGTTCACCGGCTACCCGGGCCGGGTCCGGATTGGCTGGCAGGAATTCGCCGAGCGGTTCTCCGCCGCCCAGTGGTACAGCCAGGAGCGCCAGCGGCTGGTCACTGAGTCCGTCCCAGACGCAGAGCTCCACCTGGACCTCGAACGGCTGGACCATCCCTTCGCGGGCCGGGTTTTCGCCGGCCACGCGGACGCCCAGGCCGCGGTGGCGGCGTACATCGGCCGCGACCTTGAGCTGCGCACCGGGCCGGACCATTCGGAGACCCTGGCCCTGTTCATCTCGCTGCTCAAGTCCTATATGGACCTGGGCCGGCTGGTGCCGTCCGAGCGGCTCAACGCGCGCTCACAGCGCGATGTCCAGGGCTGGTGGCACGGCTTCTTTAGCTTCGTCGATTCCGGGCCGCCGCCGCGCAGGCTGCGGGAGATGCTGGCCATCCACCGGTCCGGGCTGCTGCAGTTCATTGGCCCGGGGCTGGAGATCGAGGCCGCGGAGTACTCGGGCCGGTTCGTCGCCCGCTCGGCCCAGGCCGGGATCACCGTGTCAGCGGCGGCGCTGATCGAGGCCCGGCTCCCGGCGCCGTCGGTGGCCCGCTCCGCGAACCCGCTGCTGCGCCAGCTGCACAGCTCCGGGCTCGGCACCGAACAGCAGCTCCTCACCGCGGACGGGACGCACGCGACGGGGCGGCTCCTGGTGTCCGCCCACAACGAGCTGATCAGTCCGGTCGGGGAGCGGCGCGAGCGGCTGTTCGGCGTCGGGCCCGGTACCTCGGGCTGGGGCGCCGGCGCCTTCGCCCGGCCCGGCACCAACGCCGCGCCGTTCCGCGAAAACGACGCCCTGGCCCGGCGCATCCTGAACCTCCTGGCCGAGACCAACACCGGCCAGACCAACAGCGGCCAGGCGGTGCCTCAGGCCGCCGCCGGCGGCGGAAAGGACCAGTCATGACCCCGTCACCACTACACACCCCGCCCGTGGAAACCCCGCCCGTGGACAACGCCGCGCTGACGGTCCTCAATCTCCCCATGAGCGATCCCAGGGTCCGGCCGCTCCTGGATGAGCTCGCGCTCGAATATGACACCCGCTACGGCAACCTCTTCGGCAGGGGAGCCGCCGCGGAGGAACTCAACCGCTACCCGGCCGAGGAATTCGCCGCCCCGGGCGGGGCCCTGTTGATTGTGCGCGAGAACGGCGAGTCCGTGGCGGGCGGTGCCTTCCGCCGGCATAGCCCGCAGACCGCCGAGTTCAAGCGGATCTGGACGCATTCGGCACATCGCCGCCGCGGACTGGCCCGGTTTGTCCTCGCCGAACTGGAGGCGCTGGCCGCCCGCCGCGGCTACCGGAAGGTCTACCTGACCACCGGCCCCCGCCAGCCGGAGGCGAAACACCTTTACCTGAACACCGGCTACGAGGCACAGTTTGATCTCTCCGCGGACCCGGAAACCATCGGACCGCTGGCATTCACCAAGGACCTGCCCGTAGGGTCACGCCGGGGGCCATCCCGGCGATAGAGTGCAGAACAGGCCGGCGCGACTTCCGCGCCGTGCCAGTATCGCCTCAACCGCCGCGCATTCGCGGCGCCGAAGTACCGGGAGCAATTCGTGCGGCATGGATCCAAGCCCACCATCCGCGACGTCGCGGAGACGGCCGGGGTCTCCCTGACCACCGTCTCCTACGTGCTCTCCGGCCGCTCCGGCGGCACCACCCGGATCAGCCAGGCCACCCAGGACCGGGTGCACTCCGCGGTCCGCGAACTTGGCTACGTGGCCAACCGTGCCGCCCGGGGAATGCGCCGGGGCCGCACGGAGCTCGTGGTTGTGGCCGTCGCGGACCTCGAACAGCCGCGGGACAGGGCTATCGCCACGCTGCTGGCCGGGATCCTGCCGGAGCGCGGCTACCAGGCGGTCATCCTGCTGGGCGGGGGCTGGCGGCAGTTCATGCTCTCCGGCGGCGCTGACGGCGTGATCCACACCTGCGCGCCGGCGACTGGCGATGACTCCGGGACAATGGCGGAACTCGCCGGCCGCGGCATGGCCCAGGTGCTCATTACGGACGACGCCGGGGCCGGCAGCCTCGCTGTCCAGGGCGGATACGATGTGGTCCCGGCCGGAACGGACACGCCCGCGGTCCTGGCCGAGCGCGCCGTCGCTTTGCTGCTCGCCCGGCTCCGGGGCTAGGTCGCGCCTAGGCTTTCAGCGCGGAGGCCTCCGGTGCTGTGTCCTGCGTTGCGGTTTCCTGCGTTGCGGTTTCCCGGATGGGGCGCCGGGCCAGCCATGCGGCCACGATCGCGCCGGAGACGTTGTGCCACAGGGAGAAGACGGCAGACGGCAGCGCTGCCAGCGCGCCGAAGTGCGCCGTGGCGAGGGTGGCGGCCAGGCCGGAATTCTGCATACCGACCTCAAAGGCGAGGGCCCTGCGCGCCTTGTCATCCAGGCGTCCCAGCTTGCCGGCCAGGTAGCCCAGGCCCAGTCCGAAACCGTTGTGCAGCACCACAGCGAGGAACACGATGCCACCCGCGGCGACGATCTTGCTCGCGCTGCCGGCCACCACGATCGCCACGATCAGGGAAATTACGACGGCGGAGGCCCACGGCAGCGCCGGGAGGACCCTGGCCACCAGTTTGCGGAGGAAGAGGCGGGCCAGCAGGCCGGCAATGACAGGCAGGAGGACGGTCTTGACGATGTCCTGGACCATGCCGCCGGCGTCGATGCTCAGGTACGAGCCGGCCAGGAACAGCACCAGCAGCGGCGTCACGATCGGGGCGATCAGGGTGGACACGGAAGCGACGGCCACGGACAGGGCCACGTCGCCCTTGGCGAGGAACGCCATCACGTTGGAGGCCGTGCCCGACGGCGCGCAGCCCACCAGGATCAGGCCCACCGCAAGCTCCGGCTCGAGGTGGAGGGCGACGGCGATCAGCCAGCCGGCCCCCGGCATGATGACGTAGTGCGCCACGATTCCCAGGGCCACCGCCCAGGGGCGCTTGGCCACCGAGGCGAAATCCGGCGGGGTCAGCGTCAGGCCCATGCAGAACATGATGATGCCCAGCAGGAAGGGCACGCTGGGTGCGAGGGGTTTGAACGCCCCGGGGAGCAGGAAACCGGCGAGCCCGGCCACCACGACGAGGATCGGGAAGACCGTTACTGCGATGCGGGCGATCTTTGCCTCGGCGGCGAGGGCGGGATTGGCCGGGACGCCTGCGGCGATGCTCGCGTCCTGGACGGTATCGGGGATTTTAGTTGCCTCAAGCATCCAAGAATGGTGCCACCGGCGTCCGGGCACTGGCCACTTCGTGACCACCTGTCGGACTAATATGTCAGATTTTTGGGCATCCGTCTGCCGGGAGAACCCAACGGGTAGGGTTTCAGTGGGTGGGTGAGCCCAAATCGGCGAACTCCCCGCCCCTCCGGCGCGACGCAGCGCCCCACATTCCCTGAATTCTGCACATTCTTTGAAATCTGGAGGCCGTTGCGCCTTCTTAGCCACGAACGGAGCCAGCGATGGCCACCAGTATCGACGCGGAGGCCCCGGCCTTCACGCCCGAGCAACTGCAATCGGTCCGAGGTGCGTTGACGTCCCCGCGCAGGCTCAAGACCGAGGTCCTGGGCGGACTCGTCGTGGCGCTGGCCCTGATCCCTGAGGCGATCGCCTTCTCGATCATCGCCGGCGTGGACCCGAGGATCGGGCTCTTCGCGTCCTTCACGATGGCGGTGACGATCGCCTTCGTCGGCGGCCGTCCGGCGATGATCTCGGCTGCCACCGGCGCCGTCGCCCTGGTGACCGCCCCACTCGTGAAGTCCCACGGCCTGGACTACCTTGTGGCGGCGGTGATTCTGGCCGGCGTGTTCCAAATCGTCCTGGGCCTCTCCGGCGTGGCCAAACTGATGCGCTTCATCCCGCGCCCGGTCATGGTGGGCTTTGTGAACGCCCTGGCCATCCTGATCTTCATGTCGCAGGTGCCCGAGCTGATCGGCGTGCCATGGCTGGTCTACCCGCTCACCGCCCTGGGCCTGCTGATCGTCTTCGGCCTGCCCAGGCTCACCAAAGCCGTCCCCGCACCCCTCGTGGCCATTCTGGCCCTGACATTCATCACGGTGACGGCCGCCGTCGGCGTTCCTACGGTGGGGGACAAGGGCGCACTGCCGGACTCGCTGCCCGCCCTGTCCCTTCCAGGCGTGCCGTTCACGCCCGAAACGCTTCAGGTCATCTTCCCGTTCGCGCTGGCCATGGCCTTCGTCGGGCTGCTCGAATCCCTCATGACCGCGAAGCTCGTCGATGACATCACGGACACGCGTTCACCCAAGACCCGCGAGGCATGGGGGCAGGGTGTCGCGAACATCGTCACCGGCTTCTTCGGCGGCATGGGCGGCTGCGCCATGATCGGCCAGACCATGATCAACGTCAAAGCCTCCGGCGCCCGCACCCGGATCTCCACCCTCCTGGCCGGCGTTTTCCTGCTCATCCTCGTGGTGGCCCTCGGAGATATCGTGTCCCTGATCCCGATGGCCGCGCTGGTGGCCGTCATGATCTTCGTCTCCGTCGCCACGTTCAACTGGCACAGCATCCGGCCCGCCACGCTCAAGGCGCTGCCCAAGAGCGAAACCGCGGTCATGGCGTCCACCGTGGTGGTGACCGTGGCCACGCACAACCTGGCGATCGGCGTCGGCGTCGGCGTCATTGTTGCGATGGTTCTGTTCGCCGGGCGGGTGGCCCACTTCGTCACAGTGGAGCGCTCGGTGACGGAGGACGACGGCGGCAGCCGCGCCACGTATCGTGTGGACGGCGAACTGTTCTTCGCCTCCTCGAATGACCTCTACACCCAGTTCGAGTACGCGTTGGACCCGGAGCACGTGGTCATTGATATGCGCGACTCCCACCTGTGGGACGCCTCCACGATCGCAGCTTTGGATGCCATCACTGAGAAGTACCGGCGGCACGGCAAGAGCGTCGACGTCGTGGGCCTGAATGAGGCCAGCGCCCTGATGCGCGAACGCCTGGCCGGCAAGCTCGGCGCCGGAAACTAGCCGGCAGGGCGCCCGTCCGGACCGGTATTAGGTCACACGTTTGGGTCTTTTTGTTTGCCCAGGTGCGGCCTACGGTGGAACCACGGCGCCGCCCGGCCGGGGTGGCCGGAGCATGGAGGAAGACCCAATGACGACGCACGTAGCCGACTGCAGCGTGAACAATTGCTCCTTCAACGACCACTCCCATTGCAACGCAGCCGCCATTACCGTCGGCGGCGCTGAAGATCATGCCTCGTGCGCGACCTTCATCGACATCGGTGTGCACGGCGGGCTCCCCAAGGTGCTGGCCGACGTCGGCGCCTGCCAGCGAACTGAATGCACCCACAACGACCATCTGATGTGCAAGGCCTCCGAAGTTCACGTGGGCCCGGGGGTCGACAACGCCGATTGCCTCACCTACGCCCACAAATAAGCCGCACGCGGCGTCCGCGCCCATCGAACCAAGGAATACCAGCCGTCTCCACCGGAATCGACGCCGGACTTTCCCCACCTTTGAAGTCGGCGCCCGGCGTGCCCCGCCGAATCGCCGGCGAGTCCCGGCGTAGCTGTGTCAAAGGTGGGGAGACTCGGCAGGCAGGCAGGGCGCAACAGAGCGCGGCAGAGCGCAGCAGAGCGCGCCATAGGCGTCCGCAGGCCCGCCCGCGCTAGCCCTGGGTGAGCCGGTACCGTTCGATCTGCTTGAGCCGCCGCAGGAGGCTGTCGCGCCGGGGGTGCGGGACGGCGTCGGCCGGCTCGGCGGTGAGCTCGATGTGTTCAGTGCCGTACTGCCACAGCAGCAGGTCATCGAGGAGCCGGTCCGGGCCGGGCGAGTAGCGGTGGTCCAGGGCCTTGCGGACCTCGGTGATCCGGTTGGCGCTGAGCAGCCCGGCGAGCTGCATGGTCTGGTTGAGGCCGTGGGCGGCCATGAGCTCCGCGGCCCAGCCCCAGTCGTCGTCGACCTTGCGGTCCACGTGCGGCAGCAGGGTCCGCCAGACGTCGCGGATCCGGTTGGGCGTCAGCGGTGCGGCACCCTCGCCGTCCACATCCCAGTAACCGCGGACCTCCTCGTAGCGCTCATGCAGGTCCGAGAAGGCGCTCTCCACGGTCTCCAGCATGGCGGCCGTGGCGGTGAACTGGCGGTCGAAGTGCGGGGTCCAGGCCCTCGGGTCCTCGGCCTTGAAGCGGATGTCGTGCTCGATTTCGCTCCACGCGTGGGCGAACACTGTGCGGATCTGGCACTCGAAGAAGTAGCTGCCGTTCGGCGGGATGTCGGGGTTGAAGGCCAGCTGGTAGTCCTTGACGGCCTCGTTCTGTATGGTCCGCAGGATCAGGTGCCGGCTGGAGTAGCCGTAGGTGCCGGACTCGATCGAGCCGATGTCCTTTTCACGGTCCCCGCGGCAGTCAAAGAGCTGGCGCTGGCGCTTGATCAGATTGGCCACCACCGCGTTTTCCGCCGGAAGCTTGGTGATCACGCGGATGCCCACCATGTCGTTCAGGGTCCGGAACGGGTCCGGGAACTTCAGCACCGGTGGTCCGCCCGGCTCCAGCGGTTCTTCCGTGCGGGAAATTTTCTCGCGGAAGGATTCAACCGTCTTGGTGCGGCCGGTGACGAACAACGGCGTGACCTCGGTGTCCTTGAGCATGGTCCGCAGCGTGAGCAGGACCTCCCGGGTGACCAGCTTCAGGGCAGGCCGGACCCGCTCGTAGAGTTCCACGTTTTCCTGCACGGAATCGCGCAGGCTCAAGTCCAAACGGTCCCAGTTGCTCGCCATGGATCCAGCTTACGGCGCACCACCGACACCGGGCCGCAGGCTCTCCCGCAGGCACTTTCGCAGCCGCCGCCAAAGGGCGGTGGGCAAGGGCGGCGTGCAGGGGGCCGGCCTGCGCGGGGCCGCTTGGCGCCCAAGGTAGGCTCAGCACATGGCTGAAATGCGGCGGCGGACTATGATCGCTGGCGCAGCGGCGGTGACTTTGGGGGCAATCTCCGCCGCCTGTTCACCGGGCCCCAAGGAGGACGCTGTGAAGAGGCAGAAGTACCAATATGGCGAGGACCCCAGCCAGTGGGGTGAGCTCTTCCTCCCGGAAGTGGCCGCGCCCAAGGGTGTGGTGGTGGTGATCCATGGCGGGTACTGGCGTTCGCAGTACGGCGCAGAACTTGGGGAGCCCCTTGCCAAGGACCTCGCCGCGCACGGCATGGCAGCCTGGAACCTGGAGTACCGGCGCGCCGGCAACGGCGGAGGCTGGCCCAACACCTTTGCCGACGTCCTGGCCGGAATCGACAAGCTCGGTGAACTCGCCGACGAGCACGGGCTCGGGCTGGACCGGGTGGTGGCCCTGGGCCACTCTGCCGGCGGTCACCTCGCGGTCTGGGCGGCGGGACGCAGCCGCCTCGCCGGGCTCGGCGCCCCGGATGCGGACCGCCAGCTCACGCGCCGAGGCGACGACGACGGCGCGGTGCAGCTTACCGGCGTCGTCAGTCAGTCGGGGGTGCTCAACCTCGCGGCCGCCGAGCGGCTCAATCTCAGCAACGGCGCCGTCAGCAACTTCCTGGGCGGCTCGTCCGAGAAATATCCCAAGCGTCATAGATATGCGGACCCCATGAGCGCGGTGCCGCTGGGCGTGCCCGTATATGCCGTTCACGGTACGGAAGACGACACCGTGCCGGTGAGCCAGTCCGAGACCTACGCCGGAGCAGCCAAGGCGGCCGGCGCGCCGGTTCAGTTGCTGAAGGTCCCGGGCGACCACTTTGCGCTGATTGATCCGAAAGCACCCGCCTACCGGAAATGCCGTGAACTCGTGCAGCAGCTGTTGGCCTGAAATCCGGCCGGCCCGGCTGCCGGTGAAGCTGTCGGCCAGACGCCCGCCCTGCCGCCAGCCAAGCACTCGTCCGGCGTCCACCCGGCGTCCCACGGCGGCGAAAGCGAATACACTGGACCGCAGGTGCGCCGGGAAGTCTGGTCGGCATAGTTCCGTCGACCCCACTTTGAGGACTCCATGAGCGCCCTGCCACCCACTCCCACACCCCCTCGACTCACCGTTATCGGCCGGGGCAGCTACTCCGAGGCCCTGCGGATCGGCGAAATCCTCCGCAAGGAAACCGTGGGCGGCGCGCTGCTGGTCGCCGCGGCGGCGGTGGCCCTTGTCTGGGCCAACTCCCCGGCCTCGGAGAGTTACTTCGCGCTGCGCGACTTGAAAGTCGGCTACGCGCCCTGGCATCTGGACCTGACCCTGGGCGCCTGGGCCGCCGACGGCCTGCTGGCCATCTTCTTCTTCCTGGTCGGGCTCGAACTCAAGCGCGAATTTGTCGCCGGCGATCTGCGCCAGCCGAGCAAATCCGTGGTTCCGGTGGCCGCCGCCGTGGGCGGTGTGGCCGTTCCGGCGCTCATTTACGCGGTCGTCAACCTTTCAGGCCCCGAGACCCTGCACGGCTGGGCGATTCCCACCGCCACAGACATCGCCTTCGCCGTCGCGGTGTTGGCGCTCATCGGTTCCCACCTTCCCAGTGCGCTGCGCATCTTCCTGCTGACCCTCGCGGTCGTGGACGACCTCTTGGCCATCGCCATCATCGCGATCTTCTACACGAGCGACCTCCACCCCGAGCCGCTCCTGCTGGCCCTGCTCCCGCTGGGCCTCTACACAATCCTGGCGCACAAATGCCGCCGGTTCTTCGGCATGCACGCATGGGCGGCCTGGGTGATCCTGCTGCCGCTCGGCGCGGCGACGTGGGCGCTCGTGCACGCGTCAGGCATCCACGCAACCGTGGCCGGGGTCCTGCTCGGGTTTGCAATTCCCGTCAAGCGCTCCCGGGCCAGCGGCGGCCCTGAAGCCGGCCCGGGGCTCGCGGAGCTCTTCGAACACCGGTTCCGCCCGATTTCGGCCGGGATCGCCGTCCCGGTTTTCGCGTTCTTTTCCGCCGGGGTGGTCATTGGTGGCTGGCAGGGCCTCGGTGCCGCCCTTACGGATCCCGTGGCGGTGGGCATCATCCTGGCGCTCGTGGCCGGAAAGCCGGCCGGGATCCTCGGCACCACATGGCTCATCACCAAAGTCACGCGGGCCCGGCTGGACGGCTCCTTCAAGTGGATCGACGTCTTCGGCCTCTCGATCCTGGCCGGCATTGGTTTCACGGTGTCGCTGCTGTTGGCTGAGTTGAGCTTTGGTCAAGGTACTGCCCACGAAGACCACGCGAAGGTGGGGATTCTCGCGGCCTCTGTGCTCGCGGCGCTCCTCGCCACCGGCGTGCTCCGGGCCCGCAACCAGCAGTACCGCCGGGCCGAGGAGGAAGAAAAGATCGACTCGGACCACGACGGCATCCCGGACGTCTACCAGCAAGACCGTCCCGCAGACTAAGTGGAGTCCGCGGGCCAGATGGACAGGACAGGCCGACGGACTAGATTTGAGGGTGCGGCAAGGACGTGCCGTCCAGAGCATGCATGATACCCCAAGGGGTATCATTGTCTCGCTGGAATACGCGCGCCGGGCCGTCCGGCGCCCGCGAAAGGAACAGGCATGAAGAGCATTTCCGTCAAGGACCTGGCCGCCCTGGGCGACGCCACCGAAATCGTCGACGTCCGCGAGGAAGACGAATACGCCGCTGTCCGCGTTCCTGGCGCCAGGAGCATCCCGCTTTCACGGTTTGTCCAGTCCCTCGACGAGGTTCCGGCCAGCGGAACCGTCTACGTCATGTGCGCCGCCGGGGGCCGCAGCGCCCAGGCCACCACCTACCTGGAGGACCAGGGGTACGACGCCGTCAACGTCACCGGCGGGATCATGCAGTGGCAGGACGAGGGGCACCCCGTCAACCGGGGCTGACCTGACAGGGCTGACCTCAGCGGAGGGACCATGGAAGTCATCGTTATCGAGACCCCGCAACTCGGGGACCGCAGCTACCTGGTCCACGACGGCTCTGTGGCGCTGGCGATCGACCCGCAGCGTGACACCGACCGCATCGAGGCGGCCGCCCGCGACGCCGGCGTTTCCATCACGCACGTGGCCGAGACCCACCTGCACAATGACTACATCACCGGCGGCCTGATCCTGGCCCGCGCCCACGGCGCCAGCTACCTCGTGAACGCCGCCGATCCCGTGGCATTCGAGCGCACGCCAATCTCCGACGGCGAAACGATCCGGGTGGGCTCGCTCTCGGTCAAGGCGGTGGCCACGCCGGGCCATACGCACACCCACATGTCGTTCATCGTGGACGACGGCGGGAAGCGGGCCGTCTTCTCCGGCGGCAGCCTGCTGTACGGTTCCGTGGGCCGCACCGACCTCGTAGCCGAGGCGGACACGGTCGGCTTGACCCATGACCAGTACGCCTCGGTCCGGCGCCTCGCCGCCGAGGCCGGCCGTGGTGCCGCGCTGTTCCCGACCCACGGATTCGGCTCGTTCTGCTCCTCGGGACCCGCCACGGGCGCCCGGTCCTCGACCATCGGCGAACAGCTCGCCGCCAACCATGCCCTGACGGACCCTGACGAGGACCACTTCGTCAGCCAGCTCATCGCCAACCTCACGGACCACCCGTCGTACTACGCCCACATGAGTCCGGCCAACCTTCGGGGCCCGGGGCCTGCGGAGCTGGCCGTTCCCGAATCGCTCGATGCCGCCGAGCTCACCCGGCGGTTGGACGACGGCGAGTGGGTGGTGGACGTGCGGCGGCGGGTGGCGTTCGCCAGCAGCCACCTCAAAGGCAGCGTCAGTTTTGAGTATGGCTCCGGCTCCAGTTTCACCACCTATCTCGGCTGGGTGCTGCCGTGGGGYGAACCGGTGACCCTGGTGGGCTCGCGGGAAGACATAGAGAGCGCCATCCGCGACCTCTCCCGGATCGGCATCGAATCCCCGGACGCCGCCGTCGGAACCGAGCCGGAGGTCCTGGCGCCGCAGGCCGGCCTTGCCTCCTACCCGCGCGTGGGCTGGGACGGCGTGCTCGCGCACCGGGCGCCTGGGGACACCGTCCTGGACGTGCGCCGGGCTGACGAATTCGCCGCCGCCCGCGTTGTGGGCGCGGTCAACGTGCCGCTGCACGAGCTGTTGCTGCGCCTCGGGGACGTCCCTGCCGGGAAACTCTGGGTGCACTGCGGCTCCGGGTACCGTGCCGGGATCGCCGCCAGCCTCCTGGCGCGGGCAGGCCGGGATGTGGTCCACATCGACGCCAGGTTCGCCCACGCCGCGTCCGCCGGGATCGCCCTGGACACCACAGCGGCCTGAGCGGGCAGCGAGGCGGTTGCGGGCCGTGCGCGCAACACACGGCGCCGGAGCGGATTCTCTGGCAGAGTATGGTCATGCTCACAGTTATTGGCGAGGGGCTGGTTGATGTAGTCCAGCGGTCCTCCGGCGTCCAGGCCCATGTCGGCGGCAGCCCCCTCAACGTGGCGGTAGGGCTGGCGCGGCTGGACCATCCCGTCCAGTTCATTGGCCGCTACGGCCGCGATGCCTATGGCGAGGCCCTGGCCGCGCACCTGAAGTCGAGCTCCGTGCTGCTCCCGCTAGGACCCGACGAGCTGCCCACCAGCGTGGCCGCCGCACTGATCGACGACGCCGGCGCCGCCACCTACACCTTCGACCTCGCCTGGGAGCTTCCCGGCGTCGCGGCGCGCTTGCCGTTCCTGCTCCAGGGAACCACGCTGCTGCACACCGGATCCATCGCCACCATGCTGGCGCCCGGCGCCGCTGACGTGCTTGCCGCCGTCGAACGCGCCCACCCGTCCGCCACTATCAGCTTTGACCCCAATTGCCGCCCCAGCATCATCCCGGACGTGGACTATGCCCGCGGGCAGGCCGAAAAGTTCGTGACCCTCTCTGACGTTGTGAAAGCCTCCGACGAGGACCTCGAATGGCTCTACCCCGGTGTTGACCCGCTGGACTCGGCCCGCCGCTGGCTGGCGCTGGGCGGCTCCGAAGGTCCCGCAATGGTGGTGGTGACCCGCGGCGGCAAGGGCCCCTGGGGCATCAACGCTGCAGGTGCGGCGCAGTTCCCCGCCCCCGAGATCAGCGTCGCGGACACAGTCGGGGCAGGGGATTCGTTCATGGCCGCGCTGCTGTCCGGCGTGGTGGACCTGGGCCTGGACGGGGCACAAAACCGCGAGGCCCTGCGCGAACTCTCCCCCGAAAGTCTCCGCGACCTTCTCGCCCATGCCTCCCGGGCAGCGGCGGTCACCGTGTCCCGCGCCGGCGCCAACCCGCCCACCCGCGCGGAGATGGCACGGATGGAAATGGGGGCCCCGCCCCTGCAGTGAGTGAAAGGCAGCCATGACACGCCACGATTTTCCGGTGTTCCCTGTCCGTAGTGAATCCTTCACGGAGGGCCAGACGCTCCCGCCTGCCCAGCGCAGCGGGAAGATGCGCGCCGGCGGCCAGGACGAATCCCCGCAGCTGAGCTGGAGCGGCGCCCCGGCCGGCACCAAAGGCTATGCAGTCACGATGTTCGACCCCGACGCCCCAGGCCGCGGCGGCTTCTGGCACTGGGCGGTGCTGGACGTCCCCGCCAGCGTCACGTCGCTGCCGGCAGGGGCGGGCGCCGAGGGCGGCAAGCTCCTTCCCGCGGGCGCCATCCAGTTAAGGAACGACGGCGGATTCCACGGCTATCTGGGCGCCGCGCCGCCTCCCGGGCACGGGCCGCACCGCTACGTCATCACCGTCCACGCGCTCGACATTGCACCGTGCGGGCTGAACGAGCACACCGCTCCGGGCAGCCTGGAAGCGAAGCTGTCGCGGCACACCCTGGGCCGGGGCACACTCACCGGCATCCTCGAACGCCACTGAGCCGGCCGCCGTCGCCGTCGCCGAGTTCGCCGGAAACTCTCCAGATCGCCGGAATTGTCCGGCGAACCCGGCGCGGTCCGGCGATCTCGGCGCATACGGCCGCGAGGGCCGACCGTCCCGGCGCACGTAGACTGGCATTATGCGGCTGGTAGCAAGTGACATCGACGGAACGATCCTCGGCCATGACGGCAAAATCAGCGGCCGGACTGTCCGCGCGTTCCACGCCTGCCGCGACGCCGGGCTGGAACTGGTGTTCGTCACGGGACGGCCGCCGCGCTGGCTCCACCCCCTGCAGGACCAGCTGGGGCACACCGGAACGGTCATCTGCTCCAACGGGGCCGTGGTGTGGGACCTCGAGGCGGACCGCATGCTCTCGGCCCGGACACTGGACCTTGACGCTATGTTCGAAGTCCGCCGCATCATCAAGCGGTTGCGTCCGTCCGCACTCTTTGCCGCCGAAACCCTGACCGGCTTCCACCTGGAGCCGGGGTTTATCGAAAACGGCTCGAGCGGACTGCTCGCGGAATTCACTCCGGCCCCGCTGCACACCACCCTCACCGAGGGGGACTCCATTGCGAAGTTCCTGGCCATAGTCCGGGAAGGCACCGCCGACGATTTCCTGGCCGAGGTGACGCCCGCCGTCGCCCATCTGGCCGCCGCCACGCACTCGGCGCCGAATATGGCCCTGCTGGAGCTGTCCCTGCCCGGCGTGAACAAGGCCGTGACCCTGGCTGAATATGCGTCGTCCCTCGGCATCGGCGCCGCGGACGTGGTGGCATTCGGGGACATGCCCAACGACATCGAGATGCTGCGCTGGGCCGGGCACGGCTACGCGATGGCCAGCGGCCACCCGGAAGCGATCCGGGCCGCCGGCCAGCAGGCCCCGCATTTCGACGACGACGGCGTCGCCCAGATCCTCGAGGCCAAGCTCGCCGAACTCGGCGTCCGGCTCCGCTAAAAGCCACCCGGCGCCCGGCTGTCCGAACAGGCGCCCGGCACGGCCGGCACTGCGCCGCACACCGGTCCAGTTCCCCGTGGACACCGGATTCCCAGCGGACAGTCAACTTGCGTTCACCTTGGCGTCCTAGGCTGGAAGCTCGCGACAGATCGTTTGACTGATAGTGGGGACATCATGGCCAGGCATCGCATCAACAACACGGACGAACAACCCCTGCACCCGGTGGAGCCGGACCGGCACTGGCGGCAGCTGCGCCAAGGCGACCGCGTCAGCGTCCGGCTGGGTCCGGGCTTCGAGACGGGCGGGCTCGTGGACGCCGTGACGGCGGACCACAGCGTGGTCTGGGTGGATCTCGACGGCGGCCGCGGCCGCACGCTGCTGCACTGCAGCGACGACGTCGAAATCCGCCAACACGAGTCCTGACACCTCGTCCCGCCAAGGGCAGCTGAGGCCCGGCGGCCGGCAGATCAAGGGCTCGGGTACGCTTCAGGAGTGACTGACCAGCACCCCTACTTTGCCCCTCGCGGCAATCGCGACGGCGGTCCGGAGGACACCGCAGCCCGGGCCCCGGGCGGCGTCCGGGCGCCCCTGGCGATGGCCCACCGGGGCTTCTCGCTGGACGGGCTGGAGAACTCGATGGCCGCGTTCCGCGCCGCCGTCGACCTCGGGTTCAGGCATCTGGAGACGGACGTGCACACAACGGCCGACGGCGTGCTGGTGCTCTTCCACGACAAAACCCTGGACCGGATCACGGAGGGCCGGGGCCGGATCGCGGACCTTCCGGCCGCGACCGTGGACCTGGCCAGGATCGGCGGGACCGAACCGATCCCGCGGTTCGAGGAACTGATCGCGGCCTTCCCGGACGTCCGGCTCAATGTCGACGTCAAGGACTGGAATTCCGTCGGTCCCCTGGCCTCGGCGATTGAACGCCACGGACTGCACGACCGCGTGCTGGTGGCCAGTTTCTCGGACCGGCGGCGCCGCGCGGTGCTGAAGCAGTTGAGCCGTCCTGCCGCGAGCTCGGCCGGCATCGTGTCCAGTGCCGTGTTCGTTCTGCTCGGGCCCGTGCTGCCGACGCGGCTGATGTCCCTCGTGGCGCGCCGGGCGCTGCGCGGCGTCCACGCCCTTCAGGTCCCGGTCCGCTACGGCGCCGTGCCTGTGGTGACGCCCGGCTTCATCCGGCGGGCACACCGGCACGGCCTGCAGGTCCATGTGTGGACAGTCAATGAGCCCGCCGAAATGCACCGGCTGCTGGACCTCGGCGTCGACGGGATTGTCACGGACCGAGCGGACCTGCTCAAAGCGGTCCTGACGGAGCGCGGAACCTGGGCCTGAACACCGCGTCTCCTCAGCACGCCGGGACCGCCGGACTGGCAGGATAGAGCCATGCGCATCCTCATCGCCCCGGACAAGTTCAAGGGCTCCCTCACCGCCGTCGAAGCCGCCGCCGCCATTGCCGAAGGCGCCCTGCGCGTCTACCCCGACGCGGAGGCCGTCCAGTTTCCGGTGGCCGACGGCGGCGAAGGGACCCTCGAGGCGGCCGTCGCGGCCGGCTACGAGGAACGGCTCAACGCAGTCGTTGGCCCCATCCTGGCCCCGATCGGTGCCGCGTGGGCCATCCGTGCCGACGCCTTCGGCGGGGCCACCGCGGTGATTGAAACGGCGCAGGCCTCCGGGCTGGCGCACATGGAGCCCACACCGGCGAACTCGCTGCGCGCCCACAGTTATGGCTGCGGCCAGCTGATTGCCGCCGCGCTGGACGCCGGTGCCACGGAAATCGTGCTGGGCGTAGGCGGTTCAGCCATGAGCGACGGCGGCAGCGGCGCACTCCGGGCCCTCGGACTCAAGCCGCTGGACGCCGCCGGCAACGTGGTGCCCCTCGGCGGCGGATCGCTCGCCGAGGTCGCATCCGTGGATATCAGTGGCCTCGATCCGCGGCTGGCCGAAGTGAAGTTCAGGATCGCCGTCGACGTCCAAAACCCGCTGTACGGCAGCGACGGGGCGGCGTACGTCTTCGGTCCGCAAAAAGGCGCCGACGCCGATGCGATGGAGCTGCTCGACGCCGGCCTGCGCAACTGGGCCTCGGTCCTGCGCGCGTCGACGGGCCGGGACGTCAATGTGCCCGGCGCCGGCGCGGCCGGCGGCTTCCCGGCGTCGTTCCTGGCCTTCAGCACCGCCGCCCTCGAAGGCGGCTTCGAGCTGGTGGCCGGGCTCACCGGGCTTGCCGCGAAACTCGCCGTGGCTGATTTGGTCATCACCGGGGAGGGCTCCATGGACAGCCAATCGCTGACGGGCAAGGCGCCGATCGCCCTCGCCGACGCCGCCCAGGCCCTCGGCATTCCGGTGATCGTGGTGGCCGGCCGGATCCTCGTCACCCCGGAGGACCTCGGCCGGCACGGAGTCGTCGCCGCGGCGCAACTGCTGGACGTCGCCGGCAGCGCGGAGGACGCCGTCGCCAACGCCGCAAAGTACCTTGCCTGGGTCACCAGCCAGGTCCTCGAAGGCGCCTAGCGCACCTGCTGGCCGGCTGCCGTGCCGACCACCTTGTGGTTCAGGCGCCGGTCTCGTAGTGCGGCTCGGCCACGGGTTTGGACTCGGGGGAGCCCTTCTCGCGCAGGTAGACCGAGGCGCCCACCAGGACCGCCACAGCGAGGAACTCGCTTTGCCAGTTCTGGAAGGACTCGAACCAGAACCGGCTCGTCGCCAGATAGCCCAGCACCGTCACGGTGGGCTGTCCGTGTGCCTCCTGGTCACTGTTGTACTCGTCCGTGCCGCCCACAGCGTGCAGGATGAAGGATGCCAGGAACAGCAGCAGGAACATGATCGAAAGCGAGTGTTCGTAGAGCGTGAGCACCCAGCCGCCGCGCCGTACGGGCCAAGGGGTGGAAGCCTTCACACTGGCCTGCCGGGGGTCCTCGTCCTGCGGGGCAGTGCGGCCCATTGGCTTGGACTCCGAGGACCCCTTTTGGAACAGGAAGACGGTCAGGACGACGTACATGCCCATCTGCAGGAATTCCGACTCCCAGTTCTCGAATGTCGCCTCCAGGAAGGCCCCGGTGCCGAGGTACCTCAGGACGGTCACGGCCGGTTCGCCGTGGGCCATCTGCTCGTCGCTGTAGGTGCTGGCTCCGCTGAGGACCATGCCGCCGAAAAAGATGGCGAACAGCCCGATATTGGCCAGCAGCAGTCCGTGTTCCTTGACCCACCTGCCCATGGTTCCTCCCGTGCCTGCCCCGAGCTGCTCCTGCGAAACGTCCGTCATAGTGGCTCCTCCTCGCGGCCCTTGCGGTGGAGGCCGGCAGGGACGACCACCAACAGCAGCACCAGTACGGCCAGCAGGCCGGCGCCGGCTATCAGGCCCGCCGTCCGGCCCACGGTGACGTCGAAAATGAGGGATGTGGTACCCACGCTCAGGAGCCCGACGCCGGCCAGTGAGAACTTGGCGATGGTGTCGGCGCTGGCCACGAGCGTGGCCTTCAGGCCTTGCCGGAACAGCCGGCGGTGCACGCTCACAGGCAGCAGGATCGTGGCCGTGGTGAGGGCGGCCAGGACGACGTTGGCGAGGTACAGGCGGGTCTGGTAATCATCGAGCGTCTCGAAGCGCGCCTGGAACGGCAGCGTCAGCAGGAAGCCGGCAAGGAGCTGGACCCCGGTCTGGAGAACCCGCAGTTCCTGCAGCAGTTCGGCCCAGTTGCGGTCCATCCGCTCAGCGCGTGATTCATCCCTGCCGTCATCCTTCGGCGCCACTGGGCCTGTCATTTGGTGCTCCTCCGCGCAATCCTGAAATCATCGTGAACCTGCCGCAGCGTGCAGTCCACCCTCAACCTAGGCTTGAGAGTTGCCAAAAACAAGTCGGTACTAAGCTTGCTGATGATATTGCGGTTAGGGTAGGACTGTTTACTTCGCTGGGATGTTCTCCGACGGCCCGGTCACACGGGCCCGAGGCGCATTCCTGGAAACCGACACACATTGGTTAGGTGGACTATGAGTGACGCAAGCAGCACCGCAGCCAGCAGCTCGGGCGGCCAGGGCAAGCAGCAGGACCAGCCGCGCGATCCCCGCGCCGGCTACCATTCCGGCCCGTTCCCGGAACAGGTCCAGAAACAGCCCGGCCTCACCTCGCCGATGGAGCCCAAACCGGACCACGGCGAGGAAAGCTATCGCGGCAGCGGCGCCCTGAACGGCAAAGCCGCCCTCATCACGGGCGGTGACTCCGGAATCGGCAAAGCGGTGGCGATCGCCTTCGCCCGTGAGGGGGCCGACGTCGCCATCTCCTACTTGCCGGAGGAAGAGGAAGACGCGCAGGACACCGCCGAGTGGATCCGGAAGGCCGGACGCAAGGCCCTGCTGCTTCCTGGCGACGGCCGCAGCGAGGACTTCGCGGCGAACATCGTGAAGGCGACGCTGGCCGAATTCGGGGGCCTCAATGTCCTGGTGCTCAATGCGGCCTACCAGAAGAACCGGGACAGCCTGGAATCGCTCCCCACCGAAGAGTTCGACCGTGTCTTCAAAACCAATCTGTACTCCCTGCTCTGGACCGCCCGCGCCGCCGTCCCGCACCTGAAAGCCGGCGCCTCCATCATCACCACCGCATCGATCCAGGCCTTCAACCCGTCCCCGCAACTCATCGACTACGCCATGACCAAGGCCGCGCAGGTAGCGTTCACCAAGGCGCTGGCGCAGGAGCTCGGGCCAAAAGGGGTCAGGGTCAACGCCGTGGCCCCCGGCCCCATCTGGACGCCGCTGATTCCGGCCACCGAGTGGCCCGAGAAGTTGCCGTCCTTTGGCCAGGACACGCCCCTGCAGCGGGCGGGGCAGCCGGCGGAGCTCGCGGCGGCCTATGTGCTTCTCGCCTCGGACCACGGTTCCTACATTTCCGGAGCAGTCCTTCCGGTCACCGGAGGCAAAGGACTCTGAGCCCGCTCCGGACCCGTCCCAATGCCAGCTAGTCCCATTTCCAACGACAGGAGCAATGACATGACTGACAACCAGCAGGATCCGAAGACCGCCAAAGAAGAGGGCGGCTACGGCGCGCCGACCGCCGAGCAGGAAATGGCCGGCCGGCATGTCCGGGCGGAGTCCGGGGCTGCCGTGCCGTCCGCTGAGGCCGAAATGGACCCGGCAAATACCGACGAGCCTGCCCCCCGGGCGGTCCTTCTCCTCCGAGTCCGGGCAGGATGCTGCTGGGTTGCCGGACGGCTCCGGGACGGACCTGCCGGAGGGCAGGTCGCCGAAGGACCGCGACGACGACAAGGACGCCTTCGACGCCGGCTAGTCCCCGCGCCGTCGCCCCCCGTCGCCCCTCCGCTGCGGCGCTTCTTAGCGGAGTTTTTTAGCGGCGCTTCTTGGGAGTGCGCTTTGTGGCTGCCTTGACCGCGGCCGTCGAGGCCGCAGCCGGTGAAGGATCTTCAGTTTCCGGCTCTGCCACCGTGCCGCGCACCTTCGCGATTGCCTTCATGCCGTGGTAGATCACCAGCGCCGCAGCCGAGCCCAGCGCGATCCCGGTGAACTTCAGGTCCCCGATGGTCCAGGTGTAGTCGGCAATCCCGACAATGAGGGCGACGGCGGCCGTGGTCAGGTTGATCGAGTTGGAGAAGTTCACCTTGTTCTGGACCCAGATCTTCACACCCAGCACGCCGATCATGCCGTAGAGCATCGTGGCCGCGCCGCCCAGGACGCCGGCGGGGACGGTGGCGATAAGTTCGCCAAACTTCGGCGAGAAGCTCAGGATCACTGCAAAGATCCCGGCCACCCAGTACGCTGCCGTCGAATACACCTTGGTGGCAGCCATGACGCCGATGTTCTCGGCGTACGTGGTGGTCCCGGACCCGCCGCCCAGACCGGCAAGTACAGTGGCGGCGCCGTCTGCCAGCAGCGCCCGGCCGGAAACGCCGTCGAGGTTTTGGCCTGTCATGGCCGACACGGACTTCACATGGCCGATGTTCTCCGCCACCAGCACCAGCACCACCGGCACGAAGAGGCCCACGACGCCGAGGTGGAACTCGGGAGTCTGGAAGTGCGGCAGGCCGACCCACGCCGCGCCGTCTATCTTGGAGAAGTTCACCTCGCCCCGGATCATCGCAACAAGGTAGCCCACCAGAACGCCCACCAGGATGCTCAGCCGGCCCAGCATGCCGCGGAACAGCACGCTGACCACGATGATGACGGCCAAGGTGATGAAGGCTGTCACCGGGGCCTGGTCGAAGCTGCTCTTCGCCGCGGGCGCCAGGTTCAGCCCGATCAAGGCCACGATCGCGCCGGTCACGATCGGCGGCATGACCCGGTTGATCCAGCCGGCGCCGAACTTCTGCACCACGGCACCAACCACGGCGAGGGCCGCGCCGGCCAGCACCACGCCGCCCAGCGCCCCGGGGATGCCGAACTGCTGCTGGGAAGCCATGATCGGTGCGATGAACGCGAAGCTGGAACCGAGGTAGCTCGGCACGCGTCCCTGCGTGATGACCAGGAACAGCAGGGTGCCGATGCCGGAGAAGAACAAGGTGGTGGCTGGCGGCATGCCCGTGATGATCGGGACCAGGAAGGTGGCACCGAACATGGCCACAACGTGCTGCATCCCGATCCCTACCGTCAGGGGCCATATGAGCCGCTCATCCGGCCTGACGACCTCACCGGGGCGGACGGACTTGCCCGTGCCGTGGAGCTTCCATTTGGTGCCGAGCATGCTCATGCCGGGAGCCTTTCAGAGAATGTGGGGCGGGGGCGGAAGGAATCTGCCCGAGCAACTTTACCGCCCAGGGGTATACCGGCCGATCCTCTACCGGCCGTCCGTTGCCTCCGGAGGGCGTGTGTTGGGAGGGCGCGGATCGGGACGGCGCGGATCGGGACGGCGGGGTGCGCCGGGCTGGTGTCCGACGTCACAGGACGCAGCGGGAAGCAGACGCAGGCCGTTGAAGTTGCAACTATGGACAGCAGGAGAAGCCGGTCACCCAAGAGTGCGCCAGCCCAGGGAAAGGGACGCGAATGACGATCGCCCATGAAGAAGCAGTAATCGACGCAGCAGCGGTGGACGCCATCTTTGCCGAGGCCCGCACCGCGAACGCCTTCACCGGCGACGTTACTGAGGACCAGGCCCGCGCCATCTACGAACTGACGAAGTTCGGCCCCACCGCCTTCAACTCCCAGCCGCTGCGCGTAACCTACGTGCGCTCCGACGAAGCCCGGGCCACGCTCGTGGACGCACTTTCCGCCGGAAACCGTGCCAAGACGGCCTCCGCGCCGCTCGTCGCGGTCCTGAGCTACGACACCGCCTGGCAGGAACAGTGGGACGCGTTCCTTCCCGGCTACAACGCCCCCAAGGCCATGTACGACGCCGCGCCGGACCTCGCCGCGGCCACGGGCAACAACAACGCCCACCTGCAGGCCGGCTACTTCATCCTCGCGGTCCGCTCCCTGGGCCTCGCGGCCGGTCCAATGACCGGCGCCGACTTCGCCAAGATCGACGCCGCGTTCTTCCCCGACGGGAGCCAGAAGAGCTTCCTGGTGGTCAACATCGGCCAGCCCGGGGAAGATGCATGGGGCGCAGCCAAGCCGAAATTCGCCTACGAGGACGTCGTCCGTACCGTCTAAGGCCCCGGCGCCGCCCTCCGGCGCTGTCCGCCCGCGGAGGTGCCTCCGGCACTGTGCACCCGCGGAGGTGCCTCCGGCACCATGGGGGACAGGCCGGAGGCACGCGGGATGCGATTCTGCGGTTCAGCGCAAGGCCCACATCCAGGGCCACTTCCTATTTTAGTCCGTGCCTTCGCCGCCGGCACTGTGCGTTTTGCGACGGCCGCCCGGTCCGTAAACGCCGCGACGTGGCACACTTTTCCCATGCGGAACCTGATCGCGGTGGCCTTCGTGGAACCGGTAGCCGAGGGGCTCGAGTTTCCCCGTGATGACTGGCCGCTGCACCTCACCCTGGTTAAGTTCGACGTGGTTAAGTTCGATGTGGTTAAGTTCGGCGCCGTCGAACCCCGCGAGGAAGCCGGCACCGAACCTGAACCTGACGCGCCGGCCTCAGTCGATCCGCTCGCCGAACGGATCGCCACCCTCATGGCGGACCCGGTGACCGCTGCCCTGGGCTGCCGGCTCAGCGTGGACGGCGAAGCCGGGTTCGGGCGCGCAGGGTCGATCCCGGTCAACCTGATTGAGCCCAGCGAAGAGCTGCAGTTCCTCCACAACGAGCTGGTCCGGATCGTGGAGCAGCTGCCCGGCAGGATCTCGACGCCCGCCTACACCCTGGAAGGATACCGGCCGCACGTCTCGCACCACGGCGACAAACGGCTCCAGCAGGGCGACACCTTCGCCCTTGACCGGATAGCGCTGGTGGACATGGCGCCCGACGGCGGGCACGCCACGCGCCGGATCCTGAAGTTGTGGACCGAAGGCCCGGCGTAAGCGCCGGAACGGTCTCACGGGATAGCCTTCCCGTCATATCCGGGACACCGGCGGTGGATTCCTGCGGGCCGGGTGCCATACTTGGGTCAACTTCGACGGTGAAGTGACGTATTCGGGCAAATCACGGCGGACCGGGGGGACCACTAAATGATGCTTGACACCGCGACACTGCGGGTTGCCTTGGCGCTTGTCGACCTCACACTGCTCATGCTGTTCTACTTCATCACGTTCCGGCGCACCCGGTCGCCCTACAGCGGCTGGTGGTGCATGGCCCTCTTGCTGTTCCTGGTCGGCAACGCCGCGTACCTGCTGGACGGTACGGTGCACCAGGGGTGGGCCAACCCTGCCGGCAACGTCCTGCTGGTCGCCGGTGCCGCCAGCATCTGGGCCGGCGGACGATCGCTGAGGGCCCCCTCACCCCGGCTCTGGCACCTAGCGGCCGGCCCGGCTGCCACCGCCGTCGCTTCAGTTCTTGACCACCCGGCCACCAACACGTGGGCCGGAGGCCCCGTGTACCTGGGATTCATGGCCGTGCTGATCGGCTTGGGATCCCGGGAGCTGTTCCTGCTCGAGCGCGACTACTCGCGCGTCCACCGTCCCCTCGCCGTCGGCGCCGGCATCCTGGCCGTCTTCTACCTTGGCCGCCTCTTCGCCTTCCTGACGAAGGGACCGGACGGTGCGGTTTTCACGTCAGTCTTCGGATCCGTCCCCATGACGGTCTTCTCGATGGTGACGCTGGTGGTTGCTTCCTTCACCATGGCCGAGCTGAGCTACGAACAACAGACCCGGGATCTGCGGGCCCGCGCCACTGTGGACGGCCTCACGGGCCTGCTCAACCGCTCGGCGTTCCTGGATCTTGCGGAAAACGAACTGCGCCGCTTGCGCCGGACCGGCACCACGGCGTCGCTGATCCTGGCGGACCTGGACCACTTCAAGACGATCAACGACCAGTTCGGCCACTCAGCCGGAGACTCCGCCCTGCAGGCGTTTGCCAGGGCCTGCGTCGGTAGCGTCCGCTCCACCGACCTCGTGGGCCGCTACGGCGGCGAGGAATTCATCCTCCTGCTGCCGGGCGTCACTCCGGACCGGGCGCAGGAAATCGCGGCCGACATCAGCGTCCGGCTCCATCAAACCGGCTCGGCAGCCGTTCCCCGGCTGCCCACCGTGAGCTACGGCATCGCGTCCACCGGCTCCGGACCGGACGGCCTCGACGCTGCAGTGGTCCTGGCCGACGCGGCCCTCTACCAGGCAAAAACGCTTGGCAGGGACCGCGCCGAGTTGGCCACCGGCGGCTGAACTACGAAATAACGCCGTCCACCAGCGCCTTCGCCTCGGCCTGGACCTGCTTGAGGTGCTCGGCACCCTTGAAGGACTCGGCGTAGATCTTGTAAACGTCCTCCGTGCCGGAGGGCCGGGCCGCGAACCAGGCGTTCTCGGTCACAACCTTGAGGCCGCCAATCGCCGCGCCGTTGCCCGGTGCCTCGGTCAGCTTCGCCGTAATCGTTTCGCCGGCCAACTCTGTCGCGGTGACGTCGGACGAAGAGAGCTTGCCGAGGGCCGCCTTCTGCTCCCGGGTGGCCGCCGCGTCGATCCGGGCGTAGACCGGGTCGCCGAACTGGTCGGTGAGGCCCTTGTACAGCTGCGACGGTGACTTGCCCGTCACCGCCGTGATCTCCGAGGCCAGCAGTGCCAGCAGGATGCCGTCCTTGTCGGTGGTCCAGACGCTGCCGTCCATCTTGTTAAAGGAGGCACCGGCGGATTCCTCGCCGCCGAAAGCGCCTTCTCCGGACAGCAGCCCGGGGACGAACCACTTGAAGCCCACGGGAACCTCGACAAGCTTGCGGCCCAGGCTTTCAGCCACGCGGTCAATGATCGAGGAGGAGACCAGGGTTTTGCCGATCACGGACTGCGGGTTCCAGCCGGTGCGGTGCCGGTACAGGTAATCGATGGCGACGGCGAGGTAATGGTTCGGGTTCATCAGCCCGCCGTCCGGCGTAACGATTCCGTGGCGGTCGGCGTCCGCGTCGTTGCCGGTGGCGACGTCGAACTTGGCGCCGTCGGACATGCGGTTGATCAGGGAGGCCATCGCCGACGGCGAGGAGCAATCCATCCGGATCTTTTCGTCCCAGTCGAGGGTCATGAAGGCCCACTGGGGGTCGACGGTGGGGTTGACCACGGTGAGGTTCAGGTGGTGCCGCTCGCCGATCTCGCCCCAGTAGTCCACCGACGCGCCGCCCATCGGGTCGGCGCCGATCCGCACGCCAGCCTCGCGGATCGCATTCAGGTCCAGCACCGAGGGGAGGTCGTCGACGTAGCTGCTGAGGAAGTCGAACTTGCCGGTGGTCCCGGCGGCGAGGGCGTCGGCCACTGGGATCCGCTTGACTCCGCGCAGGCCGTTTTCGAGGAGCTCGTTGGCGCGGTTGGCGATCCAGCCGGTGGCGTCGGTGTCGGCGGGGCCGCCGTGCGGGGGGTTGTACTTGAATCCGCCGTCTCCCGGCGGGTTGTGGCTCGGGGTCACCACGATGCCGTCGGCCTGCGGCGCGCCCGGAGCGGCGTTCCGGTTGTGCGTAAGGATGGCGTGGCTCAGGGCAGGGGTGGGGGTGTAGCCGTGGCGCGCGTCGATGAGGACGTGCACGCCATTGGCCGCCAGCACCTCAAGGGCGGAGTTTTGTGCGGGCTCGCTCAGGCCATGGGTGTCCTTCGCCATGTAAAGGGGGCCGGTGATGCCTTGGCCCGCGCGATATTCCACGATCGCCTGCGTGATGGCGAGGATGTGGGGTTCGTTAAAGGACGCCTTCAGGCTCGATCCCCGGTGCCCGGAGGTACCGAAGGCCACCCGCTGGCCCGGGTCCGAGAGGTCCGGCGAAACGTCGTAGTACGCATCCAATAGCGCAGTGAGGTCAACAAGGTCTTGGGGTTGGGCAACAGTGCCCGCGCGGCTAGCCATGGCACCAGCATGCCAGACGAGGGCGGGGTGCAGCACGGTTTCGCGTCAAACCCGTTCCTGTGACGAAAGAAAACCCGCCGATCGGCCCGGTCCCAAGCCAACCCTGCGGCGGTACGCTGGATCCAGAGACTTCTTGAGGGGACATGCCATGACTGAACAGCCAAAACAAGGCAAAGACGAGACCCCGGAGGGTTACCAGCCGACCCTGCGGCTCCCGGACCACCAACCGGACTTTCCGCCAGAGCAGGCACCGCCCGCCAGTAAGGACCACGGACAGTCGGCGACGCAGCAGTTCGCGCAGCCGGGGTCAGGGCAGCAGCCCTATGCGGGCGCGCAGCCGGGGTCCGGGCAGCAGCCCGACACGGGCCAGCAGCCCCACGTCGGCCAGCAGCCCCACGCGGGCCAGCAGCAGCCCGGCCAGCAGCAGCCCGGCCAGGCGGCACCTGGCCATGGCCAGTTCTCAAGCCCGTACCCTCCGATCTACGGCGAGTCCGACCGGGCGCCATATGCGGCGGGCCAGCCGGGCTACGGCCAAGCGGCCTACAACCAGCCGGCCCCACCGTATGGCCAACCGTCGCCGTACGCTCAGCCGGGCAGTCCCAACGCCTACGGTCAGCCCGCGTACTACGGCGCACCGGCGGCGCCCAAGAGCCTGAGCATCGCCAGCATGTGCTGCGGCATCGCCGCGCTGGTGGGATTCGGATTCTTCCTGCTCCCGCAGCTGGCCGCCGTCATCCTGGGACACCTGGCCCTGCGGCGCGAACCGGCCGGCAGGGGCATGGCGATCGCCGGCCTCGTGATGGGATACGTCGGCATCGCCGTCACTATCCTGGTGCTGGTCATTTTCGGACTGGTCATCGGCACCGCACGCAACAGCGGATACGGCGTCTAGGCCTGCCCTGCGGCCGGGGCCTGCGTCGGCTCAGCGTGTCAGCGCAGCCACGAGCGCTCCGGCATTGGCCTCAAGCCAGGCACGCCGCCGGTTGATCTGGCCGCCCACGCCGTCCTGCCACATCCGCGCCCAGCCGCCGCCCAGGGCCGCGGCGTTGTGCCGCATCCGTTCGAAGCTGAGCGCCGCGGCCTCGATCCCGGCGCCGGGCACCCGGCGTCGTTCATCCTCGGTCCAGCCGTAGGCGTCGGCGAAGGTGCGCAGCCGGCGGAACGGGTCGTGGTCATCCCAGCCCGGCCACGCGTCTGACGGGTCGCGGAGCGGCACCCAGTGCATGGCGGTATTGAGCGAATCGTGGAGTGCCGTGGCGGGTCCGGCGAGGTCGAAATCCGCCAGTCCCGCGGCCAGGCCGTCCCGGACCACCACGTTCTGGGGTGTGACGTCCAGATGGCAGATGAGCCCGGCGGCATCGGAGGGGTTCGGCCGGACCGGCCGGGGCGGGAACGCGTGGACCTGCGGCACGAAGCCCGCTGACGCGGTGTGCAGGCGCCGCACCAGGCGGGCCACGGAGGCCAGCAGGTCCTCGGACTGCACCCAGGCTTCCGGCGGCGCCCCGGCGCACTGTCCCGGCACGAAGGTCAGGACGTCCCGGCCTTCTATGTCGCGGCCGAGGAAGCGCGGGGAGCCCTCAAAGCCGGCGTCGTGGAGCCAGTCGAGATACTCGGCGACGGCGAATGATTGTTCCTGGTGCGGGCGGCGGATGGTTCCGCCAACCCGCACCACACCCGCGGTGACATCGCCCGCCGGCATACTTTCGACGTCGGACGCCTCGCCCGGGGCGGGGGTGTAGACGCGCGAAGCAACCGGGACGCGATGCACGGGGTTCATCGGGTCAGCGTACGCCGCCCATGAGCTTCTTGATCGCCGGGGAGGCGACCGCCAGGCCCACAGCCAGCAGCATCGCGGTTCCACCGATGCCGATGAAGTAGGGCAGCTCGTCCTGCGGGTTGTACAGGCCGGACAGGATGCCGGCCACCGTGGTGCCCAGGGACACGGAGAGGAAGAACAGCGCCACCATCTGGGTGTGGAAGGCCTTGGGCGCCAGCTTGGTGGTGACGGACAGGCCGATGGGGGAGAGAAACAGCTCCGCGAGAGTGAAAAGGAGCAGGATTCCAACGAGTGCCAGCAGAGGGGTCTTGCCGGCGCCGGCCAGCGGGATGAAGGCAAGGAAAGCAAGGCCCATCACGAAGAGGCCTATCGAGAACTTCAGCGCCGAACCGGGCTGCTTCCGGCCGAGCCGGGTCCACAGGGCGGCCATGATGCCGGCAAAGATGATGATGAACACCGGGTTAATGGACTGGACCCAGGCGGCAGGCATTTCCCAGCCGAAGAGATTCCGGTCCAGTTTCTCCTCCGAGTACACGGCAATGAACGTGAACTGCTGCTGGAACAGCGCCCAGAACGCGGCCGAGGCGATATACAGCGGGATAAACGCCGCCACCCGTCCGCGCTCGGTGGCGGTGATCTTCTTGCTGCTGAAGATCAGGGCAAAGTACAGCACAGACGCGCCAATGGCGGCGTAGGCCATGGACACGGCAAGGTTCTCGGCGTTCACGGTGCCGGTCACGAGCAGCACGGCGATGATCACGGCGATGCCGGCGAAGATCAAGCCGTACCGGGTGCGCTGGGCGGCCGGGAGGGGATTCGGTACCCGGTGTGCTTCTGCGGGCAGTTTCTTGCGGCCCAGCGAGTAGATGACCAGGCCCACGGCCATGCCGACGGCGGCGGCGCCGAAGCCCCAGTGGAAGCCCTGGCTTTCCTGCAGCCAGCCGGTGACCAGCGGGCCGATCAGCGCACCGGCATTGATGCCCATGTAGAAGATGGAGAACCCGGCGTCGCGGCGTTCGTCCTTCTCGCCGTACAGGCTGCCGACGAGGGCGGTGGCATTGGCCTTCAGCCCGCCGGAGCCGACGCCCACCAGCACCAGTCCGGCGATCAGGCCGGGTACGCCGGGCACGAGTGCCAGCCCGATGTGGCCGGCCATGATCAGGACGGCCGCGCCGAACAGCACGCGCTCGGACCCGAAGAGCCGGTCCGCGAGCCAGGCGCCGAGGATTGTGGAGAGGTAGACGCCGCCACCGTAGGCGCCGACCAGGCCGGCCGCCAGGGCCTGCGGAATCTCAAGGCCACCCTGGGCGGCCGAGAAGTACATGTAATAGAGGAGGATCCCCTGCATTCCGTAGAAGGAGAAGCGCTCCCACATCTCTACGGAGAAAAGGCTGGCCAGCATCTTTGGGTGGCCAAAAAACGACGTGTCGTCCGGCGTCTTCGTGGGGGGACTGAACGAGGGATCGCCCGGCGTTGTAGCGGGGGGATGGGATAAATGAGTTGTGCTCATTTACTTAATGGTGACATTGTGACGCGCGATTGTCACATTCGCGCAGGCCCCAGGCAAGCAACCCAAACCGTGTTTTGCCTCTCTTTCGGGAGGACTTCCCGGGGCGTGCCGGGCCGCGCGGCTATGTCCTAGGCGGTCTCCCCGGCGGGCTCGCCGACGGGCTCGTCCGCGTCGAACATGATGATCTGCCGGATAGCGTGGCCGTCTGCCAGCTGGTCCATGGCCCGGTTGATGTCGGCCAGGGCGATGCGGTCCGAGATCAGCTCCTCGACGGGGAGTTTCCCGTCCCGCCACAACTGGGCGTATTTCGGGATATCCCGCGACGGGACGGCCGAGCCAAGATAGCTGCCCACAATTGTCCTGGCTTCTGCGGTGACGGTCAGGGGCGCCAGCTGGGCGCGGGCATCGGGGGAGGGTAGCCCGGCCGTGACGGTGGTGCCGCCGGGGGAGGTCGCAGCGAACGCGGTTTCGAACGCGCGCGGATTTCCCGCGCACTCGATCACGAACCTGGCTTTAACCCCGGCCTCGAGGACCTGCTGCGGAGTGTATGTCTCGTGGGCGCCGAGGCGGCGGGCGTGATCGAGCTTCTGCTCCAGCGTGTCCACGGCGATGATCCGCGAGATTCCTTGGGAGATGGCGGTGATGAGCGCCGCCATCCCCACGCCGCCGAGACCGACGATCATGATGCTGTCCTGCGGGCGGGGCCGGGCCGCGTTGAGCACCGCGCCGCCGCCGGTCAGCACGGCGCAGCCCAGGACCGCCGCAATGTCCGCGGGGATGTCGTCGTCCACCGGCACGGCGGAAGCGCGGTCCACCACGGCGTGGGTGGCGAAACCTGAGACGCCCAGGTGGTGGTGGACGGGTTCGCCGTCGCGGCTCAGGTGCCTGGATCCGTGCAGCAGCGTTCCGTCGTTGTTGCTCTGCGAGCCTGCCGTGCAGGGCAGCCGGCCGTCCTCGGCGCAGTTCGCGCAGCTCTCGCACCGGGGCAGGAAGGACATGACCACCCGCTGGCCGGGCTGAAGGTCCGTGACGTCGGAACCGACCGTCACGATGCGGCCCGCCGCTTCGTGGCCCAGCAGCATGGGTACCGGCCGGACCCGGTTGCCGTCGACAACGCTCAGGTCCGAGTGGCAGATCCCGGCGGCCTCCATCCGGACGAGGATCTCGGTGGGTCCGGGAGCCGCGAGTTCCAGCTCGGAGATGCTGATGGGCCTGGAGTCCGCGAAGGGGCGCGGGCGGCCGATTTCCTCAAGTACTGCACCGGTGATCTTCATTGATCCTCTTTCGCGGCCTGGTCGGGTTTGAGTGAACGATAGCCGCCGGCCGCAGCCAGCGTCCATTTGGGGCTTCCCGACGGCGGCGGCGTTGACGCCGGCCGGAGGGCCGGGGTCGGGTGGCGGAGGACAAGAAAACCTCAAGGTGACTGGGCCAGAGTGTGAGCCATGGCTGCTTGGGGAAAGCTTTGTCGTCCCCCGAACTCGGCAAGGCCGGCGGTGAGGGCAATGCCTTCCTCCACAGCGGCCTCTGTTCCGTTGCCACTCCGGTGGCCCTGGGCACCGGACCCGCCAGGAAGGTCCGCGAGTTGGGCCCGCGGCCGGTGGCTTCACCGCTTCCTGATCGGCCTGACGGTTTCTGCCCTAATGATCGCGGGCCTCGTGCCGGCGCAGGCCGCAAACGCCGTCACCACTCTTCACGTCTTTCTTGCCGCCGGGCAGTCGAACATGTCCGGGCGGGGCCTCCCCATCCTTGGCTTGGCAGACACGGCGCCGGACCCGCGGATCTTCCAGTACGGAGCCAAAACCCGCACGCTCCGTTCTGCCTCCGTCCCGCTGGACATGCACGACACGCCCAGCGGCATTTCCCCCGCGATGACCATGGCCCGCGAGTATTTGAAGACCCAGCCCCCCGACGTCGGAGTCCTCATCATCCCGGCCGCGCACGGCGACACCGCATTCACCAGCTTGCCGGGGACCCTGACCTGGGCCGTCGGCGCGGCTTCGGCCCCGGAGTTCGATTTGCCGACGCTCGCCGTCAAGCAGACGTTGAGCGGCATCGCGGCGGCGAAAACGGCCGGCTACACCGTGAGCCTCAAGGGCATCCTCTGGCACCAGGGCGAGAGCAACTCCGCCACAAGCACTGCCACCTACAGTGCGAGGCTGGACCAGCTCATTGCCTTCTTCCGCGACCGGCTGTCCGCGCCGAAGCTGCCCTTTGTGCTGGGACGGATGTCGCCGGAAGGCATCGCGGCCACTCCGGGCAGGGGCAACGTGGACAAGAGCCAGTACCAGACTCCGGGCCGCGTCGCCTATACCGGCTTCGCGCCCTCCCTGGCCTGCGCCCTGAATCCGGGGGACATGACCCACTTCTCCCGGGCCGGCATCGAATACCTGGGAAGGTCATACCTTTCCGCGTATCGGAAGGCGATCGCGAACACTCAAGCGTCCGGCATTGCCACTCCGGATCTCGCAGTGCCGAACTGTGCGGGCCGGGCCATTGCCATCGATCCGACGCGATTCCTGGACACCAGGGTCTGGCCGGGCCGGGTGGCTGCGGGCAAGTCGGTAACGTTCCGCGTTGCCGGCGTCCGCGGCGTGCCGGCCGACGCGTCCGCCGTCGTCGTGAACCTGACGGTGACCTCGCCGACGTCGTACGGCGTCATCACCGCCTACGCCTCCGGAACAAACAAACCAGGCACCTCAAACCTGAACTACGTTGCCGGGCAGACCGTTTCAAACCTCGCCATGGTGCCCCTGGGCGCGGACGGCCGGCTGACGCTCACCAATACCTCGTCCGGGACAGCGCATCTGATCGTAGATGTGTCCGCCTATTTCCACGAGGGCAAGCCGTCGTCGCCGGGGACGTTCAGTTCCGTGGCGCCCACCCGGCTGCTGGACACGCGGCTGTCCTCCGGGCCGGTTGCCGGCGGAAAATCGGTGTCCTTCATGGTCGGTGGCAAGCTGGGGATCCCGACGAACGCCTCGGCGGTGGTCCTGAATCTCACGGCGACCCAGACAGCGAGCTTCGGTTTCCTGACCGCGTACGCCGCGGGTTCCTTGATGCCGAGGGCGTCCAATGTCAACTACTCGGCGGGGCAGACCGTGCCCAACCTCGTCGTGGTCCCCGTCGGGACGGACGGGAAAGTGACGGTGTCGAACACCTCATCCGGGGCCGCGCAGGTCATTGCTGACGTCGCGGGATACTTCCTGCCCGGCAAACCCGTCCAGGCAGGCGCCCTCCGCGCGCTGTATCCCACGCGCTTCCTGGACACGCGGGTCTCCTCCGGCCCCGTCGCGGCCGGGGCCTCGCTGACGTTCCACGTGCGCGGCGTCAAGGGAATCGCGACAACCGTGGCCGCCGTGGTGGTCAACCTGACGACCACCGAGGCAAAGTCCACCGGGTTCCTCACGGCGTTCGGCTCGGGGTCGCCCACGCCGAACGCCTCGAGCCTGTTCTACGTGCGCGGCCAGACGATCGCCAATCTGGCCGTGGTTCCGGTGGGGCCGGACGGCAACGTCAAGATTACGAATAACTCGAGCGGATCCGTCCAGATCATCGCCGACGTCGCCGGCTACTTCCGCGGGTAGGGGGCCGATCCGTCGCGGAACGAAGGGCGGCCCGCTGGATTCCTGGGTGCCACGGGGTAGGTGTCTGGCTGGCTTCCTGGGCCCGGCCGGGGGACATGCCCATTCTTGGCGCCCGCGGGTGGACATGATGGCATTGTGTCCAGCGGCCGCGGCAAGGGGTGGGCATGTCCCCGATGAGCACCGGACATGTCCCGGGTGCGGCGTGGGGAATGGGCATGTCCTCAACGGTGGAGGGTGGGCATGTCCCCTGTTTGACCTGCGTTCCGAAAATGTCCCGTGTCCGGCGTGAGAACTGGGCATGTCCCCGGTGAGTGGCGGGTCCTTGGCTAGAACCCCAGTTGGGCGGCCACCTGCAGCAGCAGCCCCTCGGAACCCATTGGCCCGATCAGCTGGATGCCCATCGGCAGGCCGGAACCGGGGGCGCCGCCGGTCCAGTGCACCGGGACACTGATCGCCGGCAGCCCGCAGACGTTCACCATGGACGACCACGGCGCGTATTCGCACTGTTTGCGGTAGTCGTCGTCGGCGTCGCCCGCCCATTCCGCGACCGGCCAGTAGCCCCCGCCGTGGGTCGCGCCCGTGAACCAGCCCACCGGGCGGGGTGTCTGTGCCAGGGCCGGCGTCAATATGAGGTCCCATGGGGTGTACTGCGCGATCGTGTCCCGCTGGAACTGCCGGAGGAACCCGACCGATTCGTTGACTTTGGCCGCACTGCGCTGCTGTGCGCGCCGGCGGAACGTCCTGGTGAGCGGGGTCAGCAGCGCCTCGCGCTGGGGCGCGATTCGCGCGCTGCCAATGCCGGCGGTCCACGCTGTGGTGAAGGCATCCGGGTAGCGGTTGTCATAGCGAATCGCTGCAGTCGAGGTCTCGTGGCCCGCCGCCTCAAGCCGCGCGACGCCGTCGGCCAGCGCGTCGAGCGCCTCCGGGTCCGGGATCACAGGGAAGATCGATTGCCACGGGCTGTCGAGGCTTATCCCGATCCGCAGCCGGCGCGGCTCCCTGGCAGTCAGTTCGAGATATCCGGCCTCCGCCGGGCCTGCCGCGGCCGGTCCGTCCTCACTTTGGCTTGCACCGTGCGGGGCCGCGCCGGGCATCAGGGCATCGAGCAGCAGGGCGGCATCGGCGGCGGAGCGGGCGAGCGGTCCGGCAACCACGAGCTGCGCGGGATCGCCGGAGCTTTCCCCGGCCGGCACGAGCCCACGTCCGGGCTTCAGCCCGACCAGCCCGCACGCCGCGGCCGGGATCCGGACGGAGCCGCCGCCGTCGGACCCGGGGGCGAACGGCAACAGTCCCGCGGCCACGGCGGCAGCGCTGCCGCCCGAGGAGCCGCCCGAACTGCGGCTGAGCGCATGCGGATTGCGCGACGGCGGAGCGACCCGGTTCTCGCTGTAGGCTGTCAGGCCGAACTCCGGGACCTGGGTCTTGCCCAGCGAGATGACCCCCGCAGTCTTGAGCGCGACGGGAAGTGCGCCGTCGGCCAGCGCCGGTTTACGCTCCAGTGCGGCGCTGCCATGCGTGGTAACGACCCCTGCCACATCCGTCAGGTCCTTGAACGCGACCGGTATCCCATGCAGCGGCGGCAAGGCGCCGCCGTTCCGGCTCCGGAGGGCGTGGAGCCGGTCAGCTGCCGCGGCGTCCTTCTGCGCCTGCTCCGCGGTGACGGTGATGAAGGCCCCGAGCTGCCGATTGTGGGCTTCGATGCGGTCCAGGAAATGATCGGTGGCCTGCCTGGCGGACAGTTCCCCGGACCGGAGCGCATCGCGGAGCTCGACGGCCGAGAGCTCGTGGATCTCAGCCAAGGAGGCGGGGTCCCGGCCGTTCCGTGGGCCGCGCGGCCCGAATCCCCGCGGGACATGCCCATTCTTGGGAACTGCGGAAGGACACAATGGCATTATGCCCAGCGCTCGCGGCCAGGGGAGGGCATGTCCCGTGGCGGGGGCCGCGGACGGACCGCTCCGCGGGGTGTTGGGCTGCCATGAGGTCTCCTTTGCGGTCTCCAGAAGCGTAACCTGCCGCCGGCGTGGGCGCGCTGGAAGCGGCGGGGGATACGCTGGGATCGGAGCTTCAAATCTGCGGAAAGGGTGAACATGAGCGACTTCCAGACCGTGAGCGTGTCGGGCATCCCCGATGGTGCCAAGATCGTGGACGTCCGCGAGGACTACGAATGGGTTGCGGGCCACGCCGAGGGTGCCCTGCACATTCCCATGGACCAGCTGCCGGCCCGGGTCGAGGAGCTTGACCCGGACGAGGACCTCTATGTTATTTGCCGCACCGGCGGCCGTTCCTACCGGGCCACTCAGTGGCTGGTCGGAATGGGATATTCCGCGGTGAATGTGGCCGGCGGCATGGACCAGTGGGTCGAGTCCGGCATGCCTTTGGTGTCCGACAACGGGCTTAAACCGGTCGTCCTGTAACCGAAGAAGGAAGAACTGATGCCCGCACCAACGCTCACCTACACATTCCTCGGACCCGAGGGCACCTTCACCGAGGCTGCCCTGATGCAGGTCCCGGACGCGGCCGAGGCCATCCGCATCCCGTCCTCGAATGTGAACACGGCGCTGGACAAGGTGCGGAACGGCTCCGCCGATGCGGCCATGGTGCCGATCGAAAACTCGGTCGAGGGCGGCGTCACGGCCACCCTCGACGCCATCGCCACCGGCCAGGAACTCAGGATCCTCCGGGAGGCCCTGGTGCCCATCAGCTTCGTCCTGGTGGCCAGGCCCGGCGTCGCAATCGGGGACATCCGGCGCGTCTCCACCCACGGTCATGCCTGGGCCCAGTGCAGGCTCTGGGTTGAAGCTAATATTCCCAATGCGGAATATATCCCCGGGTCTTCCACCGCCGCTGCCGCCATAGGCCTGCTGGACGGCGACAGCGTCCATTACGACGCCGCGATCTGCGCCCCGATAGTGGCCACAGAGCAGCCCGGCCTGAAGGTGCTTGCGGAAAACATCGGCGACAACCCGGGCGCGGTCACCCGGTTCGTGCTCGTGGGCCGGCCGGGCGAATTGCCTGCCCCCACCGGCGCGGACAAGACCACCGTGGTGGTGCCCCTGCCCGAGGACCGGCCGGGTGCGCTGATGGAGATCCTGGACCAGTTCGCCACCCGCGGCGTGAACCTGAGCCGGATCGAATCCCGGCCGACCGGGCAGTACCTGGGCCATTACTTTTTCAGCATTGACGCCGACGGCCACGTGGCGGACGCCCGGGTGGCCGACGCGCTCGCGGGTCTGCACCGGATCAGCCCGGCCACACGCTTCCTCGGTTCCTACGAGCGTGCCGACGGCCACCGCACCAGCGTTGCCCCGCATACCTCGGACCACGCATTCCGCGCCGCGCATGCGTGGGTGAAAGACATTCTGGGCGGCGCATCTGCTGAGGCGGAATATACCCCGGGGGCTTCGCCCAGAGCGTAGGCAAATGCCATATGGCGCACTTCCACCACTTCCCAACTGTGCGTATGCTTGCCTGATCCATATTGGGGAAGTCCCCTACGGGAGGGAGCGGGTCATGTCAGGCACCAGCACAGAAAATGACGGCCAGGGAATGATTGTCAATCCCAAGCCGACTGCTGAGAACCAGGACTGGGACGGCGACGACGCCGACCGCGCGGACCGCTTGCGCTTCGAAGAGGAGCAGGCAATGATCCGGGAGCAGTCCGAAGCCCGGGCCGCCAAGGCTGCAGCAGAGGCGAAAAAAGCGGCTGAGGCGAAGAAGGCCGCCAGCGCCTAGCCCTCGCTCCAGCCGCCGTCGGCGCCTAGCCGCCTTTGATACCGTCCTTGACCCGGACCAGCAGGGATCCCGGGGCCACTTCCACGACGACCTTCGTGGCCTCCCCGGAAGGATCGCCGTCCACCTGGGTGGGCATAGGTTCGGGGCATCGGATGGTGATCTTGCCGGAGCGGTAATAGGTCATGACCGGCAGGTCTTTCTTGTGCTTTAGCACGATTTTTGTGGACATGGCCAGCCAGCCGATTGCACTGCGCGGGCTCATCACCACGATGTCCAGCATCCCGTCATCGATCATGGCCTGCGGGATGAAGTCGATTCCCCCGGGGATCAGGCCGCAATTCGCGAACAAAACGCTGCGGATCTTCCGGGTCTGCTCGGGTTGGTCATCGAGCGCTATCGAGACCCTCTTGCGACGCCCCGCAAGGTGCCGGACCCAGGCTTCTGTGTACGCCAGCCAGCCCACGGCCTTCTTCAGGCCATCTAGGGTGTCAGTGACCACTTCGGCGTCCATGCCGATGCCCGCGATCACGAGGAACGTGTACTGCGCGGATTCCCCGGTGCGTGAATTCTCCAAGGTGAGCCGCGCCGTATCGATGAACCGCTGGTGTCCGAACAAAGAGGCCTGCACGTTGCCGGGGAGGTCGTTCACCTCCAGATGCACATTGCGGGCCAGGAGGTTCCCGGTGCCCAGCGGGACCAGGCCCATCGGGATGTCCGTCCCGGCAAGGACCTCGGCCACCACACGCACGGTACCGTCGCCGCCACCGGCCAGTACGACGTCGGCCCCGTAGGCCACCGCCGCCCGCGCCTGCGAGAAGCCGGGGTCCTCCGCGGTGGTTTCGAAGACGCGCGGCGCCGGCCAGCCCGCCTCCGCGCACGCGGCTTCAATCAGGCCCCGGGCCTCGGCCGATCTCGCCTTGATCGGGTTCAGGACCACGGCAACCTTCTGGCGGCCCGTGCCAGGGCTGTGGGTTTCCTCCCACACGGCAGGGCGGGTGTGCTTGGCCTTGAGCCGGCGCACCCCCCACCAACTGGAGGCGGCAAAGACCAAGACCCCAGCGATGACGAGGTAGAGCAGCCAGTCGCGCATTGTGATCCAACAGTATCCCGCCAGCGCCCCCGACCGGCTTGCCCGGCAACGGTGGCCGGATTGGATACTCTTGTCTGGTGATCGACGTAAAAGACCTCAGCGAATATCCGGACAAGTTCCGTGCCAGCCAGCGCGCCCGCGGCGCCGACGAATCCGTGGTGGACGCGATCATCGCTGCGGACTCGGCCAGGCGAGCGGCGCTGATCCGGTTCGAGAACCTCCGGGCCGAACAGAATGCCTACGGCAAGAAGGTCGCCCAGGCCAAGGGCGAGGAAAAGCAGGCCCTCCTCGCCGAGCTGAAGGTTCTGGCTGCCTCCGTCAAGAGCGCATCGGCCGAGGCCGATGTAGCTCAAACGGCCCAGGAGGAACTGCTCCGCGCCATCCCCAACCTGATCGAGGACGGCGTCCCGGCTGGCGGCGAGGACGACTACATTGTGGTCAAGAAGGTGGGCACGCCGCGCGAATTCCCCGACTTCGAGCCGAAGGACCACCTGGAGATCGGTGAGCTGATCGGGGCCATTGACATGGAACGCGGGGCGAAGGTTTCCGGATCCCGGTTCTACTTCCTGCGCGGAGTCGGCGCCCGGCTGGAAATGGCACTGCTCCAGATGGCCATGGAACAGGCGATCGACGCCGGGTTCGTCCCCATGATCACGCCCACCCTGGTCCGCCCGGAAACCATGCAGGGCACCGGCTTCGACGTCAAGCACGACGCCGAGATCTACCGTCTCGCCGAAGACGACCTGTACCTGGTGGGCACCTCGGAAGTGGCCCTGGCCGGCTACCACGCCGACGAGATCCTGGACCTTTCGGCCGGCCCCATCCGCTACGCGGGCCAGAGCTCGTGCTACCGCCGCGAGGCAGGCTCGCACGGCAAGGACACCCGCGGCATCATCCGGGTCCACCAGTTCAACAAGGTGGAGATGTTCATCTACACGACGGTTGAGGAGGCGGCCGCCGAGCACGACCGCCTCCTGGCGTGGGAAGAGGAGATGCTGGCCAAGTGCGAGCTCCCGTACCGTGTCATTGACACCGCTGCCGGGGACCTTGGCAATTCGGCGGCGCGGAAGTTCGACTGTGAGGCATGGGTCCCCACCCAGGGCGCGTACCGGGAGCTGACCTCGACCTCGAACTGCACCACGTTCCAGTCGCGCCGCCTGAACATCCGGGAACGGGTTGTGAACGAGGACGGTGCGCCCAAGGGCACGCGGGCCGTGGCTACGCTCAACGGCACCCTGGCCACCACGCGCTGGATCGTGGCCATCCTGGAGCACCACCAGAACCCCGATGGCTCCGTCAACGTCCCCGCCGCGCTGCAGAAGTACCTTGGCGGCATGACGGTCTTCCCCGTCCTCTAACCCCCCCGTCCCTAACCCCAGCCAGGCCTCCGGTGGCCGCCGGGTAAACATTCACACTGGGGAGAAGCTGTGGGTGTTTACCACAAGTTAACACGCTGCTGTGGCGTGTGTCCTAGCGGCCGTCGGGGGTGTCTGCTCTACTTGTGAGATGACAACCATGACTGAATCCTCAGTCGCCGGCAACGATGACCGGCGCACCACACACCAGAACACGACAGACAAGAACACGGCAGCCCCGATCACGGCAGCCCCGGTCAAGTCAGCCCCGATCAAGTCAGCCCCGATCAAGTCAGCGCGGGACAGAAGCGCCCGGAACGGCGCCGGCGAAAAGATGCTGATCGCCCTGGACGTCGATGGCACCCTCGTGGACCACGACGGGCACATGTCGGTTCCCGTCCGCGAGGCCGCCCATGCCGTCGTGGCCGCCGGCCACCACGTCATGATCGCCACCGGCCGCTCCCTCAACGCAACGTTGCCCGTGATCGAACACATCGGGATCGACAACGGCTACGCCGTGTGCTCCAACGGCGGTGTGATCCTGCGCGTCGACTCCGGGCTGCCGGATGGCTATGAAATCCTCCATAAGGCAACATTTGACCCCGGGCCGGTGCTCCGCGCCCTGCGTAAGCGGCTGCCCACTGCCAAGTACGCGCTCGAGGACGCGGACGGCAACTTCCTGTCCACCGAACGCTTCCAGGACGCCAGCTTCGGCGTCGAAGCGGTCGGCGTCGACTTCCAGACCATGCTTGAGGCAACCGCCGTGCGCGTGGTGGTCTTCAGCTCGGAGAACACGCCCGAAGAGTTCAACACCGCGATCCGCCACATCGGGCTCGCCGGCGTGACGTATTCGGTGGGCTGGACGGCGTGGCTGGACATTGCCGCCGCCGGAGTCACAAAGGCCAGCGCGCTGGAACAGCTCCGGGACCGGCTCAGCATTGAAGCCCACCGCACCATCGCCGTCGGGGACGGCCGCAACGACATCGAGATGCTGACCTGGGCGCGCCGTGGCGTGGCCATGGGCCAGGCCCCCGTTGAAGTGATTGCCGCCGCAGATGAAGTGACGAAATCGGTCTACGACGACGGCGCCGCGCACGTGCTTCGCAGCCTCCTCTAGGCATCGCGGGGCGGACGGTTCCCGGAAGGGACCGGGCCGGCTAGCGGACGTCCAGGATGAGGCCCAGGAGCCGTGCCGCGCCCGGCCGGGCCGCGTGCTCTTCGTTCCACTGGGACCGGGCCACGGCTTTGCTCACGGCCTGCGTAGTGATCCCGAGTTCCTCCGCGACTGCCTTCTGCTGACCCCGTACTCCCGGAGTGAGCAGGTCCAGCACCCGCCATTCCGCGTGGCTCCGGTCGTGCACAATGTGGCCCAGGAGGCGCAGGACGGCCTCGGCTTCTGCCGCAATATCGGCCAGCGGTCCCTCCACGGCCACCCGAACGCGGTCCTTGTGGTTCCGGAGGCGATCCACGGCGCGCCTGGCATAGATCAGCCCGTGTCCGGAGGCGTCCTTGATCTGGTTCGGCAGGGGTTCATTGACCGGTCCCACGCCAATGCCGACGTACCAGCTGCCGCTGCGCAGGGCGATCATGGCCGCTTCCACCGCCTGATGCGGACAGTCCACGATCCCCTGTACCTCGTCCTCCACGGAACGGTCGAAATCGAGGCGCGCCGGAATGTGCCGCAGGTCCCTCAGGAGCTGCGGCACGCGGTCGCCGTCGCGCCGGCTGTCGGTTTGATTGATGGTCAGCGTGAACATTCTGGATGACACACTACCTGCTGGCACTTGGGGGGCAAGTCGCCGGCAGCGCCCGTGGACCGGGGTTGTGTCCCGTCCGCCGGACGTGTTGCGATGGACAAAATACGCCGAGGCAGGACCACGGATGCGAGGACCCCAGTGAGCAGTGACATGTCCAGCAGTGACGTGAATGGAAGCACCCGCACTCAAATGCCGGCCGACGGCCCGATTCTGGCCGGCCCGATCCCGGACGGTGCGGCCATGGACCTGGTGGACCGCTGGTGGCGGGCGGCGAACTATGTCTCAGTGGGGCAAATCTACCTCCGGTCCAATCCGCTGCTGCGCGAACCCCTCAGCGCAGAACACACAAAGTCCCGGCTCCTTGGCCACTGGGGGACCACGCCCGGACTGAATTTCGTCTATGCCCACCTGAACCGGGCCATCCGCCGGGACAGCCAGCAAATGCTGTTCGTCGCCGGTCCCGGCCATGGCGGCCCCGCATTGGTGGCCAACGCCTGGCTGGAAGGCACGTATTCGGAGATTTACGGGCACGTCGGCGACGACGAAGCCGGCCTGGCCGAGCTGTTCCGGCAGTTCTCCTACCCGGGAGGCATTCCAAGCCACGCCGCCCCTGAGACCCCCGGCTCGATCAGCGAAGGCGGCGAGCTCGGGTACTCACTCGCACACGCGTACGGGTCCGTCTTCGACAACCCGGAGCTGATCACCGCCGTCGTCATCGGTGACGGCGAGGCCGAGACCGGGCCGCTGGCCGCCAGCTGGCATTCGCACAACTTCCTGGACCCGGCGGCCGACGGCGCGGTGCTGCCCATCCTGCACCTGAATGGCTACAAGATCGCCAACCCCACGATTTTGGCCCGCATGCCAGAAGCCCAGCTGGAACAGCTGCTGCGCGGCTACGGGCACGTCCCCCATTTCGTCACCGTGGCCGATCCGGCGGACACGGCCGCGGCCCACCGGGATTTTGCGGCCGCGCTGGACACCTGCCTGGCCCAGATCCGGACCATCCAGCAGGCCCACCGCAGCGGCCGGACGGCGCAGGACGGCACTGCGCAGGACGGGGCAGCGCAGTGGCCGATGATCGTGCTGCGTTCCCCCAAGGGCTGGACCGGGCCCAAGGAGGTGGACGGGCTGCAGGTGGAGGGAACCTGGCGCAGCCACCAGGTTCCGCTGGGCGGGGTCAGCACCAACCCCGAGCACCTGAGCCAGCTGCAGCAGTGGCTCGAGTCCTACCGGCCCGAGGAACTCTTCGACGGCCGCGGACGGCTGCTGCCGGAGACGGCCAGGAACGCCCCTGCCGGCCCGCTGCGGATGAGCGCAAACCCTCACGCCAACGGCGGGCTGCTGCTGCGTCCGCTCACCCTGCCGGACTACCGCCGGCACGCCGTCGACGTCGCCGAACCCGGCGTCGAGCGGATCAGTCCGATGACGACGCTCGGACCCTGGCTGCGGGACGTTATTGCCCTGAACCCGGACACCTTCCGGCTCTTGGGCCCGGACGAGACCGCATCGAACCGGCTGCAGGCCGTCTACGACGCCACCGACAAGGTCTGGCAGTACAGGATTGATGCGCTGGATGAGCATATTGCCCGCGCCGGGCGGGTGATGGAAGTCCTCAGCGAACACCTCTGCCAGGGCTGGCTCGAGGGGTACCTGCTGACCGGCCGGCACGGGGTGTTCAACTGCTATGAGGCGTTCATCCACATTGTCGATTCGATGTTCAACCAGCACGCCAAGTGGCTCAAGGTCCACCGGCAGCTGCCGTGGCGCCAGCCCGTGGCCTCGCTGAACTACCTGTTGTCCTCCCATGTGTGGCAGCAGGACCATAACGGTTTTTCGCACCAGGACCCCGGTTTCATTGACCACGCCGTCAACAAGAAGGCCGAGATCATCCGGGTCTACCTGCCGCCGGACGCCAACACACTGCTGGCCGTGATGGAGCACTGCCTGGACTCCCGCGACTACATCAACATCGTGGTCAGCGGAAAGCAGCCCTCGCCAACCTGGCTCGGGCCGGACGAGGCCTCGCACCATTGCCGCCGCGGCCTGGGCATCTGGGAGTTCGCCGGCTCCGAAGTCAGCGGTGAGGAGCCCGACGTCGTCCTGGCCTGCGCCGGCGATGTCCCCACAGTCGAAACCGTTGCCGCGGCCGAACTCTTGAAGCAGGGGGCGCCCGGGCTGAAAGTGCGGGTGGTCAACGTGGTGGACCTCATGCGGCTCCAGGACGCCAGCGAGCACCCTCACGGGCTGACGTCCCGGGACTTCGACGGCATTTTCACGGCGGACAAACCGGTGATCTTCGCCTACCACGGCTATCCCGCGCTGATCCACCGGCTCACGTACCGGCGCACCAACCAGGAGGGCCTGCATGTGCGCGGCTACAAGGAGGAAGGCACCACCACGACCCCCTTCGACATGGCCATGCTGAACGGGATCGACCGGTTCCAGCTGGCAATTGACGCGATCGACCGGGTCCCAGGGTTGTCCGAGAAGCACTCGCTGCTGCGCCAGTCCCTGCAGGACAGCCGCATGCGCGCCCGTGACCACACCCGGGAGCACGGCGAGGACCCGGCCGCGATCAGCAACTGGTCGCTGCGAGAGTAGCCCCTCCGTCGGGGCTAGCCCGAGAGCTCTTGCAGCCCGCCCCGGGGGATGTGGATCCAGCCCTCGGTCAGGGCGGCCCGGCGATGTCCGTCATCGGGGTGCAGCGTCCTGCCCAGGGCCACTGCCCGCGCGGTCAGGGAGGCGATGAGGGCGTCGAACATGTCATCGGAGGCGGCCAGCCGGTCATCATGTCCGGCCAGGTCCAGCCACGGTGCGGCCGTCGACAGCGCGTCCAGGGCCACTGCCAGCCGCTCCGTTTCCGGTGCGCCCCGCCCCTTGTAGCCGCGGGTCGGCAGGCCCCACAATTTCAGCGAAGCCGCCGGGTACACCTCGGCGAGCCGGCCGCTGCCGTCCCTGGCCTGCACCCCGAATTCCCGGGCGATCTTTGCCTGGATGACGGCACAACGCATCGCCGGGTGGGCCAGCCGGTCAGCGGAGACGCTGAGCGGGATCAGGCCCGTTTGGCCGGTGACGAACCTGTCTGTGTCCCGGTAGGCCAGCAGCCGGCGGCCTTCGATCCCGTCATGGTCCAGCACCGGATGGGCGTCGAAGTTCAGGTGCCCGGCGATAAAGGGAAGAAACGCGTCCGGCCAGCCCAGGGGGCAGTCGATTCCCGTCATGTCGCTGGTGCCGAAGAGCCGGAGGATCTCCTCGTCGCCAACGTCCAGGGACAGTTGCGCCAGGCGTGCCGCGCCGTCGGCCCATTCGATGACCGCCACCGCCGTTTTCTTCTCGGCGGCAGCGAGGTCGACGCCGAGGGTCCTCACCGTTGCGCCGTCAGTAAATAAAGAAACGCGGGGTCACTTGCCGCCCGGTCCGGAGGTCCGGATGGGCGGCAAGTAACCCCGCGTTGGAGCGCAGAAACGGTCAGTGGCCGGCTGCCGGAACGTAGCGCTTGATGGACGCAGCCAGTTCGGCTTCGGCGGCGGCGCGGTCGCCCCAACCTTCGGCCTTGACCCACTTGCCCGGCTCCAGGTCCTTGTAGCGGGTAAAGAAGTGCTCGATTTCCTTGATCAGGAACTCGCTGACATCGCTGATCTCTTTGATGTGGTCGAACCGGGCATCGGTCGGGACGCACAGGACCTTGGCGTCCCCGCCGCCGTCGTCGGTCATGTTGAAAACGCCGATCGGGCGGGACTCGACGATCACGCCGGGGTAAAGGTCGAAGTCCTGCAGGAGCACCAGTGCGTCCAGCGGATCTCCATCCTCACCCAGGGTGTTCTCGAAGAAACCGTAGTGGGTGGGGTACTGCATCGACGTGAACAGGACGCGGTCCAGGCGGACGCGGCCGGTCTCGTGGTCGACTTCGTACTTGACGCGCGATCCCTTGGGGATCTCGATGGTCACGTCATGCTTCATGGAATGCTCCTTGACGAATTCAGGGGTGCGCGGCACGTGCATAAGGGCTGTCGGTGCCGCCGACTACTATTGAGGATATAGCGAGAGGCGCTGGTTTCAGGAACTAGTGGGGACATTTCAGGACTAAGGACCAGCAGCAGCATGAAACCGAGAACCAGCCGCGCGGGCACCGAACAGGCGGCCGGCAGGATTCGCGGGATCCCCGTACTGCTGCTCCAGACCCTCCTGGTGGTAGCGGTGGCACTGCCCGCCGGCATCGCCATCGCCCCGGCATTCCTCGGCCCTGACCGGCCCTTCGGCGCCTCGCAGGCAGCCCCGCCCTGGCAGCAGATCCCCGCCACGCTGAGCGCCCCCGGCAGCGGTGCCGCTGGAATCGGGCCCCTCAGCGATAACGCGCCAGTCCCAGCCGGCGCTGCCCTCGCGGCGCAGCTCAACGGGACGCTAAAGCCCGACGGCGCCGGCTCCTTCACCGGGATCGTCCAGGATGCCACCACGGGGCAGGTGCTCTTTGACCGCGCGGCCGACGAGGCCCGCATTCCGGCGTCGAACATGAAGCTCCTCACAGCGGGCGCGGCCCTGCGCGTCCTGGGCCCGGACCGCCGCTTCAGCACCCGGGTGGTGGCGGGGCCAACCCCCGGCTCGGTGGTCCTGACCGGCGGGGGCGACGTCCTCCTGGGCTCCGGAGAATCCGCCCCCGGGGCCGTTCTGGGCCGTGCCGGGCTCGCGACGCTCGCCGACGCGACGGTCGAGGCCCTCCAGGCCGGCGGCGTGACCGGCGCCGTGAGCGTCCTGCTGGATGACTCCCTCTTCACCGGCCCCTCGCTCAGCCAGGCATGGAGCCCCGAGGACGTGGCCGCCGGGGAGATGGCCCCGCTGTACCCGCTGGCCCTGAACTCCGCCAGGTTCGATCCCGCCAAGACCACCGGACCCCGCCCGCAGGACGGGGCCATGACCGCCGCCGAGGCGTTCGCCGCCCGGCTCGCGGCGGCCGCGGCGGCCGCGGGGCTGTCCGTGGCCCCCGGGGTCGCCCGGATCGGCGCCGGCGCACCGGACAGCGCATACGACAGCGCACACGCCAAGGTCCTGGCCGAGGTCCAGTCCGCCACGGTGGGGCAGCAGGTGGACTTCATGCTGCAGACCTCGGACAACTATCTCGCCGAGGTGATGGGACGGATGACCGCCCTCGGCGCCGGCCGGCCCGGCAGCAGCGACGACGCCATTGCCGCCGTGCTGGCGCAGGTCCGGGATATGGGCGTTCCCACGGACGCCCTCCGGGCCGCGGACGTCTCCGGCCTGGCCCTGGCCAACAGGGTCTCGGCCCGGCAGCTCACGGACGTGGTCCGGGCCATGACCTCGGGGACAGACGCCCGGCTGCGCGCCGCCCTCAGCGGGTTCCCGGTAGCCGGTCTCACCGGCACGCTGGGGGACCGGTACACGGACGCGGCTTCGGCCGCGGGCGCCGGGCTGGTCCGCGCCAAGACGGGCACGCTGAACACGGTCATTGCGCTCAGCGGCTACGTCGTCGACGCCGACGGCCGGCTTCTGGTCTTTTCGTTCGTCGGCAACGGGCTGACCCCGGGTGCCGCGAACAAGGCCGCGCTGGACCGCTCCGCCGCTGTCCTCGCCGGCTGCGGCTGCCGCTGACAGTCGGCGGCCCGGCTGGACCCCGGTGCCCGCCCGTGACTTGGGCCGGCTGGTTCGCCGGTCAGCGAAAATTAAGGCGGATTGTCGGGCCTCTGTGTTCTGATGGATCCCATGGAGCCCTCTGCACGCGAGACATCAAGCAAGCCATCACCAAGGACGCCGAGTGGGACATCAAGCGAGGTCCAGGCCCAAGATCTCATCAACTGGGAGCTCGCCGCGTCCACGGCGGCCCGCCTGACCCCGGCGGGCCCTGTTTTGAGCGCTGCCGAGATCGGCGCCGCCGTCGAGAACCTGCGGCTCATGGCGGACATTTCCGTGCCGCACGTCCACGACATCACCGGCCTTGACGCCGCCCGGGACCTGCGCGACTCCGAGGTCCTCGTGGTGGACAGGGCCTCATGGGCCAAGGCCAACACGCAAAGCTTCGCCGTCATGCTCAAGCCCGCCATGGAAAAGCTGCTGGAGGGCCGCGGATCCCTCAGCCCCGGAGCTGCCGGCGTCAGCGCGGCCATCACGGGCAGCCAGCTCGGCGCCATCCTGGCCTTCCTTTCCAGCAAAGTCCTGGGCCAGTACGATCCCTTCTCCGCGTTGGCTGAAAACTCCACGGCCCCCGCATCCGGGCGCCTGCTGCTTGTCGCTCCGAACATCATCTCCGTGGAACGCGAATTGAACGTCGAGCCCGCGGACTTCCGGCTCTGGGTCTGCCTCCACGAACAGACGCACCGGGTGCAGTTTGCCGCCGCCCCGTGGCTGCGGCACCACATGCTCCAAGAGATCGAAAACCTGAGCGGGCTGTTGCTGGGCAACGTCGATTCCCTGATGGAACGGGCCTCCGCGGCCGCGAAGTCGCTGAAGGACCGCGCGGCACCCGGCGCCGCGCCCGGACGTGGCGCCATCCTGGACCTGCTCCAGAACCCGGAGGAAAAGGCGGCCCTGTCCCGCCTGACGGCTCTCATGAGCCTGCTCGAGGGCCACGCCACTGTTGTCATGGACGCCGTGGACGCCAGCATCGTCCCCTCGGTGAAGACCATCCGGCAGCGTTTCAATGCCCGCGGCCAGGACCGCGGCATGATCGAGAAGTTCATCCGCAACCTGCTCGGCCTCGACGCCAAGATGCGCCAGTACACTGACGGCGCCAAGTTCGTCCGGGAAGTGGTGGACGCCGCCGGCATGGCAGGCTTCAACAAGGTCTGGGAGTCCGCTGAGCATCTCCCCAGCGAACCCGAGATCCACGACTCCAAGCTCTGGCTCGACCGGATGGGCCTCTAACCGTCATGACTGCCCGCAACGGGGCCGGTTCGACCTCAGTTTCCAGCGGACGACGCCGGCCCGGCCGCCTCGCGCCGGTGGTCGGCACGGCGCGAAAAATGCTGCAGGACGCCCTTGCCGGGGCCGGCTACCCCGAGCGCGTCCTGGTCGCCTGCAGCGGCGGGCCGGACTCGCTCGCTCTCGCCGCCGTCGCCGCCTACTTCGCCCGCCGCGGTCACGTGGGCGGCCGCCCTGTGTCCATTGGCGCCGTCGTCGTGGACCACCAGCTGCAGCCGGGCTCGGCCGGGGTCGCCGCCACCGCCGCCCGGACCCTTGAGGACCTCGGGCTCTCTCCCGTGCAGATCCGGACTGTCGACGTCGCATCCACCGGCGTGGGCCCCGAAGCGGCAGCCCGGGACGCCCGCCACGCGGCCCTCGAGGCCGCCGCGGATGAGGCGGGTGCAGGCGCGATCCTGCTCGGCCACACCCTCGATGACCAGGCCGAGCAAGTGCTGCTCGGCCTGGCGCGGGGGTCGGGCACCCGGTCCCTCGCCGGGATGCGACCTTCCCGGGGCAGGTTGCTGCGCCCGTTCCTGGGCCTGCGGCGTGCGGACACCCTTGAGATCTGCCGGGTGGAGGCCCTGGTGCCCTGGCACGACCCGTCCAACACGGACCCGGTGTACGCGCGCTCCCGGACCCGGGTTGAAGTGCTGCCCCTGCTTGAGGACAAGCTCGGCCCCGGCGTCGCCGAATCGCTCGCCCGCACGGCCGCGATCCTCCAGCTGGACGCCGATTACCTGGAGGACGTGGCGAACGACACCTTCGACCGGCTGCGCGAGCAGACCGGGGAGGAGATCAGCCTCCCGGAAGCTGAGCTGCGCGATCTTGCCCCGGCCGTGAGGTTCCGGGTGATCGCCAAGGCCGCCGCCGCCGTCGGAGGCCAGCAGCCCAGCTACCAGCGCCTGCTCGCAGCGGAAGCACTCTTGCGCCGGCAGGGATCAGCCGGTCCGGTGGAGCTTCCCGGTGCGGTCAGCGTCTACCGGCTCTCGCTCGCGCAGCTCCTTGCTGCGGAGCCGTCCGGTGCCTCCGGTGTTCCCCGCGAAGCCGCCCGCTGTGGGAAGCTTGTATTCCGGCCTCAACAGCCGCCCCGAAATTAGTCGCACCCCGCATCTACACAGGAGCCATTGGTGGATTCAAACGACGTCCAGGCAGACCTCAAACACGTTCTCTACACCAAGGAACAGATCCAGGAACGGATCACCGAACTCGCGGCGCAGATCGACAAGGACTACGCGGGCCGTGACCTCCTGATCGTCGGCGTGCTCAAGGGCGCCGTCATGGTCATGGCGGACCTGGCCCGTGCACTGCACAGCCACGTCTCCATGGACTGGATGGCCGTCTCCTCGTACGGCTCCGGCACGCAGTCCTCAGGCGTGGTCCGCATCCTGAAGGACCTCGACACCGATCTGATGGGCAAGGACGTCCTGATCGTCGAGGACATCATCGATTCCGGCCTCACACTGTCCTGGCTCAAGACGAACCTGGAATCCCGCGGCACGGCGTCGGTGGAAATTTGCACCGCGTTCCGCAAGCCGACGGCCGCCAAGGTCAAGATCGACGTCAAGTATGTCGGCTACGACATTCCCAACGAATTCGTCGTGGGCTATGGCCTGGATTACGCCGAGAAGTACCGCAACCTGGACTTCGTTGGCACCCTGGCCCCGCACGTCTACGAGTAAATCGTTCGTGCAGAGGCACCCCTCCGCCCGGCGCCCGGGTGCCGGGGAGGCCCGGCCCCGCTACGCCCACAGGGAACTTTTGCACTCCGCCGTGCGTGAGTTAGTGCGACGGTGTATAGCTAGAACCTGACGCAGCACCACACGCGCGCAGAACGGTCGCCGTGCAGCACTACCAGGAGGGACGGGGCCAGCCCCGAACAGATGAAAGCTAAGAGTTTCTTCAAGGGCCCCGGCATCTGGATTGTCGTCGTGGTGGCCATGCTGCTGCTGGCATTTGCCACCCTGGCACCGGGCGGCGCGAGCCGGATCGACACCGACAAAGGCCTTGAACTGCTGACGGCCGGCGGCAAGGTTGAACAGGCCAAGATTTTCGACGCCGAGAACCGTGTGGACCTGGTCCTTAAGGACAACCTGCAGGTCGACGGGCAGGACAAGGGCAAGAACGTCCAGTTCTACTTCGTAAACGCCCGGGCCCAGGACGTCGTCAAGGCGGTCACGGACTCTAAACCGTCGGGCGGCTTCACGGACCAGCCGCTCGAAAACAACTGGTTCTCCGGGCTCTTCTCCCTGCTGGTGCCCGTGCTGTTGCTCGGCGTCCTGTTCTGGTTCCTGCTCTCCCGGATGCAGGGCGGCGGGTCCAAGGTCATGCAGTTTGGCAAGTCCAAGGCCAAGCTCGTCAACAAGGACATGCCCCAGGTGACCTTCAGCGATGTCGCCGGCGCCGATGAGGCCGTCGAGGAACTCGAGGAGATCAAGGAATTCCTGCAGGAGCCGGCCAAGTTCCAGGCCGTCGGCGCCAAGATCCCCAAGGGCGTGCTGCTCTACGGCCCTCCGGGCACCGGCAAGACCCTCCTGGCCCGCGCGGTTGCCGGCGAGGCCGGCGTTCCCTTCTTCTCCATCTCCGGCTCCGACTTCGTGGAAATGTTCGTCGGTGTGGGCGCCTCCCGCGTCCGCGACCTCTTCGAGCAGGCCAAGTCCAACGCGCCGGCAATCATCTTCGTCGATGAGATCGACGCCGTCGGCCGGCACCGCGGCGCAGGAATCGGCGGCGGCAACGACGAGCGCGAGCAGACCCTGAACCAGCTGCTGGTGGAAATGGACGGCTTCGACGTCAAGACCAACGTCATCCTGATTGCCGCCACCAACCGCCCCGACGTCCTGGACCCCGCACTGCTGCGTCCGGGCCGCTTCGACCGGCAGATCTCGGTCGAGGCCCCCGATTTGATCGGCCGCGACCAGATCCTGCAGGTGCACGCCAAGGGCAAGCCGATGGCTGCGGGCGTCGACCTCAAGGCTGTTGCCAAGAAGACCCCCGGCTACACCGGCGCGGATCTGGCCAACGTCCTGAACGAGGCCGCCCTGCTGACGGCCCGCTCCAACGCCAACCTGATCGATGACCGCGCCCTCGACGAGGCGATCGACCGCGTCATGGCAGGCCCGCAGAAGCGCAGCCGGGTCATGAAGGAACACGAACGCAAGGTCACCGCGTACCACGAAGGCGGCCACGCCCTCGTGGCGGCTGCCCTGCGGAACTCCGCCCCGGTCACCAAGATCACCATCCTGCCCCGCGGCCGTGCCCTCGGCTACACCATGGTGGTCCCGGAAAACGACAAGTACTCCATCACCCGCAACGAGCTGCTCGATCAGATGGCCTACGCCATGGGCGGCCGCGTCGCCGAGGAACTCGTCTTCCACGATCCGTCCACGGGTGCCTCCAATGACATCGAGAAGGCCACCGGAATCGCCCGGAAGATGGTCACCGAGTTCGGCATGAGTGAAAGGGTCGGGTCGGTGCGCCTCGGCCAGGGCGGCGGCGAGCCGTTCCTGGGCCGCGACGCAGGCCACGAGCGCAACTACTCGGACCAGATCGCCTACATCGTCGACGAAGAGGTGCGCCGCCTGATCGACGGCGCGCATGATGAGGCTTACGCCATCCTGACCGAGAACCGGGACGTCCTGGACGAACTGGCGCTGGAACTGCTCGAACGCGAGACGCTGAACCAGGCCGAAATCGCGCAAGTTTTCACCAACATCCGCAAGCGCGACTTCCGCGACGTCTGGCTCTCCAAGGAGACCCGCACGCTCCAGTCCGCCGGCCCGGTGGAGTCGCGCCGCGAAAAGGCGGAGCGTGAAGCGCAGGAGGAAGCTACGCAGGCCCGGCTCGAAGAGCCCCTGGATGCCCAGCCCCCGCATGCCCAGGGCGTGTCCGGACAGGAGTCCTTCCAGGGCGGTGCAACGGATATCGGGACTGATGGTCATCCCGGCTAGGCTTCTTCTGTGACTTCTAACTTCGACGACGACGTTCCCGCCCCCGCTGCTGCTTCGGCGGGGGACGGGGAAACCCCACATTCACGGTCCAAGGTGGACCGCCCCAGGATCGAAGCCGCCGTGCGGGAAATCCTGCTGGCCATCGGCGAGGACCCGGATCGCGGCGGTCTCCTGGACACCCCGAAGCGGGTGGCCAAGGCCTATACGGAAATGTTTGCCGGCCTGCACCACGACCCCTCCGAGATCCTGGCCACCACCTTCGACCTCGACCACGAGGAACTCGTGCTGGTCAAGGACATCCCGTTCTACTCCACATGCGAGCACCACCTGGTGCCGTTCCACGGGGTGGCGCATGTGGGCTACATCCCGTCTCATGACGGCAAGGTTACGGGCCTGAGCAAGCTGGCCCGGCTCGTGGACATGTTCGCCAAGCGCCCGCAGGTACAGGAACGCCTGACCACCCAGATCGTCGAGGCCCTCGTCACGCACCTCAAACCGCGCGGCGCGATCGTCGTCGTCGAATGTGAACACCTGTGCATGTCCATGCGGGGAATCCGCAAGCCCGGCGCCAAGACCGTCACCAGCGCAGTGCGCGGGCAACTGCATGACCCGGCCACCCGTGCCGAAGCCATGAGCCTCATACTCGGAAGGTAAGAACACAGACTATGGACTCCCTAGCTGCAGCCCCGGGGACCGGGCCCGCCACCTCGCCCCTGCCCATCCTGCGCAAACCGCGCCCGGCGGCGAAGTTCCAGGACCTGCCCGCGGACCGGACACTCGTGATGGGAATCCTCAACGTCACCCCCGACTCCTTCAGCGACGGCGGAGCGCACGCGACCCCGGACACGGCGATCGCGGCGGGACTGCGGATGTTCTACGCCGGGGCGGACATCATCGACGTCGGCGGCGAATCCACCCGCCCGGGTGCCACGGCAGTCGGCGTTGACGAGGAACAGCGCCGGGTCCTGCCGGTCATCGAGGCCCTGGTCAAGGCAGGCGCCCTCGTCAGCATCGACACCACCCACGCCGTGACGGCGGCTGCGGCCCTGAAAGCCGGCGCCGCGATCATCAACGACGTCTCGGGCCTGACTATGGAGCCTGAAATGGCGGAACTGGCCGCCCGCACCAAGGTCCCCTACATCCTGACGCACCGCCGCGGCGACGCCAGCACCATGAACTCCCTGACGGACTACCGTGACGTCGCCGGCGAAGTGGTGACGGAACTCGCCGGTGTCCGCGAAAAGCTCTACGCCGCCGGCGTCACGCCGGAGCAGATCATTGTGGACCCGGGACTGGGCTTCGCCAAGAACGAGGTCCAGAACTGGGAGCTCCTGCAGCACCTGGATGTGCTGCAGGCCATGGGTCACAAGGTCCTCGTCGCCGGCTCACGCAAGCGCTTCCTCGGCAGCCTCCTGACCGTCGCCGGCAAGGCCGCCCAGCCCGTTGAACGCGACGCCGCGACCGCCGCCGTGACCGCCATCAGCGCCTTCCGCGGCGCCTGGGCCGTACGCGTGCACGACGTCGGCGCGAGCCTCGACGCCGTCAAGGTCGCCGCCCGCATGGCACCCCCGACGCCCCCGGCAACGGCTGGTTCCGCCGACGCCGGCACCAACTGATCCGGCCGGCGCCATGGACCAGATCACGCTGAGCGGCGTCACCGCCGTCGGCCATCACGGTGTGTTCGATTTCGAGCGCCGCGACGGCCAGCCGTTCGTCGTTGACGCGGTGCTGCACCTGGACTTCAGCAAGGCCGCGACTTCCGACGACGTCCTGGACACGGCGCATTACGGCGAAGTGGCCAATTGCATTCGGGACTGGATCACGGGTGTTCCGCTGAACCTGATCGAGGCCCTCGCCGTGCGGATTGCCGAGGACGTGCTGCAGAAATTTCCGGTGGCCGCTGTGGACATCACCGTGCACAAGCCCAAGGCCCCAATCGAAGTCGACTTCGGCGACGTTTCCGTCAGCGTGCACCGGAGGCGGCCGTGAGCCCGCTCTACACCCGCGCCGTGATCGCGCTCGGCAGCAATCTGGGGGAGCGCAGCGACACGCTCTCTGCCGCCGTCGCGGACCTCGTCGACCCGCCGGAGGTGCGCCTGCTGGCCATCTCGCCGATCGTCCAGACGAAGGCCGTGGGTGGCCCGCCCGACCAGCCTGACTTCCTGAACATGGTGATTGCCGTCGAGACGTCCCTGCCGCCGCGCGCCCTGCTGGAGCACTGCCACGCCGTGGAGCAGAAGCATTTGCGTGTGCGCGAGGTCCGGTGGGGGCCGCGGACCCTGGACGTGGACATCATCACCTACGGGGACGTGGTGAGCTCCGACCCSGAGCTCACCCTGCCCCACCCCCGGGCCGCGGAACGGGCGTTCGTGCTCTACCCGTGGTCGTTGATCGATTCCGCGGCGGAGCTCAACGGCGAACGCGTGGGCGACCTCGCCGCGAAAGCCGCCGATTTCGGCGACCTCGCCACGTTTGACGGCTTCCAGAGCACCGCTGGCGCGGACATCGCAGCCACAGGGCGCTCCGGCGTGTCCGGCGCGGCGGAGCGGCCGTGAAGCTGACCAGCCCCTTGCTCCTGCTGGCCATTTGCGTGGTCCTGGCCGTGGCCGGCTGGTTCGCCACCATGCTCTCGGGCCGCTACGGCCTGGCCTCCCCGGTGCTGCCGCTGACGGGGCTGCTGACCATGGGCGTGATCGTGGCCCTCACCCTGGTGCTGGGCATCCGCGTGCTCCGGTGGCGCAACGGCAAGAAGAAGAAAATCCTCAACCCCATCCTGGCGGCCTGGACCCTGGTCCTCGCCCAGGCCTGCGCCTATACCGGCACGGTCCTGCTGGGCTGGCACGCGGGAATTGTGCTGGAGCAACTGCGGCTGTGGAACCTGCGCAGCAACCAGGACCTCACCTGGCAGGCCCTGGCAATGGCCGGCGGCGGGCTGATCATGGTGATCGTGGGGCTCGTCGTCGAGCGGTTCTGCCGGATTCCGCCCGAGGACGGCGAGGCCGAATCCCGGCCCGGCGTGCAGGGAAAGCGCAGCAAGCCCTCGGCGGAAGGCGAATATGCGTACCGAAGCGATTGATCCCCCGGGCATCGACTGGCTCAGGGTGTCCCCGAAGTACGTCACGGTGCGCCTCGCCGGGTGGGCGCTGGGAAACCTGATCGCGGTGTCCCTGCTGTCGCTTCCCCTGGTCCTGGTGCTTGCCGGCGCGTGGACCTGGCCGCCGGTCTGGCTGGGCATCGCCATTCCCGCCGCCTGGCTGCTTCTGGCGTTGTGGCGGCTCGTGCTGATTCCCCGGCAGGTGCGCTCGATCGGCTACGCCGAGCGGGAGGACGACCTCCTGATCCGGCGGGGCATCTTCTTCCAGCGCACCCTCGTGGTCCCTTACGGGCGGATGCAGTACGTGGACATCTCGGTGGGCCCGGTCGAGCGTCCGCTGGGCCTGTGCACCCTGAAATTGCACACCGCCGCAGCCGCGACCAGCGCCGAGATTCCCGGCCTGCCCGCCAGCGAAGGGGCCAGGCTCCGCGAACAGCTGTCCGCCCGCGGCGAAGCCCGGCTGGCCGGGCTGTGACGGGAAGAGCGTGACGGGATGGCGCTGACACCGCAGGGCGCCGGACCCGCCGGCGACGGAATCGCCGCCGGAACGGCAGACGCCGGCGGACCCGCCGACGACGTCTGGCTGCGCGTGCACCCGGCGTCCCCCTTTGTCCGCGGCTGGGTGGCGCTGGCCGCACTGTTGTTCTTTTTTGGACGTGACAGTTTCGAACGTCTCCTTCAGGGTGGCCCGCTCTTTGACGAGCGGTTGGCCGGACGGGCGCCGTGGCTGCTGGCCGGCGGCGGCATCCTGCTGCTGCTGACTGTCTTCGGTTACGTCCTGAGCTGGTACTTCACCCGCTACCAGGTCGCAGGCGGCTACGTGCGCGTCAACACTGGTTTCCTCTTCAAGCAGCAGCGGCAGGCCAGGCTGGACCGGGTGCAGGCAATCGACGTCGTGCAGCCCCTGCTGGCACGGATCTTCGGACTCGCTGAACTGAGGTTCGAAGTCGCCGACGCCGGCGAATCCGCCGTGCGCCTGGCGTACCTGCGCGCGGACGAGGCCCGACAGCTCCGCGCGACAATCCTGGCCCGCGCCTCAGGCGCCTCAGGCACCTCCGGCGGGTCGCTGTCGCCGTCGCCGGAGCCGGGACAGCCCGAGACCGCCGCCGTGGAGGCCCCGGAACGAGTGGTGTTGACCGTGCCGCCGCCACGCCTGATGGGCTCGCTGCTCCTGAGCGAACAAAGCGTCGTGATCCTGGCCGGCGGCATCGCCTCAGTGCTGCTTTCCGCCGTCACCGAAAACCGGAGCTTCGCGGTCTTCCTGATCCCTGCCGCGATCGGACTCGTGGCCTCCTATTGGTCCTCGTTCAACAAGGGCTACAACTTCACCGCCGCCGTTTCCCCGGACGGCATCCGGCTGCGCTACGGCCTGCTGGACACACAGGCGCAGACCGTGCCGCCGGGCAGGATCCAGGCGCTGAAGGTCAGCCAGCCGCCGCTGTGGCGGCTGTTCGGCTGGTACCGGATCCAGGTCAATGTGGCCGGTTACGGCCTGGCCGCCAGCGCCGGCGAAGGATCAGCCCGGACCACGCTGCTTCCGGTGGGATCCCTCGCCGACGTCCTGGAAATCCTCGCCCTGGTGCTCCCGGATCCAGGCACTCCGGATCCGCTGGGCGTGTTCACCGCAGGGATCACCGGCCTCGCGGACGCCGCCGGGACGCCAGGCAGCGGAGGCGGGCAGGACACCGACGGCGGCTTCGTGACCAGCCCGCGCCGGGCCCGGTTCCTGGCACCGCTGGGCTGGCGGCGCAACGGCTTCACGGCAACGGAGACCGCCCTGCTCCTGAGATCGGGCCGGTGGTGGCGGAACCTCGTGGTGGTGCCGCATCAGCGCACCCAGTCCATGGCCCTGCAGCAGGGCCCGCTCGCCCGCAGATTCCGCGTGGCGGACCTGGTCCTGCACACCACGGCAGGTCCGGTGGCCCCGCGGCTCATCCAGGCCGGCCTCGACGAAGCCCGGGCCCTGCTCGATGCCCAGTCGTCCCGTGCCCGCGCCGCGCGCAAGCGCCAGAAGAGCGAGCACTGGATGGAGCCGGCGGCCAAGCCGGCCGCACCACCCGCAGACGACCCCCAGGAAGGCCCGCATCATGGCTAAACCAGGACGCCTCGGCGTCGGAATCATTGGCGCCGGGAAGGTCGGTGCCGTCCTGGGGGCGGCGCTGCGCGGAGCCGAGCACGCTGTCATCGGGGCGTCCGCCGTTTCGGACGCCAGCCGGGAACGCGTCGAAACACTCCTGCCCGGCGTCCCGATCCTGGACGTGCAGGACATCGTGGAGCGCGCCGAGCTGGTCCTGCTCGCCGTCCCTGACGATGCCCTGGGCCCGCTCGTGAACGGCCTGGCCAAGCTCGGCGCCTGGCAACCCGGCCAGCTCGTGGCGCACACCTCCGGGCGCTTCGGCGTCGGGATCCTGCACCCGGTCCGTGCCGCCGGCGCCGTGCCGCTCGCGCTGCACCCGGCCATGACGTTCACGGGCATGAGCCTGGACCTCACGAGGCTCCTGGACTGCACCTTTGGCGTCACGGCCGACGCCGCGATGCTGCCGATCGCCCAGGCACTCGTCGTCGAAATGGGCGCCGAGCCCGTCGCGATCGCCGAGGCCGACCGCGTCCTCTACCACGCTGCCCTCGCGCACGGCTCGAACCACCTGGTCACGCTCGTGGCGCAGGCCTCGCAACTGCTCCGCGACGTCGGCGTCGAGGCCCCGGACCGGATGCTGGGCCCGCTGCTGCGCGCCACCCTCGAGAACGCCCTCGCCTCCGGCGAATCGGCCCTGACCGGGCCCGTAGCCCGCGGCGACACCGGCACGGTTGCCGCGCACGCCGGCGCCCTCCGCGAATACGACGGCGGGGCCGCCGGCGATATTCTTGAGGCGTACCTGGCCATGGCCCGGGCGACAGCCCGCCGGGCAGGAAGCCGCGGACTCCTGAAGCCGGAACAAATCGACGGCATCGAACAGGCGCTCGGCGGCCCCGACCAGAACGGGACGCACGCCCCGGAAGGACCCTGACATGGCAATCCAACTCGTGACCACGGCCGCCCAGCTCCGCGCCGGAAGCGCCCGGCTGCTGGCGCAGAAAGGTGGCACGTCCCAGGGGCTCGTGCCGACCATGGGCGCACTGCATGAGGGGCATGCCCAGCTGGCCCGGACAGCCGTCGCCCAGAACGACGTCGTGGTGGCCAGCATCTTCGTCAACCCGCTGCAGTTTGGCGAGGCCACGGATCTGGAACGCTACCCCCGGGCGCTCGATGCCGACCTCGCGCTGCTCGACGCCGAGGGCGTGGACCTGGCGTTCGCGCCCGGCGTCGAGGAGGTCTACCCCGGCGGGGCACCCCTGGTACGGATCACGGCGGGACCCCTGGGGGAAAAATGGGAGGGCGCGTCCCGGCCCGGCCACTTCGACGGCGCGCTGACCGTCGTCGCGAAACTGCTCCACTATGGCTTCCCGGGGACCGGCCTGCCCGGCGGCGGACAGCCGGCCTACCGCGCCTATTTCGGCCAGAAGGACGCGCAGCAGCTGGCGCTCGTCCAGCGCATGGTGGCGGACCTGAATTTCCCTGTGGAGATCGTGCCCGTGCCCATCGTGCGCTCGGCCGACGGCCTGGCACTGTCCAGCCGCAACCGCTTCCTCTCCGAGGACCAGCGCGAGGCCGCCCTGGTGCTCTCCCGCGCGTTGCGGCTCATCGGGGAGCGCGCCAACGCGCATGAGCCGCTGGACATCGAATCCGCGCAGGACCTGGTCCGGTCCCAGCCGCTCGTGGAACTGGACTACTTCGAAGTGGTGGATCCGCGCACCCTCGAGCCCCTTGCGGAAAACTGCAGGGACACCCCGTTCCGCGGCGAGGGGCTGGCGATCATCGCCGCCAAGGTCGGTCCCGTCCGCCTCATCGACAACGCGCCCCTGAACTCCTGACACATACCCCACATTGGTTTTCCGGCGACGGGAATGCCCCCGGGGCCTAGACTGTTGGAATCTGCAGCAGCGCCGACGCTCACCGGACCCACACCCAACTCCCTGAGGGAATTCCCATGTCAACAGACATCTCTTCCAACGCCGCCGGCGATCCCGCACGGGGCGCTGCCCCGGCCCTCGCAGCGCCTGCCGCGTCTGCAGCAGCGACGACGGCGCCAACCGCGCCGGCGAAGATGTCCCGGGAGTCCGTCACCATCATCGTCACGCTGCTGGTGGCCACCTTCGTGGTGATCCTCAACGAAACCATCATGAACGTGGCCCTGCAGCGGCTGATGGTGGACCTGAACATCGATGCGCCCACCGTGCAGTGGCTCTCCACCGGCTTCATGCTCACCATGGCTGTCGTCATTCCCACCACCGGGTTCATCCTGCAGCGCCTGAGCACCCGTGCCGTCTTCATGCTGGCCATGGGACTCTTTTCCGGCGGCACACTGCTGGCCGCCCTCGCGCCGGGCTTCGAAGTCCTGCTGCTGGCCCGCATCGTCCAGGCCGGCGGCACCGCCATCATGCTGCCGCTCCTGATGACCACCATCCTCACACTCGTGCCGCTGGAACGCCGCGGCGCCGTCATGGGAAACGTCAGCATCGCCATCTCGGTAGCGCCGGCCCTGGGCCCCACGGTTTCCGGCCTGATCCTCCAGCACTTTTCCTGGCGGTTCATGTTCGTCTTCGTGCTGCCGATTGCCCTCGCCGCGCTGGCCATCGGGGCCAAGTATTTGACCAACATCGGCAAAACCGAAAAAACGCGGTTGGACGCCCTTTCGGTGGTGCTAACGGTCCCGGCCTTCGGCGGCCTCGTCTACGGCCTGAGCCAGATCGGCGGCGGCCAGGCCGGATCCCGTACCCCGGCGGTGCTGTCGCTGGCCGTCGGCGTGGTGGCCCTGGCGGTGTTCGTCCTGCGCCAGCTGAAGCTGCAGAAAACCGACGGACCCCTGCTGGACCTGCGCGCCTTCACTTTCCGGATGTTCACGGTGTCCGTGCTGCTGCTGGTTGTGGCCATGATCGCGTTGTTCGGCGCCGTGATTCTGCTGCCGTTGTACCTGCAGGAGATCCGCGGCCTGACCTCACTTGAGACCGGCCTGGTGCTGCTGCCCGGCGGCCTCGCCATGGGCCTGCTGGGGCCCTTCATCGGCCGCGTTTTCGACAAGATCGGGCCCCTGCCGCTGACAGTGACGGGGTCGATCATGATGGTGCTGTCCCTCTGGCAGTTCTCCATGCTGGACGCCGCGTCGCCGGTGGGGTGGATCATTGCCCTGCATGTGGCACTGAGCCTGGGCCTGGCGCTGCTGTTCACCCCCGCCTTCACGACCGGCCTGAACCCGCTGCCGCCGCACCTGTATTCACACGGGTCGGCCGTCATGAGCACGCTGCAGCAGGTGGCAGGCGCGGCCGGCACGGCGCTCCTGGTCTCGATCTATGCCTTCGTGTCCGAAGCCTCGGGCATGGTTGCCGGCATGCATGCGGCCTTCCTGACCGCGGCCGTCATAGCGGTCGCCGCCGTCGTGCTGTCCACTATGATGCGCAAGACCGAAGGCGCGCCGCACCCGGCCGCCCACTAGAGGCTCAGCCCGCGTAAAACGCGCTGAGCTCTGCGATCAGTTTGTCCGGCGCCTTGTTGACACCGTCGTGGCCCATGCCCGGCAGGATCGTATAGCTGGAACCGGAGAGGACGTCGTGGATCTGGGCACAGGCCACGCCGAAGTATGCCGGGCTCTTCTCGCCCACGATGATCAGCGTCTCCAGCGGCAGTTCCAGGAACGGTTCGGCCGGCATGTCCGCGGCGATGATCGCCTTAATCTCGCGGACACCGGTCTGCATCAGGTCGCGCAGCTGCTTGCCCATCGGAGTGCCCGCCGAAAGCTTGTTCGCCAGCGTCAGCATGGACAGCGGCATCCGGGACAGGGCGCTGCCGGTCTCCAAGCCCCTGAGCAGGACGGCGAGGGCCCGGTCGTCGTCGCCAGCTGCGGTCGCCCGCTCGTATTCGGGCGTCCAGTCCGCCGTCACGCTGTGGTTGACGGACACGGCGGGGTCGTACACGGCGAGCCGTTCCACCGGCAGGGTGCGGGCCGCGTGCAGGGCCACCGCCCCGCCGAAGCTATGGCCGAAGACGTCGGTGCTGGCCGTGTGCTTCATGACGGCGTCGAGATCGTGGATGTCCACGTCCAGGGTGTAGTCCTCCGGCTGCGGGGAGGAGGAGCCGCGGCCGCGACGGTTGAAGGTGTGCACCGGCCGGCCCAGTGACGCGCTGAGTTTCTGCGCGAAGCGCGTGTAGTCGGCGGCCGTCACCATCGAGGCCGGCACGACGACGATGCCCGAACCCGCCGAGGCGAGCTCGGCGCCCGTGCTGAAAAGCTCGATTGTTCCGCCGTCGGGGGTTCTGATGTTCTCGCGGGTCATGCTCCGAGCCTAGCCGAGGCCGCGCCCCAGTGCAGTAAGCCGCAACTCAGTAGGCCGCAGTGCAGTAAGCCGCAGTTCAGTAGGCCGCAGTTCAATTGGGTACAGCATTGCGCCGGCGCGCTGGCGCTAGTTGCCCAGGCGGCCGCCGGAGACCTCGAGGTAGCAGGCGCCGCAGAGCGACTCGTACCAGACGTCCTGGCCGTCAATCGCAACCTGGTTTCCGTCGAAGACCACCTGGTCCCCGATCCGGCGGGTGTTGAAGATGGCCTTCCGTCCGCAGCGGCAGATGGTCTTGAGCTCTTCGAGGGTGTGCGCAATCTCCAGGAGCCGAAGGGAACCGGGGAACGCGCGGGTCCGGAAGTCGGTTCGGATGCCGTAGGCAAGGACGGGGACGTTGTCCAGGACCGCGATGCGGAAAAGATCGTCCACCTGCTCCGGTTCGAGGAACTGGGCCTCGTCAACCAGCAGGCAGGCCACCGGCGGGGTGTCCACGTGCTGCAGCAGGGCGTCGGGATCGTCCCCGTGGGCCTGGGCGGTGAAGAGCTCGCGGGCCGACGCGCCGGCGGGGATCAGGAAGTCCACCGAACGGGTCATGCCCAGGCGGGACACGACGTCGGAGTCGCCTTTGGTGTCCACGTCCGGCTTGGCCAGCAGAACGTGCTGCCCGCGTTCCTCATAATTGAACGCCGCCTGCAGCAGCCCCGTAGATTTGCCGGAGTTCATGGCGCCGTAGCGGAAGTAGAGCTTGGCCAAGGGGGTCCTTTCGAAAGGGTCGCCCACCGATTGTAAGGCGCACCCGTCAGTGGCCCAGCTTGAGCCGCCGCCTGGGCGCCGGGAGGGGCCGCAGGTGTCCTTCGCCGGCAAGGAGGAAACGCGCAGTTGCCCGGGGCAGTCGGATCCCGGGCCGGAGCGGGCTTTCATGGAGCTGCCCTGGCAACACGGCAAATTCAAAGGAAGGGACGGCGGCGGCAAGTTGCCGGCCGGTCTCGGTAAAGTACTCCGGGCTCCAGCCGCCGCTGAGCAGCAGCGTGGGGGTGGTCACGGCTGCGAAGTCGTCCAGTTCGGCGTCGGCGTCGAGCACCGCCCGCATCTCCGCGACGGCGGTGGGCAGCAGTTTGCGCATCTCGGCGCCCATGTTGGTCCGGGCGGAGAGGATGCTGAGCATCCGCAGCGCGCCCAGCGGGAGCTTGGATACCGGTCCGCCCACCTCAATGCCCTGGACCAGATGCGCCCAGGCCTCGTCGAGTTCCCCGGCAGCAACTGAACGCTCCAGTTCGGGCCGCCAGCGGTGGGTGAGGTTTCCGGAGAGGGACACGGCCGCGTCATAGGTCACCATCCTGCGGATCGGCACCGTCCGTGCCGCCTGCAGGGCCACGAAGCCGCCGTAGCTGTGCGCCACCACGTCGCTCGATCCCGTTTCCCGCATCACCGCCGCCAGATCACCGACCTCCGTGGCCACCGAGTAACCGGCCGGTTGCGGGGAGGACCCGGCGCGCCCGCGCCGGTTGTAGCAGTGCACGGGGCGGCCCAACAGGCGGCTGATCTTCCGCGCGAACGGGCGGTACAGCGCGGCGGTGATCATGGTGCCGTGCACGACGACGATGCCTGGCGCGGGCGGCCGTCCGGGCGTCGAACCTGGCGCGGGTCCCGGGGCGGGTGCTGGCGCCGGAGCCGGGCCGGCAGCCGGACGGAAGGAGTGCAGCTCGAGGTGCCCCTCGCCGTCGTCGGTGCTGATCCTCCGCGTCTCCACAGCCTGAGTCTATTCCGCCGTGGCCATAGCCGGGCGGAACCCGCCCCGGTGGAATCCCCGGTAAACTTGGGGATTGTGACTTCCCAAAACACCCCCGCCCCGAACACCGCCGCCGAGCCGCACGATGCCAGCGAGCAGACCCGCATCCGCATGGAGAAGCGCGCCAAGCTGATTGAACGCGGCGTCGAGGCTTATCCGGTGGGTGTCGAACGCACACACTCGCTCACGGAAATCCGGGAGAAATACGCCTACCTCCAGGCCGATGAAACCACCGGCGACGTCGTCGGCGTGACCGGCCGCATTGTCTTCATCCGCAATACGGGCAAGCTGTGTTTCGCCACCCTCCAGGAGGGCGGAGTGGACGGGAAGGCTGTGCGGCTGCAGGTCATGCTGAGCCTGGCCAACATCGGTGAGGAGGCGCTCGCGGAGTGGAAGTCCCTCGTGGACCTCGGCGACCACGTCTTCATCAAGGGCGAGGTCATCTCCTCGCGCCGCGGCGAGCTGTCCGTCATGGCGGATTCCTGGACCATGGCTTCGAAAGCGCTGCGCCCGCTGCCCGTGCTGCACGCCGGGCTTAACGAAGAAACGCGCGTCCGCCAGCGCTACGTGGACCTCATTGTCCGCGACGAAGCCCGCGAGATGGTCTACACCCGCGCCGCGATCACCCGTTCCATCCGCGAAACCCTGCACCGCCAGGGCTACGTCGAGGTCGAAACCCCCATGCTGCAGCTGGTTCACGGCGGCGCCACGGCCCGTCCCTTCGAGACGCACATGAACGCCTTCGACCAGAAGATGACGCTGCGCATCGCTACCGAGCTCTACCTCAAGCGCACGGTGGTCGGCGGGATCGACCGCGTCTATGACATGGGCAGGGTCTTCCGCAACGAAGGCGTGGACTCCACGCACAGTCCCGAGTTCACCACTTTGGAGTCCTACGAGGCGTGGGCGGACCAGTTCGTCATGGCGGACCGGATCAAGGAGATCATCCTGGACGCCGCCGACGCCGCCGGTGTGGGCCGCGTGCTGCAGACCGAAGCCGGGGAGATCAACCTCGACGGTGACTGGACCTGGCTGGCCGTCTACCCGGGACTGTCCGAATTCGTGGGCCAGGAAGTAACCCCGGACACCACGGTTGCCGAACTGCTGGAACTGGCCGCCAAGCACGACGTCAAGGTCGACGCCGGCTGGGAAGCCGAGAAGCTCGTCGTCGAACTCTTCGGCGAACTGGTGGAGCCCACTTTGCTCAACCCCACGTTCGTTTACAACTATCCGCCGTCCGCCCAGCCGCTGGCCCGCCAGCACCGCGAAGACGGCCGCCTGATCGAGGCCTGGGACCTCATCATCGGCGGCATGGAGCGGGGCACGGCGTTCTCCGAACTGATCGACCCGGTGATCCAGCGCGAACGCCTCACCGAACAGTCCCGCCGGTCCGCCGCGGGCGACGTGGAGGCTATGCAGCTGGATGAAGACTTCCTCCGTGCGCTCGAGTACGGCGCGCCGCCCATGGGCGGGATCGGCCTGGGCATCGACCGCCTCGTGATGCTCTTCACCGGCGCCGGCATCCGCGAAACGATCCTCTTCCCCCTGTTGAAGCCTGAAGGACACTGAGCATGGACTATATCGCCGTATTGCTGCCCCCCATCGTGGTGGGCCTGCTTTTCTGGTTTGCCATGAAATCCATATTCAATGCCGACAAATCAGAGCGGCAGGCAGAAGCCCGCGCCCATGCCGAAGCGGAAACGCGAGCGGTAGCTCAAACCAAGGAGCAGGATTCCGGGCCCTCGGGGGCTAATTACCCGGGAAAGTAATAGTCCCCTATTGCCGCCTGTGGTTTTCCTTTGAACAGAGTTTTGCGCTTTGACTCCCTGCTGTAACGCGGAGGATACTTATTCCAGATACATCCTGCTTTTCTAAACGCTCGATCTTTGGAAAGAGAGTCCTTTATGGCACAGAAAGTAAAAATCATCCTCGTTGATGATCTGGATGGGGGATCCGCGGACGAAACTGTCCGGTTTGGCCTTGACGGCGTGAGCTACGAAATAGACCTGTCGTCAAGCAATGCTTCAGAACTGCGCTCCGCGGTGGAGCGTTTTGTGGTGCACGCACGCAAGACGTCAAGCGGACGCGCCACGCGTACGAAAATTTCCAGCGGACGGAATCAGGACTCTGCCCAGATCCGTCAGTGGGCACGGGACAACGGCTATGCGGTAAACAGCCGCGGACGTATCCAGGCTGAAATTCAGGAAGCGTACCAAAAGGCTAATTCCTAGCCGGGACCGCGCGTCAGGGTGCCGTATCAGGACCCAGTAACAGGTCGCAATCAAGTCCCAATGAAGTCGCAGTCAAATGCCAATGCCCCCGTTATCTGGCGGGGGCATTTGCATGCCGACGGCGGTGCGCCCGTGCGCCCGTACCGCACGCCGGCCCGCCGACGGGCCGGGCCGGAACGTCCGGTTGCGCCCGCCGGGAAGGGGCGGAGGGTCCCGCCCGGGACATCCGGTTGCGCCCGCCGGGAAGGCTTCCGGACGGTTCCCGCCCCGTCCGGGGACGGGGTCCGGGCAGGGGCGCGCAAACCCTCCGGTTTCCCCTGTGGCGAACAAGCCCCAAATCTGGAACCCGGCCACGTAGCATCAAAGTACGTCGTAGCTAGGAGTGTGGCGAAATGTTTGAGCGATTTACGGACCGTGCCCGTCGCGTAGTTGTGCTTGCCCAAGAAGAGGCACGCATGCTGAACCACAATTACATTGGTACCGAACACATCCTCTTGGGTCTGATCCATGAGGGTGAAGGTGTTGCCGCCAAAGCCCTTGAATCCTTGAGCATTTCGCTCGACGGTGTCCGCGAGCAGGTCCAGGAGATCATCGGCCAGGGCCAGCAGGCCCCCTCCGGCCACATCCCCTTTACCCCTCGCGCCAAGAAGGTCCTGGAGCTCTCGCTGCGTGAGGCCCTGCAACTGGGCCACAACTACATCGGGACCGAGCACATCCTCCTCGGCCTCATCCGGGAGGGCGAGGGCGTTGCCGCCCAGGTGCTCGTCAAGCTCGGCGCCGACCTGAACCGGGTCCGCCAGCAGGTCATCCAGCTGCTCTCGGGCTACCAGGGCAAGGAGGCCACCGGCGCCGGCGTCGGCCCCGGCCAGGCCGAGGGCACCCCCGCCGGTTCCGTGGTCCTGGACCAGTTCGGCCGCAACCTGACCCAGGCGGCGCGCGAGAACAAACTGGACCCCGTGATCGGCCGCGAGCAGGAAATGGAACGCGTCATGCAGGTCCTTTCCCGCCGCACCAAGAACAACCCCGTGCTGATCGGCGAGCCGGGCGTCGGCAAGACCGCCGTCGTCGAGGGCCTGGCCCAGGCGATCGTCCGCGGGGACGTCCCTGAGACCATCAAGGACAAACAGCTGTACACCCTGGACCTCGGGTCCCTCGTGGCCGGCTCCCGCTACCGCGGCGACTTTGAAGAACGCCTGAAGAAGGTCCTCAAGGAGATCCGCACCCGCGGCGACATCATCCTGTTCATCGATGAGATCCACACCCTGGTGGGTGCCGGAGCCGCCGAAGGCGCCATCGATGCGGCCTCGATCCTGAAGCCCATGCTGGCCCGCGGCGAACTGCAGACCATCGGTGCCACCACGCTGGACGAATACCGCAAGCACATCGAGAAGGACGCCGCCCTGGAGCGCCGCTTCCAGCCGATCCAGGTCAAGGAACCCTCCGTTGCGCACGCGATCGAGATCCTCAAGGGCCTCCGCGACCGGTATGAGGCACACCACCGCGTCACCATCACCGACGGCGCCCTCGCCTCGGCGGCGGCCCTTTCCGAGCGCTACATCTCGGACCGGTTCCTGCCGGACAAGGCGATCGACCTGATCGACGAGGCCGGGGCACGGCTGCGCATCCGCCGCATGACCGCCCCGCCCGAGCTCAAGGTCATGGACGAGAAGATCGCCGCCATGAAGCTGGAGAAGGAATCCGCGATCGACGCGCAGGACTTCGAAGGCGCCGCGTCGCTGCGCGACAAGGAGCAGAAGCTCATTGCCGAGCGCGCCGAGAAGGAACGCCAGTGGAAGACCGGCGGCATGGACGACATCTCCGAAGTTGATGAGGACCTGATCGCCGAGGTGCTGGCGAACTCCACTGGCATCCCGGTCTTCAAGCTGACCGAGGAAGAGTCCTCGCGCCTGCTGAAGATGGAAGATGAGCTGCACAAGCGTGTGGTCGGCCAGGACGAGGCCATCAAGGCCCTGTCCCAGGCGATCCGGCGCACCCGTGCAGGGCTCAAGGACCCCAAGCGTCCGGGCGGCTCGTTCATCTTTGCCGGCCCCACCGGCGTCGGCAAGACCGAGCTCGCCAAGGCCCTCGCCGAGTTCCTGTTCGGCGAAGAAGACGCGCTGATCACCCTGGACATGTCCGAGTACTCGGAGAAGCATACGGTCTCGCGGCTCTTCGGTGCCCCTCCGGGCTACGTTGGCTACGAGGAAGGCGGCCAGCTGACCGAGAAGGTCCGCCGTCGTCCGTTCTCCGTGGTCCTGTTCGATGAAGTGGAGAAGGCGCACGCCGATCTCTTCAACTCGCTGCTGCAGATCCTGGAAGACGGCCGCCTGACCGACTCCCAGGGCCGCGTGGTGGACTTCAAGAACACCGTGATCATCATGACCACGAACCTCGGCACCCGGGACATCTCCAAGAGTGTTGCCACGGGCTTCCAGTCCGGCACGGACACCCAGACCGGCTACAACCGGATGCGCGCCCGGGTCACCGAGGAGCTCAAGCAGCACTTCCGCCCCGAGTTCCTGAACCGTGTTGACGATGTTGTGGTCTTCCCGCAGCTGACCCAGGACGAGATCATCGAGATCGTGGACATGTTCGTTGGCCGSCTCGAGAAGCGMCTGAAGGACAAGGACATGGGCATCGAGCTCACGTCCGCGGCCAAGGTGCTCCTGGCAACCCGCGGCTACGACCCCGCCATGGGTGCCCGGCCGCTGCGCCGCACCATCCAGCGCGAGATCGAGGACCAGCTCTCCGAGAAGATCCTCTTCGGCGAACTGCACTCCGGCGACATCGTGGTGGTGGATGTGGAGGGCGAAGGCGACGACGCGAAGTTCACCTTCGCCGGCAACGCCAAGCCGCGCATCCCGGAGATCGCTCCGAGCGTCTAAGCATCAAGACCAAGGCCCCGCTGTCCTGTCAAGGACGGCGGGGCCTTCGCGTTTGCTCTTCCCGGGCCGCGCTCCGTGGGGGTTCTGGGGACCGGGGCTGCCAGCGCCCCACGTGTCTGGGCCATTTGCCAGAGATGGCCGCTAAGGGGCCGGGCGTAGCGGCCATCGTCGTCAATTCGCTGACCTGTAGCGCCTCATACGCGGGTCTGTGGCGCCTGCGCGTCCCGGCGGTGATCGCACGTGCTTAGACCGGAGTGCCCGCTCGTACTCTGAAAGCACCGTTTCACTCTCAGTGAACTTTCTGTGATCGATGCCACATACAGTGTTGAATCGGTGCATGGCTGCCAAGGACTCAGAGACCCTGAGCGAACAACCCGAGACCCCCTTCCATGATCTGGACCACTACCTCGCCATCCCCAAAGTGAGTGGTTTAACGCTGAGCCCGGACGGTGACCGGCTGGTCACCACTGTGGCGACACTCGGCGCGAAGGGCACCGAATACTGCACCGCGCTGTGGGAAGTGGACCCGGGCGGGGTCAAAAAGGCCCGCCGGATCACGCGCAGCGCCAAGGGGGAGGCGGGTGCGGTGTTTGCCGCCAACGGCGACCTCTACTTCACCTCGGCCCGTCCCGATCCGGAGAGCCCCGAGGCTGACCCCGTCAGCGCCCTCTGGATACTCCCGGCCGACGGCGGCGAAGCCCGGGTGGCCCTGTCCCGCGCCGGCGGAATCGGCGGGGTCCACGCCGCCAAGGACGCCGACACCGTGGTGGTCGCGGCCTCGGTGCTGGCCGGCTCCACGGACGAGGACAATGACGAAGAACGCCGCAAGGCGCGCAAAGACAACAAGGTCGCGGCCATCCTGCACAGCGGCTACCCCGTCCGCTACTGGGACGCGGACCTGGGCCCGGCGCAGCCGCGGCTGTTCGCGGTCGAACCCGGCGAGCCGGTGGAGGCCGGTAAGCCGACCACCGTCGACGCCGCGCCGCCGCTGAAGCTCCGCAACCTGACGCCCGACGCCGGCACCCGGCTCAGGGACGCCGAATCGGTGGTCAGCCCGGACGGCACGATGATTTACAGCAGCTTCGCCAAGCCCCTCGCGAACGCCGATTCACGTTCCGTGCTGGTCGCCATCGACGTCGCCACCGGCACCCGGACGGTTCTGCTGGACACGGAAGGTCTGAGCTACTTCCCGGGCCCGGTCAGTCCGGACGGGCGGAGCCTGGTGGTGGTCAGTGAAAGCGACACCACGCCGCTGGCGGCCCCGCAGGTCAAGCTGCACCTCCTCGACGTCGCCGGCCCGGCAACAGGCGAGGCCGCCCTGACGCCGCTCGCCCATGACTGGGACCGCTGGGCCCGCCCCGCCGCGTGGCTGCCGGACGGATCGGCCCTGCTGGTCACCGCCGACGAGGACGGCGCATCGCCGATATTCCGGATCGGTGTCGCGGGGGACCCGGGCCAGGCTGGCCAGGTGCTCCGCCTGACGGACGACGCCGCCGCGTACACCGACGTCGTCGTCTCGCCGGACGGACGCAGCGCCTACGCCCTGCGCAGCTCCTACGAATTCCCCGCCGAACCTGTGCGGATCGACCTCGCCGGCGGCGGCGTCGTCCGCCTGCCCGCACCCGCTGAGCGCCCGCACTTCACGGGGACGCTGGAGCGCGTGGAGACGACGGCGGCCGACGGCGCCCGTGTGCCCGCGTACCTGGCCCTGCCCGAGGGCGCGTCCGCCGCGAGCCCGGCCCCGCTGCTGCTGTGGATCCATGGCGGCCCGCTGGGATCCTGGAACGCCTGGACCTGGCGCTGGAACCCGTGGCTGCTGGTGGCCCGCGGTTACGCGGTGCTGCTCCCGGACCCTGCCCTCTCCACCGGCTACGGCCAGGAGCACATCCAGCGCGGCTGGGGGGAATGGGGCAAGGCTCCCTTCACCGACCTGATGGCCATCACCGACGCCGTCGTGCAGCGCCCGGACATCGACGAGACGCGTACCGCCGCCATGGGCGGTTCCTTCGGCGGGTACATGGCCAACTGGGTAGCCGGGCATACGGACCGCTTCAAGGCAATCGTCACGCACGCCAGCCTCTGGGCCCTCGACCAGTTCGGTCCCACCACCGACGCCGCGCAGTACTGGCTCAAGGAGATGACGGCCGAGATGGCGCTGGAGAACTCCCCGCATCTGCACGTGGAAAACATCCGGACTCCCATGCTGGTCATCCATGGCGACAAGGACTACCGTGTCCCGATCGGTGAGGGGCTCCGGCTTTGGTACGAGCTGCTCGCCAAGTCACAACTGGCGGCAGACGGGAACGGCGAAACGGACCACCGTTTCCTGTACTTCCCGGACGAGAACCACTGGATCCTGCAGCCGCAGCACGCCAAGGTCTGGTACGGCGTGGTGGAGCACTTCCTGGCCAGGAACCTGCTGGACAAGGACATTCCCGTCCCCGACGAACTGGGTCTCTGACACTCCGTCCCCGGGACCGGCCGCGAGCCGGCCGGACCCGGGGCACCCGTAAGATTGGGCTGTGACTGAGACCGTGACTGAGACCGCGACTGAGACGATCCGCATCCGCCCTGCCCGCACCGGCGACGTTGGCGCCATCAAGACGCTCGTGGCGCCGCTGGCCGACCAGCGGATCCTCATGGCCAAAGAAACCGTGGCCTACTACGAAAGCCTGCAGGAATTCCGGATCGCCGAATCGCAAGACGGCGAGGTGATCGGCTGCGGAGCGCTGCATGTCATGTGGGAGGATCTCGCCGAGGTGCGCACCCTCGCGGCTTCGGATGCCTGGCGCGGCAAGGGCGTGGGCCACGCGCTGGTGGAGCGTCTGCTGGGGGATGCCCGCGCGCTGGGAGTCTCGCGCGTCTTCTGCCTGACGTTCGAAGTGGATTTCTTCAAGAAACACGGCTTTGAAGTCATGGCTGACCAGAGCGCGGTCGATCCCGTGGTGTACTCCGAACTCCTGCGCTCGCATGACGAAGGCGTGGCCGAGTTCCTGGACCTGGCCCGGGTCAAGCCGAACACGCTCGGCAACACCAGGATGATCAAGGAGCTGTAGCGCCCGCCGGCTGTGCCCGTCCGGGGAACTTTCGGCGGATTCCGGCCGGCACCCGCAGCCGCCTGGAACACGACGTCCGCCCGGGGCTTCCCTTCAATAAATTTGGTGGATAAACTGATCCCGGCCCAGGGGGTGGGCCGCCATACTTTCGGAGGCAAAAAATTGCATAAAGACGTGATTTTTCCCGATTTCTCCGCCGTTCACAGGACAATAGCCAGCGCTCCGGCAGTGCCGCCGGTCCAGCTGCCCGGCCAGCCGCTGGAAGCGCCACCGGTAGAATCCACCAACCGCTCCTCGCCCGGCACGGGTGCTCCCGTGACGGGACAAACCGCTGGCCCGGCGCCTGCAGCCGCAGCGCCACCGGCCACGTCCCGCGCCCGCAAAGGCCGGCTCGCAGCGCCGCCGTTCTCATGGCTGGGCGTCGACGCCTGGCCGCATTTCCCGGCGTGGGCCGACAAACAAGCCTGAAGCATCCGCAGGAACGCACCGCAACAACCCGCCGGTCCGGGATTCGAAGCCCCGCCAGGAGCCCCCGGGCCGAGGGAATCGGGAGCCTACCGCCGGCCGTGCCCCGGTAGTAGGGTCTAAGCAAGCAGCCAGGACACCATCCAGGGAGCACCGCCATGAAGAAACTCATCAATGATCCCAAAGCCGTGGTCGACGAGTCAGTGGAAGGGTTCGGGCTTGCACACGCCGACCTCGTGACCGTCTTTCCGGACCCGAAATACATCGTGCGCAAAGACGCGCCCGTGGCGGGGAAAGTCGGACTCGTCTCCGGCGGCGGCAGCGGACATGAGCCGCTGCACGGCGGCTACGTGGGAATGGGCATGCTCGACGCCGCCGTTCCGGGCGCCGTGTTCACCTCGCCCACCCCGGACCAGATCCTGCCGGCCACGCTGGCCGTGAACTCCGGCGCCGGCGTCGTGCACATCGTGAAGAACTACACCGGTGACGTCCTGAACTTCGAAACCGCCGCCGAACTCGCGCAAGCAGAAGGCGTCGAGGTCCGCACCGTCCTGGTCAACGACGACGTCGCCGTGCAGGATTCGCTGTACACGGCCGGCCGCCGGGGCGTCGGCGGTACTGTCCTGGTCGAGAAGATCGCCGGGGCGGCCGCCGAACGCGGCGACAACCTGGACGCCGTCGCCGCGATCGGTGACCGCGTCAACCAGAACGTGCGCAGCATGGGCGTTGCTTTGTCCGCCTGCACCGTTCCGCACGCGGGAGTCCCCAGCTTCGAGCTCGAGGAAAACGAGATCGAGATCGGGATCGGCATCCACGGCGAGCCGGGACGGCACAAGATTGCCATGGAAAACGCCGACGGCATCACCGACCGCCTCCTGGACCCGGTGGTCAGCGACCTCGGACTTAGCTCCGGGGACCAGGTGCTCCTCTTCGTCAACGGCATGGGCGGCACCCCGGCAAGCGAGCTGTACATCGTGTACCGCCGGGCCGCGCAGAGACTGGCGGAGCAGGGCGTCACCGTGGCACGCTCCCTCGTGGGCAACTACATCACGTCCCTGGAAATGCAGGGCTGCTCCATCACGGTCCTGCGCCTCGATGACGAAATGACGTCGCTCTGGGACGCTCCCGTCCACACTCCGGCCCTCCGCTGGGGCGTCTGACGGTGGGGCTGGATGTCGGCTGGGCCGTGCGCTGGCTGACCCTTTCGGCGCAGGCCATGGCGGATCACCGGGTGGAGCTGATCGAGCTGGACCGGCCTATCGGGGACTCGGACCACGGTGAGAACATGGACCGCGGCTTCAAGGCCGTGATGGACAAACTCGCCGAGACACCGCCGGAAACCCCGGGCGCCGCCCTGAAACTGACGGCCATGACGCTGATGTCCAAGGTGGGAGGGGCGGCCGGTCCGCTGTACGGCACGGCATTCCTGCGGGCCGCCACAGCGCTGGGCAACACCTCCGACGTCGACGCCGCCACCTTGGCCGCCGCCCTGCAGGCCGCCCGCGACGGCATCGTCGTCCGCGGTAAGGCCGAGTCCGGGGACAAGACCATGGTGGACGCGTGGACGCCCGCGATCGAGGCCGCCGCTGCCGCGGCTGGCGACGGCGACGTCCGGAAGGTGCTGCTTGCCGCGGCGGAGGCCGCCGAAGCCGGCGCCGTGTCCACGGATCCGATGCTCGCCCGCAAGGGCCGCGCCAGCTACCTCGGGGAGCGCAGCATCGGCCACCGTGACCCGGGAGCGGTCTCCAGCGCACTGATCCTGCGCGCCGCCGCCGGGGCAGCCGAATGACAGTCCGGCTAGTCGTTGTCTCGCACAGCGCCAAGATCGCGGACGGCGCCGCCGAGCTCGCTGCCCAGATGGCCCCCGACGTCCTGATCCTCCCCGCCGGTGGTACCGACGACGGCCGGATCGGCACGAGCCTGGAGAAGGTCATGGCTGCGCTCGAGCAGGCCGCCGGTGACGGCGTCGTGGTACTCACGGACCTCGGATCCGCCGTGATGACGGCCGAGTCCGCAGCGGAGTTCGCGCCGGATCCGGGATCGGTGCTGCTCGCGGACGCACCCCTGGTGGAAGGACTGGTTGCAGCAGCGGTGGCTGCCCAGGCGGGGGCCGAAGCGGCGGCGGTGAAGGACGCGGCCGAGGCCGTCTACCGGCCCCCGGCCCACCCCGCGGAGGCCGAGCACGTACACCAGCAGCCGCCGGACGCCACGGGGGACTTCGAGCTCGTCAACCAGGCTGGCATGCACGCCCGGCCGGCGGCGAAGATTGCCGGCGGCCTGTCCGCCATGGACGCCGACGTGACCGTCAACGGCGCCGATGGCGCCTCCATGACCGAGCTCATGATGCTCGCCGCGGGCAAGGGAACAGTCCTGCATGTGGAGGCCAGCGGCCCGGACGCCGCCAAGGCGGTCGGCTACCTGGAGCGCCTGGTCAGTTCGGGGTTCGGAGAACCGTAGGCGGGGCCTGGATTTCGCAGGCAAACCTGGCGGGCCGTGCGGGTCTGGCTGGCCGAGCGTCCGGGGCTGGGGTTCCGGGGTGCCGGGGTTAGGGTGCCTGCCGAAGGCCGGCCGCGTCCAGCACCACGCCGGCCGTGATGAAGGTTCCGCACTGCTCGCCAAACGGCTGCGCCGCGCGGGGCGTGAAGGCCGCGGTCCGTGCCGGCAGCGGGTTCCCGGCGGTATCCGTGCCCGTGGCCGTCACCCCGATGGGGCTGGCCGTCAGCGTCTCCATCATCAACATGCCGGTCAGGGTGCCGTCGGGCGAAGACGTGGCCGAACAGACGCCGTCGCCGCCGTAACGGCCGGGTTCGCAGCGTTGGTCCACGGTGGTGCTCCCGGGAACCAGTTCCAGGTCCGCTTCCTTGCAGCGGCCGTCCTGGCAGGCCAAAAGGTGGATGGTCCGCACCGACGGTGCGTATTCCCGGTCCACGGTCAGGGACACGACGGGCGCCTGAGCGATCGCCGGGCAGGCGGCCTCCGGCCGGCACGAGGTTACCAGGACGGCGGTGAGGGCCAGTGCGGCCGCGGCCGCCAGCTTGCGCATGCTCCAGCGTAGATCCTCAGCCCGGAAGCCGGAAGCCGCCCCGGTGCAGTTCCGCGAGGCCGTCGCCCAGCAGGCCGGCCAGCGCCCGTTCCAGCTGCTCGGGAGCCGCGTTGAGCCGGTGCAGGGCCGCGAGCGGGATCCCGATTCCCTGCGGTTCGAAGCCCAGGTCCGCAGGGGCCTCGTGGAACAGCACCGGCGACACGGGGTCCTCGGCTACGCGCAGGACGGCCATCACGGCGCCGCGCACCTGCCGGTCCGTGCCGTGCCAGGCCTGTCCCTTGGGCGTGTACGTTGGCGGCGGCTCGCCGGCAGCCAGCCAGGCGCAGGACTCCCGGACAGGGCACTGGCCGCACTTGGGGGCCCGCGCCGTGCAGACCAGTGCACCGAGTTCCATGACGGAGGCGTTCCAGCGCACCGAGGCGCCGGGGTCGTCCGGGAGCAGGGACGCCGCCAGCCGCATTTCGGCAGCGGTCAGGGCCTGCGCCGGCAGGGCCGAGCCGGTGAGAAGCCGCGCATGGACCCGGCGGATGTTCGTGTCCACCACTGTTTCGCGGCGTCCGTAGGCGAACGCCGCGACGGCCGCGGCCGTGTAGCTGCCCACGCCGGGGAGATCCAGGAGCTCGGTGTAGGCGTCGGGGACGGCGCCGTCGTGGCTGTCCCTGATGGCGACGGCGGCCGCGTGCAGGCGCAGGGCGCGCCGGGGATACCCCAGCCGGCCCCAGGACCGGAYGGCTTCCCCGGCGGGCTCGCGCGCCAGATCGGACGGCTCCGGCCAGCGGCGCAGCCATTCCTCCCAGACCGGCAGGACCCGGACCACCGGCGTCTGCTGGAGCATGACCTCGCTGACCAGCACGCCCCAGGGCGTGCACTCCGCAGCCCGCCATGCCAGTTCCCTTGCATTGGCTGCGAACCAGTCGTCCAAGGCGGCATGAAGCGCGGTGAGATCGGCGGCGCGGGCGCGCGGCCCGGCGGGCAGGGGTTGCCGCTGTGCCGGAGCGGATACGGGGGGTGTTGGGGTTAGAGTTTCGATCCATTCAGCGTAATAGATCGGGGTAACGGATCGGGACGGCGGCAGGTCCCGCGGCGTGGTCGGGCGCCATAGCCCGCACGGTTCTCTAGGCTAGAAGAATGGTCAGGCAAGGCAATTCAGGAACGGGCGGTTCGAGGACGAAAGGTTCGCCCCCAGGACAATCCGGGCGGAAAACCGGACGGCCACCACTCCGCCCGGTATACCGCCGTCGCCGGCTGTTTGCTGGCCTGGTCCTGCTGCTCGTCATCGCCGTGGTCTTCGGTGGCTTCGTCGCGGTCTCGAGTGCCATGAGCGGCGGCCAGTCTTCTGGCGACCAGCCGTCCGCAGCGGCGCCGGCGAGCCTGCCGGCCGCGTCCGCGTCCGGTAGCCCCAAGGCGTCCAGGGATCCTTCGGCGTCACCCGCCGCATCATCGGGCGATGGCTGCGAGCAGAACCTGGTGATAGTCACAGCTGCCACCGACAAGCAGGTCTATGCCGCGGGGGAGAAGCCGCTGCTGAGCCTCAAGGTGACTAACAACAACAAAGTGCCGTGCGAGGTCAACATCGGCACTTCCCAGATGGAATACATGATCACCAGCGGCTCGGACCGGATTTTCTCTTCCAAGGACTGTCAGGCGGAGAGCACGGACCTGACGAAGACCATTGCGCCGGGCAAGAGCGAGACCGCCAACTTCCCGTGGCAGCGCAACCGCACGGTGCAGGGCTGCGAACCCGTCGAGGCCGAGCCCGGTGCCGGCGGCGCCTACTATGTCTTCACCGCCCGGCTGGCGAACAAGACCAGCCCCAAGGCCGTGTTCCAACTCAACTAACCCCAGTCAGCCCCGCTAACCCCCGTCGGTAGGTGCCCTTTTGGGCGATCAAAAGGGCATCTGGGCCCACGCCGGCAGGGTTCCCTGGCCGAGCTTGCGAGGCGAGGGGGCCGGCGGGGAGCACCCGACGGGTGTTGGAGGGGGTTAGAGGAACCGGTCCAGCAGGCTGGCCTCGGCCATGCGGCTCAGGCCTTCCCTGACGGTCCTGGCGCGCTGGTCACCGATCCCGTCCACGGTCATGAGGTCATCGATCGTTGCCGCCATCAGGAACTGCAGGCCGCCAAAGTGGTCGACGAGCCGGTCGGCGACTGCCTTCGGCACGGCCTTAAGGCCGGAGAGCAGCCGGTAGCCGCGCGGCTGGACGACGGCGTCGAGGTTGGCCTCGCCGCCGGCGAAGCCGACGATCCCGGCGATCTTGCCGAGGTCAATCAGCTCGGTTGGGCCCAGGCTGACAAGGGCTTTGACCGCGTCGTCGATGTCCTCCGCCGTTGCGGCCGGGCCGGAGTAGTCGCGGATGATGACGTCGCTGCCCGGGCCGCGGCCCACGGTGAGCTCGTCCAGCTGCAGGGAGAGCAGGCGGCCGTCCTCGCCCAGTTCCAGGACGTACTGGGAGATTTCCTCGGAGATCCTGCGCACCATTTCCTGGCGCTGAAGCGTGACCGCGACGTCGCGGACCGTCACCATGGCCTCGATTTCCAGGGCGGAGAGCGAGCTGGTCACCTGGTCCAGGCGCGAGCGGTAGCGTTCCAGGGTTGCCAGGGCCTGGTTGGCGCGGGCCAGGACTTTCTCGGAGCCCTCCAGGACGTGGCGTAGTCCGTGCACGTACAGGGCGATGATCTGCATTGACTGGCTGACTGAGATGACCGGGACACCCGTCTGGATGGCCACTCGTTCCGCGGTCCGGTGCCTGGTGCCCGATTCCTGCGTTTCGATGCTCGAGTCCGGGACGAGCTGGACCGCCGCGCGCAGGATGTTGCTGGCATCCTTGTCGCAGACAATGGCACCGTCCATCTTCGCCAGTTCCCGCAGCCGGGTGGGGGAGAAGTCGATGCCGATCTCGAAGCCGCCCGAACAGATGGACTCGATGGTCCTGTCGATGCCCAGCACGATCAGCGCGCCGGTCCGTCCGCGGAGGATGCGTTCCAGGCCGTCGCGGAGGGCTGTGCCCGGTGCCACCCTGGCCAGAGTCGCCTTGAGCGCATCTTCAGGGCTCCGAGCCATAGATTTCCCCTTCAAAGGTGCAGGCGAGAGCCTGCAAGTGCGCCGGTTTCCAGGGTCCCCCGGCAGGATCAAAAGTACTCAGTTCCCCGCTCTCCCCATGATAGGGGCAAAGTACCGCAACTTCCGCACAGGCAAGCCTTAAAGTGGTCCATTGCGGCATGCCGCCGGAAGCCCCCGGAACGGCTGTCCCGGGTCCCGTCCGCGAAGGCATTTTGGCGCTGAATGGCCGCCGCTTCGTGCGCGGTCCGCGGCCTGCGATAAACTTGAGTCCTTGGGTGTACCGCGGGCTCTCCGCGCCGTGACCCGTCCACAGCCGCAGCGAAAGTAGCATCGTGTCTCAAGAAGTCCTCAGCCCCGCCCGAGTCCAGGAGATTCACAAGCAGGCGGCCCGGCGCCGGACTTTCGCGGTCATTTCGCACCCCGACGCCGGCAAATCCACCCTGACGGAGGCCCTTGCGCTGCACGCAAAGGTGATCGGCACGGCCGGCGCCTCCAGCGGCAAGGCCAACCGCAAGGAAACGGTCTCGGACTGGATGCAGATGGAAAAGGACCGCGGCATCTCCATCAGCTCCGCCGCCCTGCAGTTCGGCTACCGGGACACCGTCATCAACCTCCTGGACACCCCGGGCCACGCGGACTTCTCCGAGGACACCTACCGCGTGCTCGCAGCCGTGGACTGCGCCGTCATGCTGGTCGACGCCGCGAAGGGCCTGGAAACCCAGACCATGAAGCTCTTCGAGGTCTGCAAGCAGCGGAACCTGCCCATCATCACGGTCATCAACAAGTGGGACCGGCCCGGCCTGGACGCCCTGGCCCTCATGGACGAGATCACCGAGCGCACCGGACTGCAGCCCATGCCGCTGACCTGGGCCGTGGGCATCTCCGGCGACTTCCGGGGCGTCTGGGACCTGCGCAACGACCGCTTCGCGCAGTTCAAGCGGAACAACTCCGGCGCCAACATCGCCCTCACCGAATACTTCACCCCGGACGAGGCCGCGGCCAGCCAGGGCGAGGACTGGTCCAACGCCGTGGACGAGGCCGGGCTGGTCATCGAATCCAACCTGGCGTTCGACGTCCAGGCCTTCCATGCCGGCAAGGCGACGCCGATCCTCTTCAGCTCGGCCGCGCTGAACTTCGGCGTAAAGGAAATCCTCGACGCCCTCGTCGACTTTGCGCCGCCCGCTGCCCCGCGGCCCGACGTCGAAGGCGAGCCCCGCCCGGTCGATGCCCCGTTCGCCGGATTCGTCTTCAAGGTCCAGGCCGGCATGAACAAGGCCCACCGGGACCACGTTGCCTTCATCCGGGTCTGCTCCGGCATGTTTGAGCGCGGCATGGTGGTCACCCAGAGCCGGACAGGGAAATCCTTCGCCACCAAATACGCCCAGCAGGTCTTCGGCCGCGAACGCGAGGTGATCGACGAGGCATTCCCGGGCGATGTGGTTGGCCTCGTCAACGCCTCCTCCCTCCGGGTGGGGGACAGCCTGTTCCTGGACCAGCCGGTGGAGTTCCCGGCGATCCCGCTGTTCGCCCCGGAGCACTTCCAGGTGGCGCGCTCCAAGGACCCTAGCCGGTTCAAGCAGTTCCGCCGCGGCATCGAACAACTCGAGCACGAGGGCGTTATCCAGGTGCTCCGCTCCGATATCCGCGGCGACCAGGCGCCCGTCCTTGCCGCCGTCGGCCCCATGCAGTTCGAAGTCGTCGAAGACCGCATGGCACACGACTTCAGCGCCCCGATGCGGCTGGAACGACTCCCGTATTCCATGGCCCGGATCTCGACCGCCGACGCCATGCCGGCGCTGGCCAACGTCCCCGGCGCCGAAGTCCTGTTGCGCTCTGACGGGGAATATCTGGCCCTGTTCAACGACGTCTGGGCCCTGCGCCGGATCGAAAAGAACCACCCTGACCTCACCCTGGTGCCGATCGGGACCCACAACCCCGCGAAATAGCGGCAGGACGCCGGGCCGGAAGACCGCCCGGACGTCTTCCGAAATCCGGTTTCCGCGCTATCATAAGTAAGCTTGCTTATGATGCGGGTGCCGGGATCAGTTTTCCGGCTTTGGACTGATCCGCCCGATTCCAGCGGCGGCCCCATTAGAGGGACCACGTAGACCTTTTGACAACCATGGACCCCGGTTTCCTGCTCAGCGGGCGCTACCGGATCGAAGAACTCATTGGCCGGGGCAGCCAATCGAGTGTGTACCGTGCCACGGACGAGGTCCTGGGACGCGAAGTGGCGGTCAAACTTTTCCGCGACGGCACTGTGGACGAGGAACGGACCCGCAGGCAAAGCGAGGAAGTGCGGATCCTGGCAGGGATGGCCCACCACGCCCTCGTGACACTGTTCGACGCCGGGACCGACCTGAGTGACCCGAGCCGCCGGCTCAGCTATCTGGTGATGGAACTCGTCCGCGGCCCCGACCTCCGGCGCCGCTCGGCCGAGGGCCCGCTTTCGGCGGCCCACATGGCGCTGATCGGGCACGATCTCGCCGACGGACTGGCGCACATCCACCACCACGGCATCATCCACCGGGACGTCAAACCGGCCAACATCCTGCTGGTGGACTACAGCGCCGAGGACCGGCGTCCACGCGCCAAACTCAGCGACTTCGGCGTGGCCATCACCGTCCGCGAGGGCCACTGCGGCGACCCCGACGACAGCTCCGGCACCCCGGCCTACCTCAGCCCCGAACAGGCCGCCGGTGAACCGGCCGGCCCTGCCAGCGATGTCTATTCGCTGGGGCTGGTCCTGCTGGAAGGCCTGACCGGGAAAATGGCGTACCCCGGCGCGCCGGTCCAGTCCGCCCTGGCCCGGCTGCTCCAGGACCCGCACATCCCCGAAGAGCTGGCGCCCCTGTGGTCGGTCCTGCTGACCTCCATGCTGGACAGGGATCCGGCGGCCCGCCCGCCGGCCCGGGAAGTGTCCCTGGCCCTGCGCCAGGAAGTCATCAATGGCGCGGGTCGCCACCGCAGGGAAGCGGCCGCGCTGCTGACCGACGAAGACGGGCGGATGCAGGCGGTCGGGCGGTACGGGATCCTCGACACTCCCGCGGATGGCGCCTTCGACCGGATCGCGGCGCTGGCCGCACGCATGTTCTCGGTGCCCGTGGCAATTGTCAGTGTTGTGGACCATGACCGGATCTGGTTCAAGTCCCACCACGGCACGGACGTTACCGAGATCGGCCGGGACCCCGGGTTGTGCGCCTCCGCCGTCCTGCAAGGGGATGCCTGGATTGTCCGGGACGCCATCAACGATCCCCGGACGCTGTCCAACCCTCTCGTGGCCGGCGAGTTCGGCCTGCAGTTCTATGCAGGGGTGCCGTTGCGCACTCCGGACGGCTACAACCTGGGCACCTTGTGCATCCTGGACCGTGAGCCCCGAGACTTCAGCGATGAGGACACCGCTGCGCTGGAGGACCTGGCGGCGCTCGTGATGCACGACCTGGAGCTGCGGCTCCACAGCCGGCGGGCGCTCGCCGGGTAATCCGGGGCCCGCCGCCGGGCGCCGGCCTCGCCGGCCGCTGCTGCCCGCCGCCGGCCCCCGAAGTCGGTGCCGACGTCGAACGCCGGCCTCGCCCGGCCGCCTACCGCCGGCCGGCGTGCAGGGCCAGTTCGAGTTCGAAGCGCGCCGTTGGATCCTCGAGGGCGTCGCCGAAGAGCTCGCGCAGCTGCGCGGCCCGGTAGCCCACGGTCTGCGGGTGGATCCCGAGCTCGGCGGCCACAGGTGCCCGCTGGCCCCAGTGCCGCAGCCAGGAGAGCAGCGTTTCGGCGAGCCGCTCGCGTTGCGCGGGCCGGAGCCCTTCGAGCGGCGCGAGCCGCCGGGTGGCCAGTTCGGTGATTGCCGAGGGCTCCGCTCCGAGAATCACCTGCGCCAAATGCTCGTCGGCCCAGATCGGGGGATCGTCCGGCCCTTCGCGCGGAGGCAGCGCCGCGGCCGCCAGCACGGCCAGCCGCAGTGAATCCGGAACCCTCTCCCAGCCGCCGGACGGCCCCACGGAGGCGCCGCGCCCCTTCAGGGCACGGTCCAGGTCCTCCCGGGCGGACTGCGATTTCCGCGCCGGAACCAGGGCCACGACGTCGGTCTCGCGCTCAATCACTAGGGTGCCTGGACCGAGGCGCAGCCGCAGCCCGGCTGCCCGGTCCAGCGGAAGCGTCACCACCGCCATGCGCTGGGGCAGGGACCAGTCCGCCATCGCCGCCGTCTGGCGCAGGGCCGCCTCGTCGGCCTGGCCGAGCAGGAGCAGGTCCAGCAGTTCTGTGCGTCGCCGGTCCACCGCTCCGGCGCGTTCGGATTGTTCAAAGGCGTAGGCCTCGGCGCTGACCGCCGACAGCTCATCGATGTACGCGAGGATCGATTCGCCCAGATCCACCACGACGCCCTGGCCCAGGTGGTGTTCCACGGAAACCTTGGACATTTCCCGGAAGGTCACGCGGGCACCCATCCGGTAGGCGCTCAGGAGCGCGTCCATGCTCCGCCCCTGCCGGAACTCGCCGCTGCCCAGCCCGGCCACCAGCTCCCGGCTTTCCTCGGACAACGCCGGCAGCCGGGTCCCGGGCAGTTGCAGGAACCGGTCCAGCGCCGCGGCCACGCCCCTTCTCAGGCCCCTGCCGAAGCGCCCCTCAATCGGCCTGGCGTACGCCGGAACGAGCTGGGGGACGGCCTCGATGATCGCCTCGACGATGCCGGGCATCCTGGGACGCAGCATGTCGCTGACCTCCCGCGGCAGGGCCAGCCATGGCGGATCGTAGGCGGGGGCGGGGCCGGCGGGCTCCCTGGCAGGGGATGCGTTCATGGACAATCCGATGAGTTGTTGCGGCGGGATAGTTTTCTCGAGTCGATCGTATGCCTTGGGTGAAGAAGTATGGCCCAATCTGACATAAGCTTGGTGAATGATCCGGCTCCGTAAGCTGGCGCGCGCCGCATCTCTACTGACCACCCCCCTAGCTCCAGAAGACATTCTGTCGCTGTTCAATCCTGTGTTTTCCGCCCGCCAATTGCGCGGCGTGGTTACCAAGGTGGTTCCAGAAACGGCCGATTCCGCCACCATTTTCTTCCGTCCCGGCCGCGGCTGGCAAGCGCATCTTGCCGGCCAGTGGGCCCGTATTGGCGTCGAGCTCGACGGCGTCCGCCACTGGCGGTCCTATTCGCTCAGCGCCCCCGCCGGACAGGATCCGGCAATCACCGTTACCGACATGGGCGCCGTCTCCGGGGCCCTCGTGCGCGGCACCAAACCGGGCGACGTCCTGTTCCTGGCGCCTCCGCAGGGCGACTTCGTCCTGCCGGAACACCCGCGCCCGCTGCTCATGCTCACAGCCGGCAGCGGAATCACGCCGGTGATGTCGATGATCCGCACCCTCGTGCCGCACCGCCCCGACTCCGACGTCGTCCTGATCCATACCGCCCGCACCGCCGCGGACACCATCTTCCGTGAAGAACTCGCCGAGCTCGCCGACCAGTTCCCCAACCTGCGCGTCACGCACTGGTTCACCGGGGAGCGCGGACGGCTGGACTTCACCTCTGCCGCCGACCTGGACCGGCTGTGCCCGGACTGGCGCCAGCGCGCCGCCTACGCATGCGGCCCGGAAGGCTTCCTCAACGACGCCGAGGCGCTGTGGGAAGCCGAAGCCGAGGACGCTCAGCAGGCCGCGGCGGCCCGGGCGGGCACCCTGACGATCGAACGCTTCAGCACCAGCCTCGCCGGCGGTGCCGGGCACGACGGCGGACTGGTCACCTTCGAGGCCTCCGACCGCGAAGTCGAGGCAGACGGGGACACCCCGCTGCTCGATGTCGGCGAGGACGCCGGCATCCTGATGCCCAGCGGCTGCCGCATGGGCATTTGCCACAGCTGCCTCATCCCGCTGCGTGCCGGCCAGGTCCGTGACCTTCGCACGAACGAAGTGCACGGCGAGCCCGGCCAACTAATCCAGACGTGCGTGTCGGCAGCCGCCGGCCCCGTTAACCTCGACCTCTGAGGAGTATCACCGCATGACGATTGTTTCCAACAAACCGGATATTTCCGACAACGACGCCACCGCCGCAGGCGGTACAGACGGGTCAGCCGCCGGCGCCCCAGCAGCAGAGGTGCGAACGGCCGCGAAGACGCGGCCCGGCGCCCTGGCCGAGACCGGCAGCCCGTTGCTGCGCCCGCCCGCGGCCGCCCACCTCTCCGACGAGCAGGTGGCGGAGCTGGGGCGCGAACTCGACGCCATCAAGGACGACATCCTCGCCAAGCGCGGCGCATCTGACGCCGCCTACATCCGGCGGATGATCAAGATCCAGCGCGGCCTGGAGCTCTCCGGCCGTGCCCTGCTGCTGGTCAGCAAGAAGAAGCCCGCCTGGATCGCCGGCACCACACTGCTGAGCTTCGCCAAGATCCTGGAAAACATGGAACTCGGGCACAACATCCTGCACGGCCAGTGGGACTGGATGCGGGACCCGGACATCCACTCCACCACGTGGGAATGGGACTTCGTCACCCCCGCACGCTCCTGGCAGCACACCCACAACGATCTCCACCACCGCTGGACAAATGTGGTCGGCAAGGACAACGACATCGGATACAACCTGCTGCGGATGGATCCGGACCAGGAATGGACGCCCTTCAACCTGGGCAATCCGCTCTACAACGCACTGCTGGCACCCGTCTTCGAGTGGGGCATCGCGATCTACGACCTCGAACTGGTGGACTACAAAGAGGGCCGGAAATCCAAGGAAGCCCTGACCAAGGACCTGAAGGCCCTCGGCCGCAAGGCCCTGACGCAGTTCACCAAGGACTACGCCGCCACGCCCGCCGTCGCCATGCTGACCGGTTCCGGCAAACAGGCCCTCTACGGCACCCTGACCGCCAACGCCGTCCGCAACGTGTGGGCGCACGCGGTGATCTTCTGCGGCCACTTCCCCGAAGGCACTGACACCTTCACCGAGGAAATGGTGGAAGGCGAGACCCGCGGCGACTGGTATGTGCGCCAGATGATCGGCTCGGCCAACATCTCCGGCTCCAAGTTCATGCACCTCATGACCGGCAACCTCTCGCACCAGATCGAGCACCACCTGTTCCCGGACCTGCCCTCGAACCGCTACGCGGAAGTGGCACCGAAGGTGCAGGAGATCTGCAAGCGCTACGGACTGCCGTACACCACGGGTCCGCTGCTGAAGCAGGTCGGTTCCACGTGGGCCAAGGTCTTCAAGCTGGCCCTGCCTCCGAAGAAGGCCTAGCCGGCCGGGCCCAACTTCCAGGGCCCAGCGGCCCGGTTTGAACGCCGGGTTTGAATGCCGGGTTTAAATGATTGACCAGAGGGGCGTCTGCCATCGCGGCAGGCGCCCCTCTGTCGTGCGCCCCCTCCGTTGTAACGGCGTATGCGGGCCGGGGGCTCAGGACTTGCTCGCCATCCCAAGAACGTGGGCAAGCCGCGGGTTGCCGGGGAGGACCGAAAAGCCAAAGCGCTCGAGGCCCTGCACGGTGAGGCCGGCCCCGGCGATCACGGCGGCTGTGTCGCGGTTCGGGTGGCAGCCGCCTGCCACCCGGCTCCATAGCGGGGTGACCAGGTCTTCGGCGGCGCCCAGGACGCGGTGTGCGGAGCGGACGTGTTCATAGAACAGCAGCAAGCCGCCGGGGCGCAGGACCCTGACCACCTCCGCCAGCGCGGCGGACTGGTCCGCCACGCTGCACAGCACCAAACTGGAGACGACGACGTCCACCGAGGCGTCCGCCGCCGGCAGCGCTTCCGCCACGCCGTCTTTCACCCTGACAGGCACCGGTGCCTTGCTCGCGGCGGCGAGGGCCAGCCCCCGGAGCGTGGGGTCCGGTTCGAGGGCCAGCACACCGGTCACCGCTGAAGGGTAAAACGCGAAGGTGGCCCCGTAGCCCGCCCCGATTTCGATGACGACGCCGTGAGCCGCTGCCACGAGCCGCCGGCGGTGCTCCGTTGCCCCGCGGGCATCCATCCGCGGACCCACGCGGGCATAGGATCTCCCGAAGGATGACTCGCGGCGGCTGGTTTCCGGCATGGGGGCGTCCTTGCGGTCAGCCGACAGCGGCCGGGTTGAGCTTGAGCCTGCGCAGCAACTGGGCGTTGAGGGCAACCACAATGGTCGACGCCGACATCATCACGGCGCCCGCGGCGGGGGAGAGGACGATCCCCGCGAAGGCGAGGACCCCGGCCGCCAGCGGCACCGAGATGATGTTGTATCCGGTGGCCCACACGAGGTTTTGCCACATCTTCCGGTAGCTCGCCTTGGACAGATCCAGCATCGACAGCACGGCCCGCGGATCGTTGCCGGCCAGGACCACGCCCGCGGATTCCACTGCCACATCCGTGCCGCCGCCAATCGCGATCCCCACCTCCGCCCGTGCCAGTGCGGGGGAGTCGTTGACGCCGTCGCCCACCATGGCCACTTTCAGTCCGCGGCCCTGCAGTTCCGCCACCTTCTTGTCCTTGTCGGCGGGGAGGACCTCGGCGAACACTTCATCGATGGCAAGTTCCGCGGCGACGGCGTGCGCCACCTGGCGGGCGTCGCCGGTGACCATGGCCACCTTGATGCCGCGTGCCTGGAGGGCCCGGACGGCCTGGCGGGACTCGGGCCGCACGGCATCCTCGAGGCTGACAGCGCCCACGACTGTGCCGCCGTCGACGATGTGGAGCACCGCCGCGCCGCGCTCCAGCCAGGCGCCGGTGGTGGCGGCCAAAGACCGCGGTTCCTGCAAACCCAGCTCCCGGAGCAGGGCCGGGCCGCCCACCTGGACCGTGCGGCCATCGACCGTGGCGCGGACTCCGCGGCCGGTCAGCGAGGTGAACCCGTCCGCCGTCGGAATCTTTAGTCCCCGGTCCCGGGCGGCGGCAACGATCGAGCGGGCCAGCGGATGTTCGCTGTCCGCCTCCACGGCGGCCGCGAGTCCAAGCACTGCGTCCTGGCCGGCTGCTGTGCCCGTGCCTGCGGCGGCGACCTCCTTGAGCTCCGGCTCGCCCCTGGTCAGGGTTCCGGTCTTGTCGAACAGCACGACGTCGACTGTCCGCATGCGCTCCAGCGCCATCCGGTTCTTGATCAGGACGCCCGCCCGGGCCGCCCGCTCAGTGGAGATGGCGATGACGAGCGGGATGGCAAGCCCCAGCGCGTGGGGGCATGCGATCACGAGCACGGTCACAGTGCGGGTGACGGCGTCGGTGACGCTGCCCATCAGGGTCCAGAAGATGAAGGTCAGGACGCCGGTGCCGGCGGCGAAGTAGAAGAGGAACGCCGCAGCCCGGTCGGCGAGGGCCTGGGCCCGGGAGGAGGATGCCTGTGCCTCGGCCACGAGGCGCTGGATCCCGGCCAGGGCGGTGTCCTCGCCGATGGCTGACACCCGGACCCGCACGGAACTGTCCGTGGCGATGGTACCGGCCACCACGGGATCACCGGGTGTTCGCAGGACGGTCTTTGATTCGCCGGTGATCATCGATTCGTCGAAGTCGGCCTGGCCGTCGCTGACCGTGCCGTCGGCCGGCATCCGGCCGCCGGGGCGGACCAGGATGGTGTCCCCGGCGCGGAGCTGGGAGACGCTGACAGTCTCCAAGCCGGCGTCCGTGACACGTTCCGCCTCATCGGGCAGCAGCGCCGCCAGGGCGTCCAGTGCGCCTTGGGCCGAGCCGAGGGCGCGCATCTCGATCCAGTGGCCCAGCAGCATGATGGGGACCAGCAGCGCCAGCTCCCACCAGAAGTCGAGATCGAAACCGCCGATGCCGAGGCTGGTCACCCAGGAGGCGATGAAGGCGACGCTGATGGCCATGGCGATCAGCAGCATCATGCCCGGCTTACGGGTCTTCAGTTCATTGAGCCCGCCCTTGAGGAACGGCCGGCCGCCGTAAAGGAAGATCACCGTACCGAACACGGGCGGGATCCAGGCAGAGCCGGGAAAGGCGGGAGGTGCGTAGCCCAGGAGCTCCGCGAACATGGGGCTGAAGAAGAGCACCGGCACGGCCAGGGCCAGCGTCAGCCAGAACCTGTCCCTGAACATGGCGACGCTGTGCCCGGCGTGTTGGCCGTGGCTGTGCACGGTGTGGTCGTCCCCGGCGGAGCCTGCGGTGGCAGGGACGGCGGCGGGGGAGGCGCCCGGCTTCGCAGCATGGTTACCGTGCGGCGTCGGGTGCGTGCCTTGATTCTGGATGCCCTGGTCCGCGCCTGGGCTGCTGTGCCGGTGTTCCATGGTGCGTGCTCCTGAAGGAAGTTCAGTCATCTGCGGCTACGCCAAAGATACCCCCGGGGGGTATCTTTGGCAAGAGCTTATCTGTTTCAGCGGACCTGGATGACACGCATCATCCCGCGCGCCGCGGCCTCCGCGGCGTCAGCTGATCAGCAGCCCCAGCGCCTCGGCCAGGTGGCCGACCTCGCGGACCGAAAAGCCCGCGGGAACCGGGCCGTGCCCGTTCGGGCTGGCCGGCACCACGGCATGGGTGAAGCCGAGCCGGTGCGCCTCCTGGATGCGCTGATTAATGCCGGGCACTGGACGGACTTCGCCGGCCAGGCCCACCTCGCCGAACGCTATCAGCCGCTGGGGGAGCGGCTTCCTGGCCTTGGCGGAAGCCACCGCCAGGGCCACGGCGAGGTCCGTGGCGGGTTCGCTGAGCTTGACCCCGCCGACCGTTGCGACATAGGAGTCGTCCTTGTGCAGCAGGCAGCCGGCGCGCTGCTGCAGGACGGCCAGCAGCATGGCCACGCGCGAGCTGTCCAGTCCGCTGGTGGCGCGGCGCGGCTGGGAGCTGGCGCTCTCGGCGAGCAGCGCCTGCACCTCGGCCAGCAGCGGGCGGCGGCCCTCCAGCGTGACCGTGATGCAGGTTCCCGAAACGGGCTCCTTGGTCCGTGAAACGAACAGTCCACTGGGATCGGCGAGGCCCTCGATGCCGTCCTCGTTCAAATCGAAGCAACCGACGTCGTCGGTAGGTCCGTAGCGGTTCTTGACGGCGCGCAGCAGCCGCAGCCGCGAGTGCCGTTCGCCCTCGAACTGGCAGACGACGTCCACGAGGTGTTCCAGCAGCCGGGGCCCGGCGATGGAGCCGTCCTTGGTCACGTGCCCGACCAGCAGCGTGGTCATGTTGCGGCGCTTGGCCGCGGCGATCAGGGAGGCCGCGACCTCGCGCACCTGGGACACCCCACCGGCGCTGCCCTCGACGTCGGCGCTGCTGAGGGTCTGCACGGAGTCCACCACCAGCAGCCGCGGTTCCAGCTTCTCCACCTGCCCCAGGGCCTGCCCGAGGTCCGTTTCGGCGGACAGATACAAGGATTCGGCCACGGCGTCGATCCGGTCCGCGCGGAGCTTGACCTGGGCGGCGGATTCCTCACCGGTGATGTAGAGGACGTCCTGCGCCGTGCGGGCGAACTTGGCCGCGACATCCAGCAGCAGCGTGGATTTGCCCACCCCGGGTTCGCCCGCGAGGAGGATGACGGCGCCGGGCACCAGCCCGCCGCCGAGCACGCGGTCGAGTTCATCCACCCCGGTGGGCAGGAAAGCGGCAGTGGTGGCGTCGACGTCGGCGATCCGGCGGGCCGGTTCAAGGACCGTAGTGGCCGCCGTCGTCCGGGCGACGGCGGTGCCGGTCTCCTCCACGCTGCCCCACGCCTGACACTCGCCGCAGCGGCCCACCCATTTGGCCGTAGTCCAGCCGCATTCGGCGCATTTGTAGCCGGGTGCCTTCGGCCCCCGGGAAGTCTTCGTAGCCATTGGTCCACACTATCGGGGCCCAGCGACAACCAAGGGCGCCGGCGGTGGGGTCAGCAGTGCCAGGGCGGGCTACAGCGGGGGAAGAATGTCCCGGGCTTCCTTGGAATCCAGCCCGGCGGCCTCCAGTAGGTCCACCATGAGCGGGCGGAACAGCATGACCACCGTTTCGCCCTCAAGCAGCTGGACGTCCAGCATCCGCGGATGCAGGCGGACGGCGATCTCCCGCAGCTCGGACCGGGCCGTGCGCAGGTGGGCGCGGCGGGCGCCGTCGTGGACTTCCGCCAGGCCGCGCGAGAGCTCGTCAACGGCGGCGGCCGTCTCCTGCAGGACCTCGGAAATGTTCTGGGTGGCCTCGTCCGAGAGCGCCGCATGGTTGATGGCGCTGGTCAGGCGGCGCGCAAAGACCCGGCTGTTGCGCAGCGCGAGGTCGATGTAGTCCAGTGACTGCTCCATATGGTCCAGCTCTTCCCGGTGCCGCCGGTAGGCGGGGGCCAGGGTTGCCACTTCGCCGGAGGCGCGCAGCGACTGGCGCATGGCGTCGACGAGGGGCTGGCAGTTCCGGCCCCGGATGAGGGCATGCCAGGCCTGGGTGGAGTCGCTGTAGCTCAGCGCCGACGCGCATTCCCGCAGCACCTCGGCGAGCTCGTGCAGGAGCTTCTTGACGTCACTGCGGGGTTCGCGCCGGGGGTCCTTGGGAACGAGGATGGTCACCAGGAGCGCGAATACCCCGCCCACCACGGCGTCGATGCTGCGGGTGAAAGGCCCCCCGAGGGGCGCGGGCAGGAGCACCACGAGCACGGACTGCAGGCCCAGCTGGGTGGTGAAGATCGTCCCGCTGTCCAGGAACCTGGCCAGCAGGATGGAGAAAAGGAGCACGACGGCGGCCTGCCAGATTCCGGAGCCCAGCCAGTGCAGCAGCAGGTCCCCGACCACGATTCCGATTGTGCAGCCCATGCCCACCTCGATGACGCGGCGCAGCCGGGGGTCGCGGGAAAACCCGAGGGCAATCAGGGCTGACGTCGCCGCAAACAACGGCGCGGAATGGCCCAGGACGTATTCGGCGAACGCGTAGGCGCCGACGGCGCAAGCGGTCATCTGGATGGCCGGGACCAGGGAGTTCCGGCTCCGGACAAAGCCGGTCCGGACCCGGCCGCGCAGGAATCGTGCGCTTGCGGTGAGTCCAGTCGCGGAGGCCATGCCCTCCAGTCTATTTGCTGCCCGGGGGCGGCCGTTCGCGGCAGGCCGTTCGCGGCAGGACGGAGCCCGGGCCAATCAGCCGGGACAGCACCCGCCATCACACTGAAGCCGATACGACTGTGACGCACAGAACACAATGCCTGCCCGGCATATGTAAGCCAATAGCCCTGCGTCGTTAACCGGCTGTTCACTTTGGTCCGCAATTCTCTTTACCTGGGCCACCTACGGTCGGTAAAGGTACAAACCGTACGCATCCCTGCGGGCCTTCTCCTGGCCCGGCACTCACAGCCCTGGAAGGGGTACAACTCAGTGAAGGCACTCCGCTTCGGCCGCAACGCGGCTATCGCTGTAATCGCCGTCGGCGCACTCGCGCTGACCGCCTGCGGTTCGGACAACGCAACCAACACGGCCCAGACCACGGCGCCGTCCGCCTCGGGTCCCGCGGTCACCGGCACCCTGACCGGTATCGGTTCTTCCGCCCAGGGCGCAGCCATGGATGTCTGGAAGACCAACTTTGCTTCAGCCAACCCGGGCGCCAATGTGCAGTACTCCCCGGACGGTTCCGGCGCCGGACGCAAGGCGATCCTTGACGGCTCGGCCCAGTTCGCCGGCTCGGATGCCTACCTCAAGGATGAAGAGCTCGCCAGCTCCAAGGAAAAGTGCGGTCCCGACGGGGCCATCGACATCCCGGTCTACATTTCCCCGATCGCCGTGGCCTTCAACCTGCCTGGCATCATGGACCTGAAGCTTGACGCTCCCACCGTTGCCAAGATTTTCCGCGGCGAGGTCGCCAACTGGAACGACCCCGCCATCGCGGCACTGAACCCGGGCGTCACGCTTCCGGACCTCAAGGTCACCCCGGTGAACCGCTCCGATGACTCCGGCACCACCACCAACTTCACGGACTACCTCGCCGCCGTCGCCCCTGAGGTTTGGACCGACAAGGCCGCCGGCATCTGGCCCGCGAGCCTGAAGGGCGAGAACGCCAAGGGCACCTCCGGCGTCGTCAAGACTGTCACCGACACCCCCGGCGCCGTGACCTACGCCGACGACTCCGCTGTGAGCGGCAAGCTCGGTACCGCGCAGATCAAGGTCGGCGACTCCTTCACGAAGATCTCCGCCGATGCCGCTTCCAAGGCAGTCGACGAGGGCAAGCCGGTTGAAGGCCGCAGCGCCAACGACCTCGCCATCAAGCTGGACCGCACCACCACGGTCGCAGGCGCCTACCCGATCGTTCTGGTGTCGTACCACATCGTCTGCACCACCTACGACACCCAGGCCACCGCTGACCTGGTCAAGGCGTTCGTCAAGTACGCCGCTTCCGACGCGGGCCAGCAGTCCGCCGCCGACGCCGCCAAGTCGGCGCCGCTGTCCAAGACCCTCCAGGACAAGGCAATCGCTGCCGTCGAAACCGTCAAGGCCAAGGCCTAGGGTTACGCTGCACCGCGAGGCATAGTGGAAACACGAGCCTAATCAAGGTTCCCTGCATCATGGCGGCCGTCACCGGCGGCCGCCATGGAGCAGGGAACCGACGCGTTTGTTCCATACATCAAGATTTGCCGGGCGCCGGCCGCGGGGCTTTCCGCAGCCGGCAGCCGGATCCCGATCCAAACCGAAGGGCCGTGAAGTGACCACCACCTCCCTGACCAAGTCCCGGGGCGCAGGCCACGTCGGTGACAAAGTCTTTTCCGCAGCCACCTTGGCGGCAGGGTGTCTGATCCTCGTCGTGCTCTTCGGCGTGGCACTGTTCCTGGTTATCCAGGCGTTCCCGGCCCTCGTGGCTTCGCCGGACAAGATCCAGGGCGGCGAAGGATTCTTCACCTACATCTGGCCGCTCGTCATCGGCACCCTCATCGCATCGGTGATCGCCCTCGTGATCGCGACGCCGATCGCGATCGGCGTCGCGCTGTTCATCTCGCACTTCGCACCTCGCAAGCTCGCCTCCGGCCTGGGCTACGTGATTGACCTGCTCGCAGCAATTCCTTCCGTGGTTTACGGTGCCTGGGGCGTTGCGTTCCTGGCCCATGAAATCTCCCCGGCCTACAACTGGCTGGCCAACAACATGGGCTGGCTGCCGATCTTCCAGGGTCCCGCTTCTGCCACCGGAAAGACCATCCTCACGGCCGGGATCGTGCTCGCCGTCATGGTCCTGCCGATCATCACGTCCCTGAGCCGCGAAATTTTCCTGCAGACCCCCAAGTTGCACGAAGAGGCCGCGCTTGCGCTCGGGGCCACCCGCTGGGAGATGATCCGGATGACCGTGCTGCCGTTCGGCCGGCCCGGAATCATCAGCGCCGTGATGCTGGGACTAGGCCGGGCCCTCGGCGAGACCATGGCCGTGGCGCTGGTCCTGTCCTCCGGAGCCCTGACCGCCAGCCTGATCCAGAGCGGCAACCAGACCATCGCCGCCGAGATTGCCCTGAACTTCCCCGAGGCCAGCGGGCTCAAGGTCAGCACGCTGATCGCCGCCGGCCTGGTGCTGTTCGTCATTACCCTCGGCGTGAACATGATTGCCCGCGGGATTATCACCCGGCACAAAGAATTCTCGGGAGCCAACTAAATGACCTCCACCCTGACTCCGGTACGCAAGCGCTCGGCACTGACCAAGGGCCAGCTGCCCAAGGCTGCGCCGTACATTGTCCTGGCCGTTGCCCTGGTCCTCGGCGCGGCGATCCTGGCGCTGATCGGCTTCAATGCCTTCGGCTGGGCAATCGTCTCCGCCATCCTCTTCGCCGCCGGCCTGGTGGGCTGGAGCCTGGTTGTGGAAGGCGCCCGCAAAGCCAAGGACAAGCTGGCCACCTGCCTGGTTGTGGGCGCCTTCCTGGCTGCCCTGCTGCCCCTGTTCTCGGTGATCTGGACCGTGCTGGTCAACGGGCTCCCCGGGCTCCTGGACCCCGGATTCCTCACCACCTCCATGAACGGGGTCACCGGCGCCTTCGACAACAAGACGGTCGAGGAAGGCGCCCCCTTGCTGGGCGGCATCTACCACGCGCTCATGGGCACACTGCTGATTACGGTGCTCGCCACCATCATCTCGGTCCCCGTGGGCCTGCTGACCGCGATTTACCTCGTGGAATACGGCGAGGACCGCGCGCTGGCCCGGGCCATCACCTTCTTCGTGGACGTCATGACCGGCATCCCCTCGATCGTCGCCGGCCTGTTCGCCGCGGCCGCCTTCTTCGCCGTGGTCGGCCCGGGCACCAAGACAGGCGCCGTTGCCGCCGTCGCACTTTCGGTGCTGATGATCCCGGTGGTGGTCCGCTCCAGCGAGGAAATGCTCAAGATCGTGCCGAACGAACTCCGCGAGGCCGCCTACGCCCTCGGCGTCCGCAAGTGGCGGACCATCCTCAAAGTGGTCCTCCCGACGGCGATCTCCGGCATCGCGTCCGGCATCACCCTGGCGATCGCCCGCGTGATCGGCGAAACCGCACCGATTCTGGTCACCGCCGGATTCGCTACCACCATCAACACCAACGTGTTCAGCGGCTGGATGGCCTCCCTGCCGACGTTCATCTACACCCAAATCCTGAACCCCACCTCGCCGTCCAACCCGGATCCGTCCTCCCAGCGGGCCTGGGGCGCGGCCCTGGTGCTCATCATCCTGGTGATGCTGCTCAATCTTGGCGCCCGCCTGATCGCCCGCATGTTCGCCCCCAAGACAGGCCGCTAGGCCACCGCCGCGCCCGCCGCCCATACCTCCAGCAAGTGAAGGAACACCATGTCTAAGCGCATCGACGTCAAGGACCTGAACGTCTACTACAGCAAATTCCTGGCCGTCGAAGACGTCAACATCAACATCGAGGCCAAATCCGTCACTGCCTTCATCGGCCCCTCGGGCTGCGGCAAGTCCACCTTCCTGCGCACCCTGAACCGCATGCACGAGGTCATCCCCGGTGCGAGGGTTGAGGGCGAGGTGCTGCTGGACGGTGACAACCTGTACGGGCCCGGCGTTGACCCGGTCACGGTCCGTTCCCAGATCGGCATGGTGTTCCAGCGACCCAACCCGTTCCCCACCATGTCCATCCGGGACAACGTGCTGGCCGGCGTGAAGCTGAACAACACGAAGATCTCCAAGGGCGAGGCCGATGTCCTGGTGGAGCGCTCCCTGCAAGGGGCGAACCTGTGGAACGAGGTCAAGGACCGTCTGGGCAAGCCCGGCTCCGGACTCTCCGGTGGCCAGCAGCAGCGCCTGTGCATTGCCCGCGCTATAGCCGTGGAGCCCCAGGTGATCCTCATGGACGAGCCCTGCTCCGCCTTGGACCCGATCTCGACGCTGGCCATTGAGGACCTCATCAACGAGCTCAAGGACCAGTACACGGTGGTGATCGTGACCCACAACATGCAGCAGGCTGCCCGCGTGTCGGACAAGACGGCCTTCTTCAACATTGCCGGTACCGGCAAGCCGGGCAAGCTGATCGAGTTCGGCGACACCCCGACGATCTTCAGCAACCCGACCGAGAAGGCCACCGAGGACTACGTCTCCGGCCGCTTCGGATAACCGGCGAGGCCCTTACAGGCGGGCCACCGGCGAGAGCGCCAGCTGAAGGACGAACGCGGCGCCGGCGGTGGCAATCGGGGTCAGGACCCAGAACGCCAGGATGCGGATCACCAGCCGGCGGTTGGTGTCCGGGAAATTCTGGTTGGCGCCGGCGCCGAGGGTTGCCGCCGTCACCGTGTGCGAGGTGGAGACGGGCCAGTGCAGCCCGATCGCGCCCACGAGCAGCATTACCGTGCTGAACATTTGCGCGACAAAGCCGCGCAGGGGGTCGATCCGGGTCAGCCGGTAGCCGATGGTGTACGAAATCCGCCAGCCCCCTGCCAGGGTCCCGGCAGCCATCATGACGGCCGTCAGCAGGGCCACCCAGACGGGCACGGATCCGCCGTCGGAGAGCCCGGCCGCGAGCAGCGCCAGGATCACCACCGCGCTGGTGCGCTGGCCGTCCTGCAGCCCGTGGCCGAAGGCGACGGCGCCGGCAGCGATGGCCTGGGCCCGCCGGGAGCGGGTGTTGACGACGTTGGGCGGCGTGTAACGGCCGGCCCAGCCGGCAGGCCAGACCAGCAGGAACGACCCGACATATGCGATCACCGGTGAGACCAGCAGCGGGATCACCACCTGGGACAGGAGCGAGGCGTCAACGCCCGTCACGGGGTTACCGCCGACGGCGACGCTCGCGACCCCCGCCCCGGCGAGCCCGCCGACCAGGGCGTGCGTGGAGGACGCCGGGATGCCGCGCCACCACAAGTACAGGCCCCAAAAGATAGCGCTGAGCAGCCCGGCCAGGAGGATCGTCAGGCCGTTCGTGCCCGGCGGCAGTGACAGCCACGCCTGGCTCACGGCCAGCGTCAGGGCGGCGCTGAGACTGGCGCCGATGAAGTTGAACAGGCTTGCCAGCAGCACCGCCACTGTTGGAGTCAGCGCCCGCGTCCGCACGGCCAGGGCCACCGACGAGGACGCATCCCTGAAGCCGTTGAGAAATGCGAAGACCCCGGCGCTGAGCAGCACCAGGGCAAGGAAGAACATCACCACGTCAGGATTCCTTGACGATGATGCTGCCCACCTGCGTGGCGATCCGGCGCATGTCCTTCGTGACTTCCACGAGCTGGTTCGCGACATCGCGGTTGCGCGCGTACTGCATCGCCTTCATCTCGTGGAGCATGTCCGCGACCCAGACCCGGTGAGTGCGTTCGGCACGTTTGGCCAGGCGCAGGATCTCGATCCAGTAGTCCTCAAGGTCGTCCAGATTGTTCAGCTGCCGCATGGCCTCGACCGTGAGTTCGGCCTGGCGGCTGATGATTTCCAGCTGGTCCGCGGCGCGTTTGGGCAGCCGTTCGAGCTTGTAGAGGGACACGAGCTCGGCGGCGGCGTCGAGCTTCTCCATGGCCTCGTTGAGGAAGCGGGACAGCGTGTACATGTCCTCGCGGGGCAGCGGGTTTACGAAGCTGGTCCGCATGTGGGTCAGGAGGGCAAAGTGCAGTTCCGCCGATTTGGCCTCATGGTTGTGCATGTCTTCCACGAGCCGGGCATGCTCACTGGCCGGGGCGCCGAGGATCTCCGAGAGTGTGCCAGCCGCCAGCACGATCTGGCGCGCCATCTGGGAGAGCAGGTTCAGTCCGGCGGACTCTTGCGGGAACAGGCGCAGCTTCACGTGGTGTCACCGGTCTTCCGAAGAGGGGCTCGCGGGTGGAGTCGGCCGGCCGTGTGACTTGACGGAGACCAGCGCATACGCATTACCTTACCGTCCGTGTTGGGCCCGGACCGGCGGGACGCGGCATATGACGGCGCAGGCAGGAACGCATCTAAAAGGGCAGCTCAAACGGCCGCTAATAGGGCAGCTAAAAAGGACATGAAAATGGTGCCGAACCGGATACGCCTCTCGGCGGTAGGCCGCTCTAGGCGGCTAAATGTTGAAGCCCGGGGGTTTCGCGGTTCGGCACCGCTTTCAGTTTTCTACGTAGGTTCTTGCAAGTCAACATTGACAGCCTGCCCCTGCCGTGCGTGGCCGCCGGTGGTGCGGGCCCGGCGGCCGGGTGCCCGCCGCCCGGCCGGCTGGCCCTTCAGTCCAGTTCGCCGAGCCGCCACGCATTGGCGGCGTGCTCGAGGTCTTCGGCCGTCTTGACCAGAAGATGCGAGTTGCGGGTGAGCTTGCTGGCGTGGTTCTCGTTGCTGTGCTCGGCGTTGTCGGCAAGCGTCGCCTGGCCCAGGGCCACCACGCGGCAGAATGCGGCAGAACGTTCCAGTGCGACGTCGAATTCGCCGTCGAACGCCCCGGAGAGAATGGCGTCCGCCATGGACTTCATCTCATCCGCGCCGGGCGGTTCGGCGGCGCCGGCCACCACATGCGAAACCTGGGCCGTGTCCTTGCCCGCCTTGAAGTAGACGGAGATCCGCTCGGGATCCTGGATGGTGGCGGCCCGCAGGGCGTACAGGCGCCAGAGCGCGCCGGGGAGGGACCGGGCGGGGCTTTCGGCCCACATTTCGGCGATCGCTTCCAGGCCCTGCTCATCGGCAAGCTTCACGAGCCGCTTGGTGACTTTGGGATCGTCACTGTCGCGGCCGCGGCGCACCAGCGCCTGCGCGGCCAGATGGGCCGCCTCCGAGACTCGGGCGGGATCGGCCCCGCCGGCGAAGGGCTCAAAGTCGATCGGCGCGAAGGGTTTCGGCTTGTGGTGCCGCGGGGCGGGGGCGCTTGATCCTGCTTGCTCGCTCATGCCCCCACGCTACTCCAGTGCCGCAAGGGAATCGAGGATGGGCCGGCGCTGCTGCCGGTGACGCCCGGACCGACGACGACGCCGGTCCGGGCAATGTGAAAAAAGCCGGCCCAGGTCTGGGGTACAGTGTTAACGTCCAGAAATGGACTGGGCTGAAACGCGCCGCAGCAGCGGATTTATCCGCTGGTTCGGAGCTATCGGCTGGGGCCTTTAGCTCAGTTGGTAGAGCATCGGACTTTTAATCCGTGGGTCGTGGGTTCGATCCCCACAGGGCCCACTCTTTAGCGAAGAGTGGAAAAATCCCCGGTTTCCTGGCAACAGGAGGCCGGGGTTTTTTGTGCCCGCCGTCGGCCTGGATTGCACGGCAGGCTACTTACCAGTTCCGCTAGGCTTGGCGGATGGACTCCCACGGCGCCTCCGGATATTGGTATGGCCCCGATGGCAGCCTGGACCCCCCTGCGGCCATCCTGCAGGCTCTCCGCGACTATCGGATCTCGGAGGTGGCGACCAGGCGGTCCACCCGCGATTCGATGGGGATGGGCGAGACGGACCTGCTGGCCCTGCGCTACCTGCTGCGGGCCAAGGCGACCGGCGAACGGGTGGGGCCGAAGGACCTCAGCCGCGTCCTGGGCATCACCACCGCTTCCACGACGTCGCTGATCGACCGGCTGGTGGCCAGCGGGCATGTCCGGCGCGAGCCGCACCCGACCGACCGGCGCTCGCTCGTGATCGTGCCTACGGTGGAGACGGATTCCGAAGTCCGCGCCATGCTCGGCCACATGCACCGGCGGATAATGGAGGTGGCCGAGTCCATGAGCGCCGAGGACGCCTGGGTGGTCATTACGTTTCTGCGCCGGATGGGCGCGGCCATTGGCGACGAGCGGCGCAACTAGCTCGTTTAACTATTCATATGTATGCTTACTACTTGATTTTCGACATCAGACGAGAGTAGGCGACGTGGCTGAATCCGCAACCCTTGCCGGGAACCCGGCAACGGTTCCCTCGCCCTGGGCCCCGCTGCACTGCGGCGCACCCATGCAGTGGCGCTCGCCGGAGCCGGGCGCCATGTCCTCCTACTCGTTCGGGCCAGCCGACCCTTCCTTGGCCCTCCCGGCTGTGTGGCGCTGCCCCTGCGGTTTCCAGCTGGACGGTGATTTCCAGCCGAACGGTGATTTCCAGCTGAACGGTGATTTCCAGCCGAACGGTCTCGAACAGGATCACGCGGGCGTCAGTCCCTCAATCTCGCGTTGAGGGCCGGGCCGGCACCAGCGCGGTAGGGGAGGCCACAGGGAGCCGGTCCGCGGGACTTTCCGGCAGCCCTGATTCCGCGTCCAGGGGAAACGTCACGACGTCGCCGGAGCGTTCGTGGGCGACGTGCAGCAGGCCATTGCGGACCAGGTGGTGCCGGGGCCAGTTGCCGCCGCTGGGGACATCGGCCACCGGACGCAGCGCCGCGCCTCCGGCCCCCACCTCCAGCACACTGACCCGGTTCGAGCCACGGACGCCCACGTAGGCGTGCCTGCCGTCGGCCGCCAGCGCGATCTCGGCCGCCGAATCTCCCGGCAGCGCCCCGCCGGCGGTGGCGGACCCGACGAAACCGAGCCGGAAGGCCCCGGACTCCGGCGACAGCCCGGCCACGGCAACGTCAATTGAATACTCGGTCACCACAAAGACGTTGCCGCCCGGGTGCTGGACCAGGTGCCTGGGGCCGCTGCCCCGCGGCAGGACCACCTCATGGTCCAGGACCGGTCCCAAAGCCAGCCCCGGCCCGGGGCGGACCTTCCAGATCCGCAGGAGGTCGTGGCCTAGATCGGTGGTCATCACCCGGCCGTCGGCCAGCATGAGCGCGGCGTGGGCGCGGCTTGGCCGCTTTTGTTGTTCGGGGGCACTGCCGTCGGGAGCGTCACCGTAGGGGTCGCGTGATTCCGTCGCGGCGGTCCGGGCCGTGATCCCGCCGTCGGCGTCGAGCCCATAGAACAACACCTGGCCGTCGCCCCAGCAGCACACCACGAGGAACCTGCCGGAGGGCTCGACGGCGACATGGCAGGCCGCCTCACCGGCCGGCCATGCGGGGCCCGCGGGCTCCAGGCCAAACGCGCCGTCCCGGCGGTAGGCCCGGACAGTCCTGGCCTGCTCGGCCACGGCGTAGACCACTTCAAGTGAGGGGTGTACCGCCAGGAAGGACGGAGAGTCGGCCGCCGCTGCGACACCGAGCCAGTGCAGGGTGCCGTCGGCCGCCGTGGCAACCGCGCCGATCCCCGCGCCGCTGCCGCCAGAGTCTGCCGTGTAGGAGCCGGTCCAGATGAGGCCGTGTGCAGGGATGGAGTCCATGCTGACATCCTGCCAGCCGCCCGGCCAAGGTGCGGCACCCCAGCAAACAACCGTCCCAAACAAACGTCACGAACCGCAGCAGCAATCACCGCGGGCCCAATCACCTGGGAACCTGCGCCTTCGGTAGCATGGGGGAGTCCGAGCAACTGCAGCAAAAGGAGGTGGGTCCCGTTCACGCAAGTCCAGAAAGGGTGCCCTCCCAGCGCCGGCTGCGGCCAGCTCACGGTGAGGGCGTCTGACACCCGACCGAAAGGCGCTCCCATGCCAGCAATCCGCCATCTTTCCCCGCACGAGACCCTCACGGCCAGGCTCCGTGCATCCGGCTGCGTGTTTGCCGAAGACGAAGCCCGCCTGCTGATCGACGCAGCCCCGACGCCGGAGGCACTCGAGGCGATGGCCAGCCGGAGGGTTGCCGGCCTGCCCCTGGAACACATTCTCGGCTGGGCGGAGTTCTGCGGATTCCGCATCGCGGTCGATACCGGAGTCTTCGTGCCGCGGCGCCGGACGGAATTCCTCGTCCGGCAGGCCGCCGCGCTGCTGGACACCTGGCGCATAGTGCCCGGTCCTGGCCGCGCGGCGCCCGTCGTCGTCGATCTCTGCTGCGGATCCGGTGCTGTCGGCGCGGCGCTTGCCGCGCTGGCCGGCCCCGCCGAACTCCACTGCGCGGATATCGACCCCACGGCCGTGGCATGTGCACGCACCAACGTCCTGCCACTGGGCGGGGAGGTCCACGAAGGCGATCTCTATGCTCCGCTCCCCGCTGGACTTCGGGGGCGCGTCCGGTTGTTGGCCGTCAATGCCCCCTATGTTCCCTCGGCGGACATTGAAACCATGCCACAGGAGGCGCGCGTGCATGAGCCGCGGGCCTGCCTCGACGGCGGCGCCGACGGGCTGGAGGTACAGCGGCGGGTCGCCGCCGGCGCGCGGGAGTGGCTGGTGCCCGGCGGCCATGTGCTGATAGAGACCAGCCGCCGGCAGGCCGCACAGACGGCCGGAATATTTCGCGGGCACGGGCTGGCGGCCCGCGTTCTGCGCTCGGAGGAGCTGGGGGCGACGGTGGTGGCCGGCGCGCTGGTGCGTTCCGGCGGGCGGTAGCTGCCCGAGGGAGGCTCAGGCGGTCCCTGCCGGGAACGCCTAGGGCAGCTTGTCCCCGCCCACACTGGTGGCCGGACCCGCCGGGGTGGCGCCGCCCTCGTCCGACCAGTCCTGGCCGTGCTGATCGGTGAGCGCCGGGTCGGAATGGACATCAGGGGCCACAGTCACGGGCGTTCCGGGCGTGGCTGTGCCCTGCGTGGGCGCGGAGGTGCTCCCGTGTCCGGCATCGCGGTGAACGGCGGAGCTGATGACAGTACCCGCGCGGCGGGCGGCCTCGCCGAGCTGCTCGGAGACCTCGGGGGCTTTATCCTTGAGCGTTTCGGTGGCCGCGGCCACCTTGTCCTGGACGGGCTTGCTGCGCCACAGTTCTGCACTCCGGGCTTTGAGCTGGTCATAGGCGGCGCGGCCGGACCTGGATCCCAGGACATATCCTGCTGCCACTCCGATGCCGAAAAGAAGTTTGCCTTTCATGCTGTACTCCTGCTCCCTGACGTAGGTGAAAAGTAGACGTTTCTGAACAGGGGTGGCGGGGCCGACTCAAGCGGTCCGCAGGCCACCTTCCCTGTCAAAGTAGTGCAAAAAACCGGCCCCGGGAATATCCCGGGACCGGTTTCCGGTCAGTCTCCGTGTTAGCGGGCTGAGCGCTTGCTGATCATGCCGTAAACGAGCAGGACGATGATCGCACCGCCGATGGCCAGCAGCCAGGTCGACAGCGAGAAGAACTCATTGATGCCCACGCCGAACAGTGCGCTGCCGATGAATCCGCCCAGGAGGGCGCCGACGACGCCGAGGATCAGGGTGATGATAATGCCACCGCCCTGACGGCCCGGGAGGATGGCCTTAGCGATTGCTCCGGCGATGAGGCCCAGAATCAGAAATGCGAGAAAACCCATTTTTTCGTTCCTTCTTCTTTCATAGAGGAGGCACCCGGATCGCCGGGTGCGCTTCATCCTTCTGCCTCAATACTAATCATGCTTAGTATCAAAGAGCCACCCGGCCTGTCGTGGGTTTGAGCGGCGGGGTGCCAAAACAGCCAACTGTGGCCGGACGATTCACGGAAGTTCATGCCGTGTGCGGGCGTTGTTCGGGCGTCGTTCAGTTGTTCGGTAGTCCAGTTGTTCGCTGGGATGCCCGACGCCTACCATGCGTAGTCTTCGGGGGCCGTGCGGTGGCCAGGGAAAATCTCGTCAAGGCGCTTGAGTGCGTCGGCGTCGAGCTTCAGCTTGTGCGCCCTGATGGAGCCTTCGAGTTGATCGAGGGTACGCGGGCCGATGATCGGAGCGGTGACTGCCGGCTGGTGGAGCAGCCACGCCAGGGCCACGTCCGCCGGGTCCTGACCCAGTTCGGCGGCGAAGTCCTCGTATCGCCGGATCTGTTTCTGGTGCGACTTGAGCGCATCGAGGGCGCGGCCCGCGATGCGGCGGACGCCGTCGGCCTCATTCTTCAGCACTCCGCCCAGCAGGCCACCGTGCAGCGGCGACCATGGCAGGATCCCCAGTCCGTACTGCTGGGCGGCAGGGATGACTTCCAGTTCCACGCCCCGGGTCAGCAGGTTGTAGATCGACTGTTCGCTGACCAGCCCGTAGTAATTCCGGCGGGCGGCGGTTTCCTGGGCGCGGGCGATGTGCCATCCGGCGAAGTTGCTGCTGCCGGAGTACAGGATCTTGCCCTGCTGGACGGCGACCTCGATAGCCTGCCAGATCTCCTCCCAGGGCGTGTTCCGGTCCACATGATGGAACTGGTAGAGATCGATGTAGTCCGTCTGCAGCCGTTTCAGGCTGGCATCGAGCGCCCGCCGGATGTGCAGGGCCGAGAGCTTGGACTCGTTGGGCCGGTCCGTCATGGTGCCGAACAGTTTGGTGGCGAGCACCGTGCGTTCACGGCGCTCGCCACCTTGGGCGAACCAGCGGCCGAGTATTTCCTCCGTCCACCCGCGGTGGCTCGAGCCGCCGTACACGTTGGCGGTATCGACGAAATTGATGCCGGCGGCCTGGGCGGTGTCCAGGATGGCGAAGGCCTGGGTCTCCTCGGTCTGCGGGCCAAAGTTCATGGTCCCCAGGCACAGGCGCGAGACCGTCAGGCCGGAGCGGCCAAGATGCGTGTAGCGCATGAAGCGTTCCTCTCCGTCCTGACCTCCTCTGCCCTGACGTGTTGCGGGGTTTCTCCGAAGGCGTGCCAGCGCGTGCCGCCGCCGCTCCGGAGGCTGGGCTCAGCGCTCCAGGCGGAACCCGAGCTTGATGGTGACCTGCCAGTCGGCGACCTGCCCGTTTTCAAGGTGGCCGCGGATCTCCTTGACTTCGAACCAGTCAAGGTTTCGGAGGGTCTTGGCGGCCTCGGCGATGCCGTTCCGGACGGCCGCATCGACGCCCTCGTTCGAGGTTCCGACAATTTCAGAAATGCTGTAAGTGTGATTAGACAACTTCGCTCCTCGTGATCGCCATCGATTCCCGGCTGTGGGCCGTTCCTGCAGACTAGCCGACTGAACCCGGCCGGACTAGGGGTTTGTGCCCGGAGTCGGGAACCCCGGGAGGCGGACCCGGCAGCGGGCGTTTGGCCTGCCGCGGCAGGGCGTCCGCCCGCGGCCTGATCCGGCTCACCACCCAGGGCAGCATGTAGTGCGCCACCCAGGCCAGGTCACCGGCCCGGGCTTCCCGCCAGTTGCCCGGCGGCATGGGCTTGGGCTCCAGCGGCCGCAGGCGGTGTGGCACGCTGAGCGTGTCCAGGACCATGGCCGCAATGGTGTGGTGCCCCAGCGGCGAAAAGTGCAGGCGGTCCGGGTCCCACATCCGCGGATCGCTCAGTTGCCGCAATGCCCACAGATCAGCGATAACGACATCGTGCCGGGCGGCGATGACGCGGATATGTTCATTGAATACCGCGACCTTCCCCCGGATGTGTCCGAACACGGCCGTCTCGCCCCAGTCCGGGCCGGTGAACAGGACCACCGTGGCCCCGGTGGCCGAGAGTGCCGCCACGGCGTCGTCGAGCGCGGCGGCCATCCGGTCCGGATCGCCGCGATGGAACACGAGATCGTTCCCGCCGGCTGAGAGGGTGACAAGGTCCGGCTTAAGGCTCAGGGCCGGTCCGAGCTGCTGGTCGAGAATTTCGCGCAGGACCAGTCCGCTAATGGCAAGGTTTGCGTACCCGAACTCGCCGCGGCCCTCACCGAGTTCCTCGGCAATGCGGTCGGCCCACCCCCGCATGCCGCCGGGGCTCAGCGGTTCCGGGTCGCCGACGCCAGCCGTAAACGAATCCCCCAAGGCGACGTACCGGCTCCAGGGCCGCGAACGCCGGATGCCGGAATGCCCTTGTGCGGAGCTCTGATCCCCTGAATGCCACGGCCCCGCGGCGGGGATATTGACGCCGGTATGGCCGGCGTCCGGTTCAAGGAACCTGGCGGCGTTCACATCACCAGCATTACGCCGATATTCCATGCCGCGCTAGGTACTTATGCCCCTAGCGAGGCATCCTGGAGGCGTCCGCGCCCGCACCGCGCCCCTCGGCCGCCAGGCGGCCAAAATACTCAGGGGGGTATGATGTGAAGCCCGACGCATCGAACCGGAGGAACCAATGGAACTCGATCCCACCGACATGAAGCCTGTCATCAACCGGCTTCGCCGCGCCCAGGGACAGCTCGCGGCAGTCACCAGGATGATCGAGGAGGGCCGTGACTGCAAGAGCGTCGTGACGCAGCTGGCCGCCGTCTCGAGCGCCCTGGACAAGGCGGGATTCTCCATCATCGCCACGGGTCTGCAGCGCTGCATGCAGCAGGACGACCCCACTCTGGACCGGGCCGAGCTCGAGAAGCTCTTCCTCTCGCTCGCCTGAGCCGGGCATCCGGCGAAGCGCGGTTTCGCGTCAGGCGGTCCCCTCGGCCAGCACGAACGTCTTCAGGTCGTCGAGGGTCTGCTGCATATGGGCGTCCATGGCGTCACGGGCGCGGTGCGGGTCGCGTGAGGCCAGCGCATCCGCGATGTTCTGGTGGTGCCCGATGGCATGCTCCTGGATCTGGGGCACCTTGGACGTTTCCGTCCGCCGCTTTTCCAGCACGCGGTGCAAGGGTTCGAACAACACGGCGACGAACACGTTTTCCGAGGCCTGCAGGATGAGGTCGTGGAAGGCGAGGTCCGCCTCGACGAACGCCGGAAGATCGTTGTTCTCATGCGCGAGCCGCATCTTTTCGACCTGCGCGCGCAGGGCCTCGATGTCCGTATCCGCCATCCGCCCGGCGGCCAGTTCGCAGGCGCCCGTCTCCAGCATCCGGCGCAGCTCAATGAGCTGAATGGCGGCTGAGGCGTCGTTCTCGCCCTCCGAGGCCGCCCGCAGCACAGCGTCCAGGGAGCCCCAGCGGTTGACCGGGTTCACGAACGTGCCGCGGCCCCGCTCCACGCTGAGAATCCGCTGGGCTTCAAGGGTCTTCATGGCTTCGCGCACGGYCATTCGGCTGACTTCGTGGCGGGAGCTGAGCTCAAGTTCGCCGGGGACGCTCGCGCCGGGCGGAAACTCGCCGGCAATGATCCGGTCCAGCAGTTCGTCGGCCACAACGCCGACCAGCGATTTCCTAGCCAATTCTCCCCGTCCAGCGACCCGGCTTTGCCTGATGGCGTGCTCCTGATGGCCAAGTCTACTTGCGCGTCGTTGTGCCATATGCCACACTAACACCCAGAAATAAAATGTCTGACATCTTACATTTACTCAATTCTGTGGCTCCCGTAGAGCCGCAGGTTTCCACCGATTGATCCCCACACAATGGAGTGCATAGTGCCCCTCGAAGCAGACGTGCTGGCCGCCTTCCCCGCGGAAGTACAGATCCCCGCCCGGCTAGTGGCAGACAGCGTGGCTGCCTCGTCCGAGGCATCTCCCCGCGTCCTGGTAGTGCTCGACGACGACCCCACCGGCACCCAGTCCGTGTCGAACCTGCCGGTCCTCACCCGCTGGGACGTGGCGGACTTCGCCTGGGCGTTCGGCTACGAAGTCAACGGCCAGCGCCAGCGCGCGGTCTACGTGCTGACCAACACGCGCAGCCTTGACCCTGCCGAGGCGGCCGCCCGCAATGAGGAAATCGTCCGGAATGCCCTCGCGGCCGCCGCATCCGCGGACCCCGCGCTGCGGCTCAGCTTTGTCAGCCGCAGCGATTCCACGCTCCGCGGCCACTACCCGCTCGAACCCGACGTCATCGCCGCCACTGTCACCGCCGTCAACGGCGAGACGACGGACGGCGTCGTGATCGTTCCCGCGTTCCCCGACGCCGGCCGCGTGACGATCGGCGGCGTGCACTTCACCCGCGGCACCGGCGAGGACGCCGGACAGCTCACCCCCGTGGCCGAGACCGAATTCGCCCGGGACGCCAGCTTCGGCTTCGCGAATTCGGAGATGGCCAAGTACGTTGAGGAGAAATCGAACGGCCGGTTCCCCGCGGATTCGGTGATCGTGCTGGATCTGGACATCATCCGGGCCTCCACCGATCCGAACATCTCCGCCAAGGCCATCGCCGACGCCATCGACGCCGCCACGGACTCCACCCCGATCGTGGCAGACATCGTCACCGAAAATGATCTGCGCGCCCTGTCCCTGGGCCTGGAAGAAGCAGAACGCCGCGGCAAGAAGCTCCTCTACCGTGTGGGCCCGCCGTTCGTCCGGGCACGGATCGGACAGGAAATCCGCACCGAACTCAGCGGCGAAGAAGCCTATGCGGGCAACACCCCCTCGGTTGCCGGCGGCCTGATCGTCGTCGGCTCGCACGTCGGCGTCACCACCCGCCAGCTCAACGCCCTCACCGAGCAGCACAGCGCGGCCCGGATCGTGGAGATCGACGTCGAAAAACTGCTCGGCGAGAGCGCGCGGGAGTACCTGGACGAAACCGTCGACACGGTTGTCACGGCCCTCCGCGGCGGCGACGTGATCGTCCACACCAGCCGGCTCCTGATCAAGACCGCCGACGCCGCCGAAAGCCTGCGGATCGCCCGCACCGTCTCCGCCGCGGTCGTCGCCGTGGTGAACCGCACGCTCAAGACCTTCCCGCCCCGCTTCGTGATCGCCAAGGGCGGCATCACGTCCTCGGACGTGGCCGCACACGGCCTGGAGATCCGGCACGCCATTGTCCGCGGGCCCATGCTGCCGGGCATTGTCAGCCTGTGGGAGCCGGTGGACGGCCCGGCCAAGGGCATCCCTTACATCGTTTTCGCCGGCAACGTGGGCGATGACCAGTCCCTCGCCGATGTCACGCGCAAGCTCAGCAACACCTTCTGACCAACATCTTCTGCTCAACACCGCACGCCACAACACGTCATTCGATGGAGAACACCATGACCAGCAACTACACCGTCACCGTCCTGGGCCTTGGCGCCATGGGCCTGCCGATGGCCACGCGCCTGGCAAGCCAGCTCACCGTCCACGGCTTCGACATCGCCGAGCCGCGCCTGAAGCTGGCTGAAGAGGCCGGCATCCGCACGTTCGCCTCCGCCCGGGAAGCCTCGGAAGGCGCCGATGCGCTGCTGCTGGCAGTGCGCAACGGCGAGCAGCTCAACGATGTCCTCTTCGGCGAGAACGGCGTGGCCTCCGTGCTCAAACCGGGCTCCGTCGTGATCCTGGGCAGCACCGTGGGCACCGACGCCATCCCCGCCACGGTGGACCGCCTGGCCGAATACGGCGTCGAGCTGGTTGATGCCCCGCTTTCCGGCGGCCCCAAGCGTGCCGGCGAAGGCGACCTGCTGATCGTGGTGGGCGCATCGCCCAAGGCCCAGGAAAAGGCCCGCCCGGCCCTCGAGCTGCTGGCCTCCACCCTGACCGTGGTCGGCGACAAGCCCGGCGACGGCCAGGCCCTCAAGACCGTCAACCAGCTGCTCTGCGGCATCCACATCGCCGCCGCCGCCGAGGCAATGGCCCTGGCCGACGCCCTCGGCCTGGACCAGGCCAAGACCCTCGCCGCCCTCGAAGCCGGCGCGGCGGGCTCCTTCATGCTCTCCAACCGCGGCCCGCGCATCCTGGAGGCCTACACGGAAAACGGCGCCGAGGTCCTCAGCCGCCTGGACATCTTCGTCAAGGACATGGGGATCGTCGGCAAGGCCACCCGCGCGGCCGGCCTCGCCGCCCCGGTGGCCGCCGCCGCGGAGCAGCTCTACCTCCTGGGCCAGGCCCAGGGCCTGGCCGCCGCGGATGACTCCGCCGTGATCAAGGTCCTCGCGCCCACCAAGCGCACCGCCTAACCAGCCATCCCACCCCCGACGACGGCGGTCCCCCCTCCGCCGTCGTCGGGCCCCTCCCCGCCCCTGGTCCCGACGACTGAYTCGTCGGGCGACTTTCCTGTCGAAGGAGACGCCTCTTCATGACCCCCCTGCTCAATTCCCTGATGGTGCGCGCGGCCGACGCGCCCGTCATCAAGCCGGCCGTGGAGCTGGGAACTCCGCTGCTGCTGACAATCGCGGCTGCCGGCGTCGCCCTGCTGCTGATGATGATCATCCGGTTCAAGATCCAGGCCTTCGTGGCCCTGCTGACCGTCAGCATCCTGGTGGCCGTGGCCGCACAGATCCCGCTCAAAGACGTGTTCACCGTGGTTGCCGCTGGAGTGGGAGGCACCATGGGCAAGGTCGCCCTCCTGATCGCGCTCGGCGCGATCCTGGGGCGGATGATCGAGGTCTCCGGCGGCGTGCAGTCCCTCGCGGCGCACTTCACCGCCAAGCTCGGCGCCCGGCGAGTGGCCGTGGCCCTCACCGGGGTTGGCTTCCTTGTGGCAATCCCGGTGTTCTTCGAGGTGGGCATCATCGTGCTCGTACCGATCGTCTACGCCTTCGCGAAGATCGCCAACGTGCACCCGGTCAAGTTCGGCCTCCCCATGGCCGGCATCATGCTGTCCATTCACGTGGCTGTGCCTCCGCACCCGGGCATCGTGGCCGGTGCCGGGGTGTTCGGCGCCGACATCGGACTGATCACCCTCATCTCGCTGCTCATCTGCATCCCGCTCGGCTTCCTGTCCTACTGGGTTGCCAGCATCATGAACAGCAGGGATTACGAGCTGCTGCCCGCCGTCAAAGCCCAGGTGGACGAGTACGGTTCAGACTCCCTGGTGCGCGTGGGCCACGAAGGTCCAGGTGCCCACGCCGTTGCCCCGCCGCGTCCGGCCCTGATCATCTTCCTCATCGCTGCCCCGATCGTGCAGATCCTGATCGGCACCCTGGGCACCCTCACCATTCCCAAGGACAACGGCTGGTACGGCCTGGCCGCCTTCATCGGCAACCCGTTCTTCGCCCTGCTGGTGGCCGTGGCACTCTCCTTCTTCCTGCTGGCCGTCCGTCGCAACTGGTCACTGAAGGAAACCGGCGAAATTTTCGAAGGCGCGCTGCCTCCCATCGCGTCCATCCTCATGGTCGTCGCGGCCGGCGGTGTGTTCGGCGAGGTCCTGCGGACCTCCGGTATCGGTGCAGCCCTGTCCCAGACGCTGGACCACCTGGGCCTGCCGGTCATCGTTCTTGGTTTCATCATTTCCCTTGCCCTCCGCGCCGCCCAGGGCTCAGCCACTGTCGCGATCGTCACGACCACCGGCCTGCTGACCTCCGCCGTTGCCGGCGGCGGCTACTCGCCGGCCCAGATCGCCGTGATTGTGATCGCCATCGGCTTCGGTGCCCTCGGCCTGTCCCACGTGACCGACGCCGGATTCTGGACCGTCGTGCGCTACTACGGCCTGACCGTCTCCGACGGCCTCAGGACCTGGACGGTGCTGACGACTATTCTCGGGCTCGCCGGCTTCGCGCTGACGTTCGTGGCCTGGATCCTGGTGGGGGGCTTGAGCGCCTGATGCGTACCCAACTCGATCACCTTGTGGCCTCAGCCCTCCAGCAGGGCTCCGCTGTCCCTGCCTTCACCTGCTACGACTTCACCACCGCGCTCGCCGTGGTGGCGGCGGCCGAGGAATCCGGCCGGGGCGCCATCCTGCTGGTCGCGCCGAAGACCGCGGCCACGCCCAACGGGCTGCGGCTGATCGCCGCTCTCCGCGGACTCGCCGACGCCGCCGGCGTTCCGATTGCCGTGCAGCTCGATCACGCCACCGACCCGCAGGTGATCGCCGACGCCGTCAGCGCCGGGGCCGACTCGGTGCTGGTCGACGGGTCCTCGCTGCCCTATGAGGACAACATCGCCCTGGTCCAGGGCGTCCGGGCGGCCTTGGCGGCGCAGGGCAGCGCCGACGTCGTAATTGAAGCCGAACTTGGCGGACTCGCCGGTGACGAGGACCGGGCCTTCGGGACCGACGTGGCGGAGGAACCCGCCGGCCTCACCGACTCCGCCCAGGTGGAGGACTTCGTGGCCCGCACCGGGGCGCAGCTGCTCGCCGTAGCCGTGGGCAACGTCCATGGCAAGTACACGGGGGAGCCCCGGCTGCGCTGGGACGTGCTGCAGGACATCGCCGTGCGGACCCGGATTCCGCTGGTCCTGCACGGCGCCTCGGGCATCCCGGCCGAGGAACTGGTCAAGGCCGCCGCCATGAACGTGGGCAAGGTCAACTTCAACACCGAGCTGCGCACCGGCGTCCTGGCGGTCCTTGAGGAACAGACCGCCGCCCACCGGGCCGACGGCGAGAACCTCCAGGCGCTGCTGGGCCACTGGGATGCATCAGCGCGGACGTTCGCCGCAACTGCCCTGGCCACACTCTCCCGCTGACGGCCTGTTCAACCCGCAACCGGCGGAACGGGAGGCTGGGATCGAACCATGATCCTGGCCTCCCTCGGCATGCTGGAGCTGCTTAGCGCCTGAACACCGGCACGGAACTGGGCCAAACTGCTCTGGCCGTCAAGGCGCCCCAGGGCCGACAATGATGCGACACAGCCGGCCTTCCCAGGGGGCGCCATGGTTCCACAGCAGCGGTCAGCCGGCGGCCCGGCCCCGATGCCGGACCGCGACCCGGTGATCGACCTTGTCCGGTTCTTCTGCCTGGCATTGGTGGTGGTCGCGCACACGATGATGGTCAGCCCGGTCCTGCACCCGGACGGCACCGTGACCACCGAGAACATCCTGGGCGATCAGCACTGGTTTGAGCCGGTGGTGTGGGTCTTCCAGATCATGCCGCTGTTCTTTGTGGCCGGCGGGATCACCGGTCTGCACTCCTGGCAGCGGCTGCGCGCCAGGGGCGGCAACGCCTTCGATTTCATGCAGGGCCGGTTGCTGCGCCTGATCCGTCCGGCTGCCGTCCTGCTGGCTGTCATGTTCATCGCCCTGTCCGCTGCCCGCCTGGCAGGGGTTGACGCCCAGGTCATCGAGCTGCTGACCAGCGGAGCCGGAATGCCGCTGTGGTTCCTGGCCGCGTACCTCGCCGCGCAACTCAACCTTCCCTGGCTGGCGGCTCTCCACTCGCGCGCGCCGTGGCTGACCCTCGCCGGGCTGACCTCCCTGGTGGTGGCGGTCGATTGCCTGCGGGGAGTGCTGCCGCCGCTGGCCTACCTGAACATGGTGTTCGTGTGGTGCGCCGTGCAGCAGCTCGGATTCATCGTGGCAGACGGCGAGCGGCTGCTGCCGGGCCGGCCGGCGCATTTTGGCATCATGGTTGCCAGCAACATGCTGCTGGGGCTGATAGTGCTGCTGCGGCTGTACTCCGGGAACATGCTGGTGAACCTCAATCCGCCCAACGTGACGCTGCTGCTCCTGGGCATCTCCCAGGCCGCCGCCCTCCAGCTCTTCCGGCCGGGGTTGTCCCGGATCGCGTCCCTGGCCGGCGTGCGGCGGATGATGGGCGTGGCCGGCCGGCGGTCCATGACCGTCTACTTGTGGCACCTGCCCCTGCTGGCGGCGATGTCCGGGCTGCTGCTGCTGACGGATTTTCCCCAGCCGGCCGGAGGAAGCGCGGCCTGGTGGTGGGGGCGGCCCCTGGTGCTGATGGGCGTCATCGCGCTGTTGCTGCCGGTGCTGGCGCTGTTTGGCAGGCTGGAGGAGCGGCCGACGGCGTCCGGCCCGGCGCAGAGCCGCCCGGCGGCCGCCGTGCTGCTGGCCGCGGTCGCCGTTTTTGTCCCGGCGGTCAACGCGGCGCTCAACGGGCTCATGCTTGGGCTCCTCGGCGGGGGTGCCGCCTGCTTCGCGCTCGCCGTCGTGCTCCTGGGACGGATTCCTATCCGGCTGACCACCCCACATGACGGGCAGAGCGGATCTGAACCGCCATTGCCACGCCCGCCATTAAGTGCCAATGTCGAACCATGACGGAGAACTCGGCAACCACGGAAGACACCTTCGCCCCGGACGTCTCCACCATCAGAAACGACGAGCTGCACCGCTACGAACTCCGTGTCGGCGGCAAGCTGGCCGTCCAGGTGCGTTTCATCGACAGGCCGGGCCATATCGACTTCATCCACACGGATACGGCTGAGCAGTTCCAGGGCCAGGGGCTCGCCAAGGTGCTGGCGCACTTCGCCCTCGATGACGTCGTTGCCTCCGGCAAGCGGATCATCCCGAATTGCCCGTTCATGTACCGCTACCTGCGCAAACATGAGTCGTACCACCAGTATGTGGACTGGCCCGAGCGGGTACCTGAGGGGGCCTGAACGCCTGATCCGGCAGGCCCGGATCTGTACGGGTGCCGGGCCCGCTTGTGAGCCGGAGAACAACCTCGTAAAGTTTGAGCAGAGTTATGCAGTTGGCTCTTGGACAGGTCCCTTTGGAGAACCCCATGAACCATAAACTGCGTGTGTTTGTCCGGATGGACATCGATCCCGCCCGTGTCACGCTCGAAATTACCGGCTGCGTCGCCCCGTCGGATTCGGCTGCCCTCATGCATATCGTGCGTCGCGCCGGCCGCATCGGTGCCGGGGACGAGGTGATCGTAGACCTCCACGGCACGTCCCACCTGGACCCGGATGTGCTGCTGGACCTCCGGCGGCTCGCGGATGCCAGCCCCTTGCCGTTTCCGGAGCCCCAGGATGCCGTGGACCCCGGAGCGGCCGTGCCATTCCGCCTCACCCTCGAGGAACCGGCTGAGCTGCCTATCTGCCTCCTCCACGTCGGCGCCGACGCCGAAGTCCTCGCCGGACTCGACGCCGGTCTCAACTCCGGGCTCGACACGGGCCTGGACTCCGACCTGGACTCCGGGCTTGGGGCTGCCAACATTCCGCTGGCCACGGAGGCCGGCATCGTCAGTGACCTTGGCGCCATGGACGGGCTGGCGCTTTCGGAGTACTTCGAGGACACACTGGATCCGGCGGCCACGGTCCGGGCCCTGTCCGACACTGCCCTGTGCCGGCTCGCCGACGCCCTGTACCGCCACCTCGACACCAGCAGTCCGTCGTACGGAGCGCACACCTGGTATGAACTCGCGGCCGAAGAGCTTCAGAACCGCCACCTGGCCGATGGTGACGGCCTGGCGGAGGGCGACGGCCAGACGGGGGACGAAGTGGCGTCGGACACGGCCTTTGCCTGAGCCGGTACACCGCTAGGCTGTCGCTATGAATCCACAAACAGCGTCCACTCCGGACACCACCGCTCTCATTACGGGCGCCACGGCAGGCCTGGGCGCCGAGTTCGCCCGCCAATTGGCCGAACAGGGCCACCGCGTGGTGCTCGTGGCCCGGGACGCTGGCCGCCTCGCGGCCACTGCGGCGGAGCTGGAGAACAGCTACGGGGCCGGGGCGGAGACGATCGCCGCGGACCTGACCGACGACGCCGGGATTGCCGCCGTCGTCGCCCGCCTCACCGATCCCGCACGGCCGGTGGAGATCCTGGTCAACAATGCGGGAATCGGTTTGTTGCGGTCCTTCGAGGACAACGACATTGCCGAGGAGAAGAAGCACCTGAAACTCCATGTCGAAACCGCCATGGAGCTCAGCCACGCCGCCCTGCAGGGCATGCTCGCGCGCCGGTCCGGCAGGATCATCAACGTCGCCAGCGTGGCGGCCTTCCTGCCCCGCGGAACGTACTCCGCAGCGAAGGCCTGGCTGCTGAGCTTCTCGCGCTCAGCCAACATGGCCTACGCGGCGCGCGGGGTAAAGGTCACCGCGGTGTGCCCCGGCTTCACCCACACCGAGTTCCACGACCGGATGGGGATGGACAAGACCGTGACGCCGCGCTGGATGTGGCTCGAGGCGCGGCAAGTGGTCAGCGAGGGCCTGGCGGACAACGCTAAGGGCAAGGCCGTCTCCATCCCCAGCAAGCGCTACAAGGTCCTGACCTCGGTTTCACGGGTGCTGCCGTCAAAGCTCGTCGCTGGGCCGGCGCGGCGCGCCAAGTAGGCGCCGGGCACATCAGGGCATAGCCAGGCGCCCGCGCCGTATCAGCACGACCACCAGAATCCCGACGGCGGCGCCCACGCCGGTCTCTACGGCCCGTTCGGCTATCAGGACGCCGGGATCGGTCGGCGCCGCCAGCTGTCCGACCAGCAGGATCACCGGGGTGAAGGACACCATGGCCAGGCCATAATGCCGGGTCATGAACAGTTCGGTGCTGAACTGCAGGACGATCACCAGGCAGACCAAGACGGCGGCCTCCTGTCCGGGGAAGGCCAGCAGCGGCGAGCCCGGCCACGGGAACAGGATGGCTGCAACCACCACCAGGCCCACGAGGGTGCCGACAATCCGGTGGACGCCGCGGTACACGCTGCTGGGCAGATCCGCGCCGGAAAGCGGCACCGCCGCCGCGGCCATGGCCCAATGCGGGTGGCCGCTGCCGCTGAGGACCCCGAGGGTCCCGGCGGCGGCGACAGCGCTCACGTAACGGGCGGCATGCAGCCACACCGCCCGGCGGCCTGCCCCGCTCAGCACCGTGACGTCCCGCCGCCAACCTCGCTGCCAGGTGCGGCCCCGGAACCAGCCGCCAAAGCCGATCACGATCGAGAACGCGGCCGATCCCGCGGCGATGAGAACAGCCGTCTGCCAAGGGACTGCGGCCGGAACAGAAGCGCACGCGCCCAGGGCCAGGATCCCGAAGAAGGGGCCGGCCGGTTTCAGGGCCGTCCTGTCCGTGAACAGCGAAGCCACGCCGGCAAACGCGGCCTCCGCGATCACCAGGGCCCACGAATGAATGTGATGGACGGAGAGGAAGACGCCGACCCCCACACCGCTGAGCAGCAGGACAGCCGCCTGGCCTTGGTGGCGGAGCCGGAGCTGATGGGGCTCGGTGCGGCCGTACATGCCCGTCAGCGCGCCGAAAACGGCGTAGCCGGTCAGCTCGGGGCGCCCTGCCGCCAACAGCACCAACGACGGAACGGCCACGCTGATCGCCACCCGCCAGGCCGACACGTGGTCCTTGTTGGCCGGGGCCAGGCTGTGCAGCGAACGGATGTGGTGCAGCAGGGTCATCACAACTGCCTCTCCGTTTTCGGTGTTTTTCCCCGGGGCCCCGGGTCCCCGGGGACTGAAAGTGGTGTGGACACGCCTAAGGCCTGTTCCGGATGCTCCCCCAACGGGTAAACATACGGAACAGGCCTCGAAGGGCGGGGCTGTCAGCTACGTAGCCTGGGCTACCGCTGCCGGGACCGGTCGGACCGGGCAGGTCAGACTGAGGCCGGAACTTTCTCGGCTTCCCCGCGCCCTGCGGTGGCCGGTGCGACCATGGGCATATCCATGTGCTCAAGGTCGATCAGCGGGTTCTCGTCCTGCGTCGCGACCAGTTCCCGGGCCTCGGCCTGGGTGTCCACGCTCGGCATGGAGCCAGGCAGCGGCATCTGGGCGGATTCCTTGAGGAAGTAGATCGCTACGGCGCCGATCGCCGAGGTGGCCATCAGGTAGTAGGCCGGCATCATGTCGTTGCCGGTTGCGGTGATCAGGGCAGCAACGATGAACGGCGTGGTGCCGCCGAAGATGGCCACCGAGAAGTTGTACGCGATGCCCATGGCGCCGTAGCGGCTTGCCGTCGGGAACTGGGCCGGCAGGGCCGAAGCCAGGTTGGCCACGTAGAACGTCACCGGGAATGCAATCAGGGAAAGGCCGGCCAACGTGGACCAGACTTCGCCGATGCCGATCAGGAGGAACGCGGGGGTGGCCAGGACCACCGTGCTGATGGCGCCGATCCACAGCACGGGGCGGCGGCCGATCCGGTCAGAAAGCTTGCCGGTCAGCGGGATGCAGAGGCTCATGATGACCAGCACGGGGATGGTCAGCAGCGTGCCGTGCAGCTCGTCGTAGCCCTTGGACTCCGTGAGGTACGTCGGCATGTAGGAGGTCAGTGCGTAGCCGGCGGTGTTTGCTGCCGCTACCAGGATCATCGCGACGATGAGGGAGCGCCAGTACGCCTTCACGATGCCCACCGGGCCCTTGGAGGCTGCGGTGTCCGAGGCGGTTGCGTCCTTGGCGAGGCTCTCCTGGGCATCCAGGGTTGCCTGGAACTGCGGCGATTCCTCGATCTTGCTCCGGAAGTACACGGCGATCAGGCCGAGCGGGCCGGCAATGAGGAACGGGATGCGCCAGCCCCACTGCTCCATGGTGTCCTGGCCGAGGGTCAGCTGCAGCACCGACACGAGGGCTGCGCCAAGGGCGAAGCCGAGGTAGCTGCCCATGTCCAGGAAGCTGGCGAAGAATCCGCGGCGCTTGTCAGGGGCGTACTCGCTCACAAAGGTCGTGGCGCCGGCGTATTCACCGCCGGTAGAGAAGCCCTGGATAACTTTGAACAGGACCAGCAGGACCGCAGCCCAGATGCCGATCTGCGCGTAGCCGGGCAGGAGCCCGACAGCAAAGGTGCTGGCGGCCATGATCATCAGGGTCGTGGCAAGGACCTTCTGGCGGCCGATCTTGTCGCCAAGCCAGCCGAACACGACTCCGCCGAGGGGGCGGGCGATGAAGGTGGCGGCGAAGGTTCCCAGCAGGAACAGGGTCTGGACGGACTTGTCCGCCTCCGGCAGGAACACCGGTCCCATGGTGGTGATCAGGTAGCCGAACACGCCGACGTCGTACCACTCCATGGTGTTACCCACGATGGTGCCGCCGAGCGCCTTCTTGAGCATCGGCTGGTCGACAACGTTGACGTCGGACTCGCGGAGTCGACGGCGACGTAGCTTTGGTTTCTTCACACCCTTGGGCGCGCCTTGGTTGGTTCCGCTGGCGTTAATAACGCCTGCTGAAGAGTCGGTCGTGCTTCGGTCTGTGGGCATTTGGGCCACTCCTATGGAGGTCATTTGCTTGCGACTTGTAGCTGCCCCGCTCTGGGCAGGCTTTCAATTTTACGGGATTTCTCTGGAGTTTCCGAGTTTGGTGCCGTATGATCGCTCATTTCGGGTGGCATTTGGGGCCACTCCGCTATTTTCTTTTGCCCCGTTTCGCCGCGCGATTACTGGGAACCGGCGATCCCGGCGGCGCCGCGGCCAAAATTTTCCGCACCAGCCCTTGCAAACGCGGATTTTTGGGCGGAATTCGGGCCAATGGAGAGTCAGCCACAGCCACTACAGACATCTCATCCGTGCAGTCCTACGATTGATGGACACTTCACTTCACAGCGGTTATTACAGCGGAAAGGAAGATCAATGGCGGACCATCAATTCGGAGAAGAAATCGAGCCCGAGGTCGCGGGCCATCTGGCGCAGTCCATGGCTGACGCGCCCGGACCGGAGACCCTGCACCATGCTCCCCCCGGGGCGGGCCAAGGACAGCAATGGCCGGACGGCAGTGGCAAGCAGCGTCACCCCAAGGACCGCGATACCGCCCGCGGGCGGCAAGGCCAGCAGGTGGCCACTGGAGCCATGCACCGGCAAAGCCGTCCACAGATGCCCCACCACGACTAGCCCCATCACAACCGGCCCCCTAACTAGGGGCCGGCGGCAGGGTCGACCACGACGTCGGCTGGCGTCTTATCCAGGCGCCAGCCGCGCCACACCGGGTGCCGGAGCTTCCCGGTGCCGGTCCATTCCCCGAAGGTGACCTCGCCGACGAGTTTTGCACTCACCCAGTTGGCGTCTGCGGCGTCGGCGTGGGGCACCTCCCGGAACGGGGAGGTCTTCCGCGGCAGGGCGTCCAGTTGTTGCCTGAGTTCCTTGAGTTCACGGTCGCTGAAGCCGCTGCCCACCCGCCCCACGTACCGTAGCTTCGAGCCGTCCGGTATTCCCAGCAGCAGCGAGCCAACGGAATCCCCGCGTTCGCCCTTTCCGGGCCGCCAGCCGCCCACCACCACCTCCTGGGTCCGCTCAATCTTGAGCTTCAGCCAGGACCGGCTGCGCTGGCCGACATAGCGCCCGTCTGTCCGCTTGGCCATGACACCCTCCAGCCCCAGCTCGGCGACGCTTTCCAGGATGTGCGCGGCGTCGCCGTCAATCACGCCGGAGAGTTCCACCGGGCCGGCGGAAGGGCGGAAGAACTGCTCCAGCCGGTGCCGGCGCTCACTCAGCGGCAGGCGGCGCAGGTCCTGGCCGGCGTCGAAGAGCAGATCGAACAGCATCAGCCGCACAGGCGTCGACTCCTGCGCCCTGGTGACGTCGGCGGCCTTGCTGAGTTTCATCCGGCTCTGCAGCAGGCCGAAGTCCGGCCGGCCGGAGCGCCCGACGGCGATGATCTCGCCGTCGGCGACGAAGCCCTGTTCCGGCCAACGGGCCCGGTCCGTGAGTTCGGGGTAGCTCACGGACATGTCGATGCCGTTCCGGCTGATGAGCCGGATTCTGGTGGCGTCGCCGATGACCAGGGCCCGCACGCCGTCCCATTTGAGCTCGTACTGCCAGTCCAGGTCCGGCAGGTCCGCCAGGGTCCCGGACGTGGCCAGCATCGGACTGAACCCGGAGGCGTCGGGGGCCGGTTCGGCGCCGGTGCCGGCGTCCGCTCCGTCGTCGCCCTCGACTTCGCCCTCGACGTGGCCGCCGCCGCCGTCGTCGGCGTCGTCCGCTGTGCCGGACGGGCGCCGCGCGCCGGGGTGGCCTTTGGCCGAGCCCGCCGGGTCCATCAGGTGGATGAGCCATTGGTCGTTGGCCTGACCGGTGTGGATCAGGGCGAACCTGCGGGGCCCGCCAAGGCCGCCGCCCTCCGCTCCGGTCAGGGTGGCGATGACCTCCTTGCCGGCGATCCACTTTTCGCATTCGTAGTATCCGCGGTCCCAGATGCTGACCGTCCCGGCGCCGTACTGGCCCTGGGGAATGTCACCTTCGAAGTCGGCGTAGTCCATCGGGTGGTCTTCGGTCTGGACCGCGAGGTGGTTCTTGGCCTTGCTGGTGGGGACGCCCTTGGGCAGTGCCCAGGACACCAGCACCCCGTCGCGTTCGAGCCGGAAGTCGTAGTGAAGCCGCCTGGCGTGGTGCTCCTGGATGACGAATTTCTCCTGCCGTGTCCCGCCGTCGTCCCCGGCCTGGTGCCGTTCCGCCGTGAAGGGCTCTGGCGTGCCTGCCCGGTCCCGTTTGGTGCGGTACTCGTCCAGCCGCGGGTCGGTGTCGCCGCCGTTGCCGGCCTGCTCGGGAGATGTCTCGGTCCGTCCTCCGGGTGGGTGTTCCGCCGCGTGGGCCGCGGCGGCTCCGCCGTCGTGCCGGCCGCCGGAGACGGGAGCGAACGGATCCTTGCCGGCGGCGACGCGTTTCATTACCTCCTGGAAGTCCAAGTGGTGCAGCGAGGGGGAGCCGAGTTCCCGCCACGTGCGCGGTGCGGCCACCGTAGGCCGGGGCCGGCCGCGCAGCGAGTACGGCACGATGGTGGTCTTGGCGGCGTTGTTCTGGCTCCAGTCCACGAGCACCCTGCCGGCGCGCAGGGTCTTCTTCATGTCGCTGACGGCCAGATCCGGGTGGTCTGCTTCGAGCGAGCGGGCCAGTTCGTGGGCGAAATCGGAAATCTGGTCCGAGCTCTGGGATCCGTCCAGGGCGGCGTAGAGGTGGATGCCCTTGCTGCCGCTCGTTACGGGCACGGGATCCAGGCCCACGTCCTGCAGGATGGTGCGGGCCAGCCGGGCCACCTCCACGCACTCCGCCAGTCCCGCACCCTCGCCGGGGTCCAGGTCCAGCACCAGCCGGTCGGGAGGCAAGGCATTGCCGTGGGAGTCCACCCGCCACTGCGGCACGTGGATCTCCAGGGCCGCGATCTGGGCCAGCCAGGTCAGGGTGGCGGGATCATTGACCAGGGGATATTGGATGGTCCGGTCCTTGTGCGTGATGGCGGCGCGGGGCACCCAGCCGGGCGTTGAATGGTCCAGGTTCTTCTGGAAGAACATCTCCCCGGGGGCATCGGCGGTCCCGACGCCGTGGACCCAGCGCTTCCGCGTGGCCGGCCGGTTGCGGGCCGCGGGGATCAGCACTGGTGCGACGGCGGCATAGTAGGCCAGGACGTCGGCCTTGGTGGTGCCCGTCTCCGGGTACATGACTTTTTCCAGGTTGGTGAGCACCAGTTCGCGTCCGTCCACCCGGACGCGCTCTTTACCGTTGGGCAAAACCCTTCACCTCCGCGCAACTGTGATGTTCACTTGATCCATGAGAGCCATCTGGAAAGGCGCAATAGCGTTCGGGCTGGTCAACGTGCCGGTCAAGGTCTATAGCGCCACCGAGGACCACGACATCAGCCTCCACCAGGTCCACAACGCCGACGGCGGCCGGATCCGCTACCAGCGCCGTTGCGAGGTCTGCAGCAAGATCATCGACTACGAGGACATCGACAAGGCGTATGAGGACGATGGCCGCACGGTGGTCCTGACCCGCGACGAGCTCAAGTCCATCCCGGCGGAAAACAGCCACGAAATCGAAGTGGTCCAGTTCGTTCCGGCCGATCAGCTCGATCCCATGATGTTTGAAAAAAGCTACTACCTTGAACCCGACTCCAAGTCGCCCAAGGCCTATGTGCTGCTGCGGCGGGCCTTGGAGGACACGGACCGTGTGGCAGTTGTGCAGTTCGCGCTCCGGGACAAGACGCGGCTGGGCGCGCTGAGGATTCGCGATGAGGTCCTGGTGTTGCAGTCGCTGTTGTGGGCCGACGAAGTCCGCGAAGCCAGCTTTCCCGCACTCGAGACCTCCATCCGGATCTCGGCGCAGGAACGCGAGATGTCCGCCGCCCTGGTCGATTCGATGGCCTCCGACTTTGAGCCGGACCAGTTCACGGACGACTATCAGGAGCAGTTGCGCCAGCTGATCGAGGCGAAGCTGGACAAGGGGGAGTCGCTGGATACGGAGGAGACCTTCGGCGCCCCTGCCGAGGCCGGCGAGGGCGAAGTGATCGACCTGATGGAAGCCCTCAAACGCAGCATCGAGAAAAAGCGCGGCGGAGGGGGAGGTGCCGCGGAGGCGCCGGCCGGGGCTTCCGGACCGGCGGCCAAGGCCGCCCCCAAGGCAGCCGCGAAGACGCCGGCGTCCAAGTCCACAGCCACCAAGGCGGCCTCCACCAGGGCTGGTTCTGCCAAGACTGCGGCTTCCAAGACGGCGGCGGCTCCCACAGCGACGGCCGCGAAGACGGCCCGAAAGGGTGCCTGAGCCCGGAAGCCGGCTGGCGCCGTCGCGCACGCTAATCAGGAGTTCCGCAGGGCGGAGATGAGCTCGCTCTTCTTCTTGGCAGAGTAGCCCGTGAGGCCGATCTCCTTGGCGCGTGCCTTCAGCTGCGGCACTGTCCAGTCCTCATAGTCTCCGGCCTTGCCGCCCTTGCGGCCGACTGAGGAACGGCCCCGTTTGGCGGCGGCGTTGGAGATCCTGGCGGCTTTTTGCTTGGAGGCGCCGTCCTCGAGCAGCTTCTCGTAGAGCTCGGGGTCCTTGATGCTGGGGCTTTCTGAGCCGCGGGGCTCGCCCTTCTTTGTTGGCATGGCTGCGCGATCATCTCCTTCGGCCGGGAACCACTTGGGCGGCGGCCCGCGGACGGTGCCGCCGGGGATTCCAAACTAGCCGCGCCGCGGAGCCGTGACAAGCATTCACTAAGCTCACTGACAAAAATCACGGTCTCCCGCGCAGCCAGCCCAGCCAGCCCAGCCAATTCAGCCAATCCAGCCAGTTCAAGCCGGCGCAGCCACAGGGGTGGCCCGGCAACGCGAAGGCCCGGCCGGCCCCTCATCGGGGGCGGCCGGGCCTTCTGAAGCTGCCGGTGTTCCGGCGCGGGGCCGGAAGGTGAGGCTATTCGGCGTCGTGATCCGTCTCAAGGATCTGCACGAGGCGGTCCAGTGCCGCGTCGGCGCCTTCGCCCTTGGCACGCAACACCACAACCTCGCCGTGGGAGGCGCCCAGGCTCATCAGCGACAGGATGCTGGCGGCGTCCATGGCCTCGTCCTCCGGCTCGCCCAGGCGGGCGATCGTGATCTCGAGGTTGTCGAACTCGCCTGCAGCCTCGGCGAAGATGGCTGCCGGACGGGCATGCAGCCCAACGCGGCTGGCAATGGTGGCGTTACGTTCGGTCATTTCTGCTCCTTGAAGTCAGCTTCTGTGTTTATCAGCTGTGGGTGTTTGCTTGAAAGAATCATGCACTGGTTCAGGCGGCTACGGGAACCGTTTCCACCGTATCAACCGGCTTCTTGACTGCCCAGCGTTTGAGCGCGATCACGGCGAAGGCACTCACGACGGTACCGGCCGCAATGGCGACGACGAACATCAGGAAGGGATCGATCGCGAAGAAGACGAAGATTCCGCCGTGCGGGGCCTTGGACCCCACGCCCGCCGCCATCGAGATGGCGCCTGTCACGGCTCCGCCGAGCATGCTGGCGGGGATGACGCGCAGCGGGTCGGCGGCGGCGAACGGGATGGCGCCTTCGGTGATGAACGAGGCGCCCAGCAGCCAGGCGGCCTTGCCGTTTTCCTGTTCCGCGAGGCTGAAGAGCTTCTTGTTCAGCACGGTCGCAGCAAGTGCCATGGCCAGCGGCGGGACCATGCCGGCGGCCATGACGGCTGCCATGATCTGCCACGGGGCCTGGTTGGTGATGGAGGCTGCACCCAGGCCGGCGACGGCGAAGGAGTAGGCCACCTTGTTGACCGGACCGCCGAGGTCGAAGCACATCATCAGGCCCAGGATGACGCCCAGGGCGATGGCGCTGGCACCGGTGAGGCCGGACAGGAATTCGTTGAGCCCGACAGTGACCCGGGCGATGTAGGCGCCCAGGAACACGAACAGCAGGCCGGAAGCCGCGAGCGACGCTATGAGCGGGATGATGACCACCGGCATCAGGCCGCGCAGCCAGCGGGCCACGTTGAGCTTGCCGATCGAATGTGCCACGTAGCCGGCGATCAGGCCGCCCACGATGCCGCCGAGGAACCCTGCGCCCATGAAGACGGCAACAGCGCCGGACACGAAGCCCGGGGCGATGCCGGGCCGGTCAGCGATGGCGTAGGCGATGTAGCCGGCCAGTGCGGGTACGAGGAAGCCCAGGGACAGGGCGCCAATCTTGAACATCACGGCACCGAGGTATGCGCCCAGCGGGCCCCACGCCAGTTCCGGATACACGGTGGGCAGGTTGAAGAGGCTGTTTTCCGCCAGGATCTTGTCCGCGAAGGCGGTGATGTCGTAGCCGCCCAACAGGAAGCCTAGGGCGATCAGCAGACCGCCGCCGGCCACGAACGGGATCATGTAGCTGACACCGGTCAGGAGGGCCTTCTTCAGCTTCGTGCCGATGTGTTCGCTCTTTTCCTCGGCCGCGAGCTCGGCCTGCTCCTCGGCGCCGAAGTGCGGCACGCGGTGGGCGTGCGGATTGTCCGCGGCGGCGAGTGCTTCGGCGACCATCTTGTCCGGTTCGTCGATGCCGCGCTTGACCGGCGCGTTGATGACCGGCTTGCCGGCGAAGCGCTCCTTGCCGCGCACATCCACGTCCACGGCGAAGATCACGGCGTCGGCGGCCGCGATCACGGCGGGGTCAAGGGCCTTGGCGCCGGAGGATCCCTGGGTTTCCACCTGCAGGTCCACGCCGACTTCCTTGGCCGCGGCAACCAGCGAGTCGGCGGCCATGTAGGTGTGGGCGATGCCGGTGGGGCAGGCTGTGACGGCGACGAGGCGCTTGGGCCTCTTGGCCTTCGCTGCGCCGGCACCTTCTCCCTCAGCACCCGCGACAGTGGCTGAGGCGGCGGCCGCGGAAGCGGCGCCGGTCGCTTCGGCAGGGGTGTGGGCGGCCGGCTTGTCCGCCAAGGCGGCGTCGACGAGCTCGACAATCTCCGCCTGGGAGGTCGCGGCGCGCAGGCTGGCCGTGAAGTCCTTTTTGATCAGTGACCGCGCCAGCTTCGACAGCAGCTTCAAGTGGTCCTGGTCCGCGCCTTCAGGAGCGGCGATGAAGAAGATAATGTCCGCGGGCCCGTCCTTGGCGCCGAAGTCGACCGGCTGGGACAGCCGCGCCATCGCCAGGGTGGGTTCGGTGACCGCCGTCGAGCGGCAGTGCGGGATCGCGATGCCGCCCGGGACTCCCGTGGCGGTCTTCGATTCCCGGGCAAAGGCGTCGGCGAAGAGGCCTTCGGCCTCGGTGGCGCGTCCGGTGGCTGCAACTCTGCCTGCCAGATGCCGGATCACGTCCTCGGGCGAGCTGCCCAGATTCTGGTCGAGCTCGACCAGTTCGGTAGTAATGAGCTGTGTCACTGTCAATCCTTCCGGAGGGCCGTGATGGTTACGGCATCAGGGGTGGTTTGGTTGACTGCCGGGACAGTGGAGCCAGGCAGGGAAGCGGCGGCGGCACCATGGGCCACCGCCTGACGGAGGCAATCGACCGGGGCGGCGCCCTGGCTGGATGCGAGCAGGTATCCGGCCAGCGAGGAATCGCCGGCGCCGACAGTGCTGACCGCGGTGACCGGCGGGTGCGTGGCCAGCCACGCGCCGTCGGCCGTCACAAGAACGGCGCCCTTGGAACCGAGGGTGGCCAGTACAGCACCCACTCCGGAGCGCACGACGGCGGAGGCGGCCGCTGCTGCAGCCTCCGGGTCCGCTTCGAGCTCCTCGGCGGACTTGTTCGTGGCGAACCCGGCTGCGGCAGCCAGTTCCACCAGTTCCTCGGCGTTGGGTTTCAAGAGGTCCGGTTTTCCCGAGGTGTCGCCGGAGACCGCTGCGGCGAGGGGTTCGCCGGATGAGTCGACGGCGACCCGAGGTGCGGTCTCGCCGTCGAACAGGGAACGCAGCCGCCGCGTGACGGTCGCGTAGAAGTCGGCTGGAACCCCGGGTGGGAGCGAGCCGGCCAGGACCACCCAGGCGGCACCGCGTGCGTGGTCCAGCAACAGGCTGATCAGGGCCTCCTGCTGATCCGCGCTGAGGACCGGTCCGGGTTCGTTGATCTTGGTGGTGACGCCGCCGGGCTCCGTGAGGGCCACGTTGCTGCGCAGCGGCTCGCCAATCGGGAGGGCCGCGAACGGAACGTCGGTCTCCCGCAGGCCCGTGAGGACAGGGTCGGCCTCCGAGCCGGGGAGGACAGCAATTGTCTTGAGCCCCGAGGCGACGAGGGCGCGGGAGACATTGACTCCCTTGCCCCCGGATTCCTGGCGGACGGAGATGGCCCGCTGAACTTCCCCGCGGAGGAGCGGGCCGGGCAGCGCTACGGTGCGGTCCAGGCTGGGGTTGGCGGTGAGGGTGACAATCACGCGACCACCACCTCCACTCCGGCTTCCGCAAGGGCGTCGGCGAGTTCCCGGCTGGGTTGCGTGTCTGTGATCACGGTGTCCAGATCTTTTAACGAGGCGAACTGGACAAGCGTCTCCGCGTCCAGCTTGGAGGAATCAGCCAGCACCACTATGCGGCGCGCTGATTGGACGAAGGCAGCCTTGACAGCGGCTTCTTCAGGATCGGGTGTGCTCAGCCCGAAGGCTGCATGGATGCCGTTGGTGCCGATGAAGGCGATGTCCGGGCGGATCCGGCGCGCGGCCTCCACCGTGGACTGGCCGACAGCGGCCTGGGTCAGGCCGCGGACTTTGCCGCCGAGCAGGTGCAGGGCGATGCCGGGTTCGCCGGAGAGCCTGGATGCGATGGGCAGGGAGTGGGTGATGACGACGAGTTCGGCGTCGGACCCGGGTCCGGGCAGACTGCCGGCTGCGGCGGCTCCGGCGGCCCGGGCGGACAGGAGCTCGGCGAGGGCCTCCGTGGTGGAGCCGGCGTCGATCAGGATGCTGCCGGTGAGGCCCGGGGGCATGAGGGCAAGAGCGGCCTCGGCGATCCGGATCTTCTCGGGCTGCCGCTGAACGGTCCGCTCGAGGATGCTTTCCTCCGTGGTGCTGAAGCGGTCGGGGGAAACAGCGCCGCCGTGCACCCGGCGGACGCTGCCGGCGGCTTCCAGGGCGGCGAGGTCCCGGCGGACGGTTTCGGTGGTGATGCTGAAGCGTTCGGCCAGGTCCGTGACGCTGGCCCGGCCGCTGGCGTAGATGAGCCCCACGATCAGCTGCTGGCGCTCTTCGGCGAACACTTACCCTCCATTGCGTACTGCGTCTGACTTGGTTTTTGTTCTTGCCCGGGCTTCCGTATTTCGAAAACCCGTTCCCGCCGCTTCGGTGACTCCCGTCACATGAAGTGGAATTGTTTGACTTTATCTTCGTTCGTGTTGGTTTGTCAATGAAAAACCACATGAACGCAGAAAGTTGTGTCCGCGGCGGGGGACATGTCCATTGTTCGGGGATGGCTGCGGGGCGGGTTCTGCGGGACATGTCCAGTGTTCGGGCCGGGGAGTGGGCAGGTTGGGATTATGTCCATGGCTCCTCCGGGGGGCGGGACATGTGCTCCGCCCGGGGTGGCTGCGGGGCGGGTTCTGCGGGACATGTCCAGTGGTTGGGGCGGGGAGTGGGCATGATGGCACTATGTCCACGGCTCGCTTGAAAGGCTGGGCATGTGCTGCGTTGGGCTGGGCGCCTCCGGGCTGGGCATGTGTTCCCTGGGGTGGGGCCGTGGGACATGTCCAGCGGTGGGAACAAACAGCCCGCATGGCGGAAGCCGGGCCCGACCTCAAGGTCCGGCCCGGCTTCCGGGTCGTTGGATTCCGCGCCGCGAAGGGTGCACGGGAAAGTCTCAGAGGCCCGCGTCGCGGCTCTCATTGCGGGTGATGGTTTCGCCGGTGTTGGGGTCCACGACCGTGCGGCTTTCGCTGACCCGGCGCGTGCGGCCGCGTCCGGGGGAGGCGAGGACGAGCGAGGCGATGAGCCCAATCACGCCGACCGCCATCAGGATGTAGCCGATCATGGCCTGGTTCACGTTGGGGATCAGCCCCGGGGCGACGGCCCAGGCAAGGATAGCGCCGATGGCGATGAGGAAGATGGCGGAACCGATTCTCAAGACGATCTCCTTGGTGCCTGCAGGGGCAGTTTGGTGATGCTAAGCATGCTGTCCAGCGTCACGCTACAACCCCGACCCTGCTGTTTCAATGAATCACCCCCGGACCGGCCGGGATATTTCCGCGCCGATTCCGGACATCCGGCCCGTAATCGGACGGCCGCGCCGCGGATCCGGGGGGCAGAAGTCCGCTTCCGCGGCGGAACTCGGGGCCGGTCAAGGACGCTGCGCCAAGCATGCTGCGCGGAGCCCGAGCCCGCGCTGGATAGGCTGGGCCCATGGAGACGGTCGTCTGGTCAAAACCCGAACACGAACGCGCCGGCACGCCGCTGCTGGTGATGCTGCACGGCTACGGCACGGACGAGTTGCGGATGTCCAAGCTGTTCGGTTCCCTGCCGCCGGAGTTCAGTTGCGCTGCCCTGCGCGGGCCCAAGGACATCGGAGACCACCACGGCTGGTTCCTTTTGGATTACTTCCTCACCCACGACTTCGCCGACGTCATCGCCTCCACGAACGCGGTCTTCGCCTGGATCGAGTCCGTCAAGTCCCGGCACAGCAGCGTCAGCCTGTTCGGATTTTCGCAGGGGATGGCCATGGCCAGCACGCTTCTGCGGCTCCGGCCTGACCAGTTCCGCGCGGTGGTCGGGCTCTCGGGTTTTGTCCTGGACAACGAACTCCTGACTATGAGCGAATCCTTCACCTCCCGCCCGCCGTTCTTTTGGGGCAGGGACAGGGCCGACGTCGTGATTAACGACGCCGCCGCCGAACACACCGAGGAGTGGCTGGAGCAGAACACCCAGCTCACGGCCCGGACGTACCCCGGCATGGGACATTCGATTTCCAAGGCCGAACTCGTGGACGTCAGTGCGTTCCTGCGGCACTACGTCCTGCGCTGACCAGACGCTGAGCAGCCGCCGCCCGCCCGCAGCCCTGGACGCCGTCCCGCCGGCCGCCCAAACACCCACCCGACATGGGACCATCCACTTGCATGCCAAATTTGTAAGCGCTTACAATCGACCTCGGCCATGAACACCGGGCCCACTACTTCGGGGGGAGAAAGGGTCGAGCCCGTGCCGCAGGCCAAGACCTCGCGTGTGAGAATCCAGGACGTCGCCGCGCTCTCCGGGCTCTCCATCTGCACCGTCTCCCGTGCACTCCGGCAGCTTCCCAACGTCTCGGCACAAGCCAAGGCAAGGGTCGGTGCCGCGGCAGCCCAGCTGGGCTACAAGGCCTCGGCGGCAGCATCCCGGCTGGCCGGCGGCAACACCGGTTCCGTGGCCATCATCGCCCCGACCGCCACGGCATGGTTCTTTGCCCGGGCGGTGGAAGCGGCCGAGGAAGTCCTTGCCGACAGCGGCTATGACACCGTCCTGATCAGCCTCCGGAACCGGCCCAGCGTGCAGCAGAAGCTTTTCGGCGACCTCGCGGGCCTGGCGCAGCGCGTGGACGGTGTGCTGCTGCTCAACATCGGCCTCGGTGAGGCCGACATGGCCGCGCTCGCAGGGTCGGGCCTCGCCGTGGCCAGCGTCGGGATGCACGGCGTGCCGTGGGACAACGTGGGGATCGACAACGCGGAAGCCGCCCGCGCCGCCACCAACCACCTGCTGGAACTGGGCCACCGGGACATTGCAATCCTCGCTGGCAGCGAAACCGGTGCGCCCTCCCTCGTGACCGCCAGCGAGCGGCGGCGGGGCTTCGAGCAGGCCCTGGCCGGCCACGGCCTCGAGGTCGATCCGGACCTCGTGCTCGACGCCGGCTCCAGCATCGAAGGCGGCCGGCTGGCCATGGTGGAGCTCGTGGAAAACCGCAGAATGCCGTCCGCGATCTTCGCCGGCTGCGACGAGACAGCCTTCGGAGCGCTCATGGCGATGCGGGAGTTCGGTTTGTCAGCGCCGGAAAACGTGTCCATCATAGGAATAGACGATCATCAGATGAGTTGGTTCCTGGGCCTGACCACTATTGCCCAGCCAGTGGCCGACCAGGGCGCTTTCGCGGCCACCCTGCTGATTGAAAGACTTCATTGCTCGGGACTTCCCAATCCGCCCCTTGCCGGTCCGCCGTCGAACCATCTGCTGGACGCCAAACTGTTGGAACGCACCAGCACGCGCCGCCGCTGATCCGGACGGTGCCCGCCGCCGGAACGGACCCAAACACAGCAGCAAAGGCCGGGGCCGCCGTCGCAACGGACAGCGCTTGGACCGACTGCCCTGCACTGACTGCCTTAGACCATAACTTTGATCAAACCGTCTTGCCTGCCCGTTGTCTGAAAGGACTTTGACTCATGACTGTAGTTCCCGACACCTCCGGCCTCGCCGGTGCGCTCTCCGGCGCATCCGCCATCCTTTTTGACCTCGACGGCGTCCTGACGCCCACCGCGGTGGTGCACGAGCAGGCCTGGAAGCAGCTCTTCGACGGCTTCCTGGCCTCGGTCCCTGAGGCTGCGCCGTACCGTGAGAGCGATTACTTCGACCACATCGACGGCAAGCCGCGCTTCGACGGCGTCCGGGACTTCCTGGCCTCCCGCGGGATTGTGCTGCCCGAGGGCCCGGCGGACGACGAGCCCGCGCATGACACCGTCCATGGGCTGGGCAACCGCAAGAACAAGGTCTTCAACGACATCGTCGAGGCCGGCGGAGTCCAGCCCTACGAGGGCTCCGTCCGGCTTGTCGACGCAGCACTGGCCCGCGGACTCAAGCTCGCCGTCGTCTCCTCGTCCCGCAATGCCCCTGCCGTGCTCAAGGCTGCCGGGCTCTCCGATTACTTCCCGGTGGTGGTCGACGGCGTCATCGCCGTCACCCAGGGGCTGCCCGGCAAACCCAGCCCGGCCACCTACGAATACGCCGCCCGGCTCCTGGATCTGCCGAGCCAGGACTGCGTCGTGGTGGAGGACGCCGTCTCCGGCGTCCAGGCCGGCAGCGCGGGAGACTTCCGCTCGGTGATCGGCGTCGACCGCGGAGCCGGCCGGCAGACGCTGCTCGACGCCGGGGCCACGGTTGTGGTCAACGACCTCGCCGAACTGCTCTAGCTCTGCGACGGCTTCCGCCGCCTAACACCTCATCCCTCCCGGCTCCCACCGCCTAGCCCACTGCCCACTCCCGCCGAAGGAACCCCCTAAAACCATGGCTCTCATCACCTCGGACCGCGCCCGGTTCCCCAACGATCCCTGGCAGCTGGTCGAGACCGTCCATCTCCCCGGCAATGCCGGCACCTTGGAGACCCTGTTCAGCCTCGGCAACGGGCACCTGGGCATCCGCGGCGCGCATTGGGGCGCCGCTGATGCCGAACTTCCCGGCAGCTTCATCAACGGCTTCCACGAGACCTGGGACATCAAGCACGCGGAAAACGCCTACGGCTTCGCCCGCACCGGCCAGCGGATCCTCTACGTCCCGGATGCCAACAACTTCACCGTCATCATCGACGGCGAGCCGTTGAGCCTGGACGAGTCCACGGTGCTGGACTACCGCCGCTCGGTCGATTTCGCCACGGGTATCTACGAGTGCCGGATCACGTGGCAGTGCCGCTCCGGCGCGGCCGTGACCACCACCGAACGCCGTGCCGTCGGCTACGAATCCCGCGGCGCGCTGGGCATCAGCCTCGAAGTGGCGGCGGACCGGGATATCTCCGCCGACGTCACGTCCTCGGTCATCAACCGCCAGGACCAGCCGGTGGACGACCACTCCGCCCACGATCCGCGCCGCGCCGGCCGCCACGCCGGGCGCGTGCTGCTGCCGCTGAGGCTCGACGGCGGGGACGGCTCCCTGCGCCTGTCCTGGGAAGCCTCCGAATCCAAGCAGCGGCTCGGGATGGCCGTGGACCACTGGACCTCGGCCGGGGTGCAGCCGTTCGACACCCAGGTGGACCAGGACGACAGCAGCGTCCGCTTCGTGCTCGCCGTCAGCGCGGACGTACCGTTCGTGCTGGAGAAGAGCGTCAGCTACGCCGTGGGCCAGGCCGCCGAGGACCTCGCGGACAGCGCCGAAGCCAGCCTCAAGCCGGTCAGCGAGATCTTCACCCAGAGCGAGGACTACTACCGCGGCTACTGGAGCACAAGCGACATCGTGGTGGCGGGCCAGACCGAGCTCCAGCAGGGCATCCGGTGGAACCTCTTCCAGCTCGCACAGGCCACTGCCTGCGCCGATGTGGCCGGCATCCCGGCCAAGGGCGTATCCGGCTCCGGCTACGACGGCCACTACTTCTGGGACCAGGAAGTGTACCTGCTGCCCTACCTGACCTACACGAACCCAGGCAACGCCCGCCAGGTCCTGGAATTCCGCCACGACCTGCTGCCCGAGGCGAAGATCCGCGCCAAGGAGCTCAGCGTGGACGGCGCCCTCTTCCCCTGGCGCACCATCAACGGACTCGAGGCCAGCGCCTACTACGCGGCAGGCACCGCGCAGTTCCACATCGCCGCCGCGATCGCGTTCGCGACCAACCGGTACATCTGGGCCAGCGGGGACACCGAGTTCCAGGACACCCTGGGCTCCGAGCTGCTGATCGAGACCGCCCGGATGTGGGCGTCCCTGGGCTTCTTCGGCAAGGACGGGCTCTTCCACATCCACGGCGTCACCGGCCCCGACGAGTACACCGCCGTCGTCAACGACAACCTGTACACAAACGTCATGGCGCGGTTTAACCTGCGCGCCGCGGCGGCGCTGGACCACCCGGAGATCGACGACGCCGAACGCGAGTTCTGGGAGCAGGCCGCCAACCGGATGCAGCTGCCCTACGACGAAGACCTCCAGGTCTACTCCCAGGACAACGACTTTATGACCCTGGAGCCGTGGGACTGGACCACGCCACGGTCCAAGTACCCGCTCCTGCTGCACTTCCACCCGCTGGTGATCTACCGGCACCAGGTCCTCAAGCAGGCGGACAGCGTGCTGGCCATGTTCCTGCAGTGGCAGGACTTCACGGCCGAGGAAAAGCGCCGCGCGTTCGACTTCTACGACCCCATCACCACCGGCGACTCCACGCTGTCCGCCTGTGTCCAGGGCATCATGGCGGCCGAGGTCGGCTACGGCAAGGCTGCGCTGGACCACTTCACCCACGCCCTGTTCATCGACCTCGACGACACCCACGGCAACACGATCGACGGCGTCCACATCGCCAGCACCGGCGGGGTGTGGAGCTCGCTGGTCAGCGGCTTCGCCGGTCTGCGGGACCAGGGCGCGGTGCCGTACTTAGATCCGCGGCTGCCGGCCGAATGGGACGGACTCGAGTTCCACCTGAAGATCCAGGGCAGGCTCCTGCACATCGGGCTGGAGCAGGGCTCGATCAGCCTGACCGTCCGTGAGGGCGCGCCGCTGGAGGTCGACGTGCGCGGGGAACTGCTCACCGTCGACGGCAACCCGGCCCGGGTTCCGCTGGCGCCCGTCACGGACCCGGAGCCCACCATCTTCCCCAGCGGCCTTCCCACGGCGTCGATCCCGGTGGTGCGCGCCGCGGTCTGAGCCCCCGCGGCCTGAGGCGCCGGTGCCCTGACGGTGCGGGCGTCCGGTTTGCGGCGGTCGCCGCGGGGGCAGATGAGGGCGGATCGGCGGCGTCGATCCGCCCTTAACTGCCCGCCAGACCGTCCTCGGCGGGTTCTTCCGCGCCGCTGGATTGTTCTGTTTCACGGGCCTCTTCGGCGCCGCCGGCGAGCGGATGGGCCAGCTCGTCGGCCGGCATCCGCGCCACCACCATCGCGACGGCGGCCATCACCGGACACACGGTTCCCGCGACGAGGAAGATCAGCCACAGCGGCAAGACTTCGGCGGCCGGTCCGGCCAGTGCCATGGAGACCGGCATGAGGGCCAACGACACGAAGAAGTCCAGGCTCGAGACGCGGCCCAGCAGATGCGGCGGCACACGGCGTTGCAGCAGGGTTCCCCAGATCACCATGCCCACGCTGCCGGTGGCGCCGAAAACGAACAGTGCGGCGGCCACGGCCCAGAAACTGTCCATGATTCCGATGGCGGCGATCGGCAGGCTTCCCAATCCCCATGACACCATCATCACGGTGAGGTAGCGGCGAGGGAGGGGAAAAGAGGCCGTGGCCAGCGAGGCTGCGGCGCCGCCGACGCCCATGATGGCGAGCAGGAAGCCGAACATGCGCGCGTCCCCGCCGAGCTGGTCCCGGACCACGAACGGGATGAGGACCTCGATGGGGCCGATCAGGAACAGCACTGAAATGCAGGCCCAGAGCAGCGTCCACAGCAGCCAGGGCGTGCGGACGGTATAGCTGACGCCCTCGCGGAGGTCGTGGCGCAAGGACTTCTTGGCCCGCGTCTGGCCTGAAACGTTGGCCCCGCCGCCGGCCGTACCCTCGCTGCCCACTGTGCCCGGCGCCCCTGCCGCGGGCTGGCGGTGGAGGAAGTTCAGGATGCAGAAAGCCAGCAGGTGGCAGACCGCCACACCGGTGACGGCGTACGCGGGGGACATGGCCGCCACCAGGACCCCGGCAACGGCCGGCCCGGCGGCCTGCTGCAGGATCGGCCGCATGGTCCCCTCCAGGCCGTTGGCCGCCAGCAGGTCCTCGGGCGGCAGGATCCGCGGCAGGATGGCGGAATAGGCGGGGAAGAAGAACGCCGCCCCGACGCCGAGCACGAAGGCCCCCAGCGCCAGATGCCAGAGCTGCAGCAAACCGGCCATGGCCAGCGCGCTGATGCTGGCGATGACGGCGAGGTTGGCGCCCTCGACCGCGATGATCAGCAGCCGCTGGGGGACGCGGTCCGCGGCGATGCCGCCGGCCAGCAGAAATGCCACGAGCCCGACGCTGCCCGCCGCGGCCACGAGCGAGAGTTCCAGCGGACCGCCGCCGAGATAGATCACCTCGTAGACCATCGCAACGGCCCACATCCCGGAACCGAAGATGGAGATGGCCAGCGCCGTGATCAGCACGCGGTACTCCCGGTGCGCGAAGGGGCTGAGGGCTCGCAGGGCGGGCATGGGCCCAGTCTAGTAGCCGGCCACGCGGCCGGACCGGAGGGGTGCGCCGGCCCCGGGGCTGGGTCTGGCCGGCCCGTGTGTAGTGTTAAGTGCACTTAGTTTTATGGTTCCGACGAGAGGCGATCATGGCCAAGCGCAGCAACCCGGCAATGAAGATTGCCCAGGAAACAGCCCACAGCGCGATGTTCGACGCCGCAGGCCAGCCCCGGCCCGGCCTGCACAAGGTGCTCCTGCGCGCGGTTGAAGTCCAGCGGCCCCTGGTGCTGGCCAATATCCGCAGGCTCCAGCGCAGGCACCCGCACGCCACCGCGGCGCAGCTCGCCGCCATCCTGGAACGCGACTACCTGCTGGCCGTCACCGGCGGCGGCGCGCTGGTGGGCGGGGCGGCCGTGATTCCGGGCGTCGGAACTGCCGCCGCACTCGGTCTCTCGGCCGCCGCAGCCGTCGGGTTCCTCGAAGCCACCGCACTGTATTCCACAGCGCTCGCTGAACTGCACGGCGTGCGGATGGTGGATCCGGACAGAGCCAGCACCCTGGTCATGGCGATCATGCTGGGAGAGGAAGGCACCCAGCTGCTGAGCTCGCTGAGCGGACAGGCGGCGGGCCGGGGCAAGGGGCCCACCCAGGCCTGGGCCGCGGCCTTCACCCGGCGCGTCCCCCTCGCCGGCTTCGGTGCCGTGCGGGCCAAGATCCAGACGATGTTCCTGCGCTCCCTCCTCAAGACCCAGGGCACAGCCTGGCTGGGCCGTGCCCTGCCCTTCGGCATCGGCGCCGTCGTAGGCGGAGTGGGCAACCGGGTGATGGGCCATGCGGTCGTGGCGAACGCCAAGGAAGCCTTCGGGCCCATCCCGGACACGATCCCGGGAGAACTGCAGGCCTTGGCAGAAACCACCGGGCCGCTCGCGCTCTACGAAACTTCCCTGGACACGCCACCGGGGACGACGCCGGACAGCGGCACCCCGAGCAGCGGCACCCCGAACAACCCAACGAAGGGCGGCGGCACGTTTTGGATCTGAACGCTGACCTGGGGGAGTCCTTCGGGACCTGGACCATGGGCGACGACGCCGCGATGTTTCCGCTTGTCACGAGCGCCAGCGTGGCCTGCGGGATGCACGCCGGCGACCCTGTGACCATGCTCGACACCTGCCGGGCCGCCTACGAGCTCGACGTCAACGTCGGCGCCCACCTTGGCTACCCGGATCTGGCCGGCTTCGGCCTGCGCTCGCTGGACATGACCTTCGATGACCTGTTCGGCGCGGTGCTGTACCAGCTCGGCGCGCTCGACGGCGTTGCCCATGCCGTGGGCGCCTCGGTGGACTACGTCAAGCTGCACGGGGCGCTCTATGACCGCACCGTGCGCGACGCCGAGCAGGCCTCCGCAGTGATCGCCGCCATCCAGGCCTACGATCCCGGACTGCCCGTCCTGGGCTTCCCCGGCTCAGCCTTGCTGCAAATCGCCCGGGACGCCGGACACCCCGTCTTCGCCGAAGCCTTCGCCGACCGCGCCTACCTCCCGGACGGCACCCTCGTGCCGCGCACGGAGGAAGGCGCCGTGCTGCTCGACGCCGGACAGGTCGCCGAGCGGGCGGTCAGGCTCGCCACGAAGGGCGAGGTCGAGGCGGTGGACGGATCGGTGATCGCGGTGAGGGCTAATTCGCTCTGCCTGCACGGGGACACGCCCGGCTCCGTCAGCGTTGCCGCCGCCGTGCGGGCCGCGCTGGAGGCCGCCGGCGTGGAGCTGGAGAGTTTCGCCTGACCCGCGGCCGGGCAGCCCCCAAACCGGCACCGGCCGGCGTGCGCACCGTGTCCTAAGGCCCTATCCGGGCCAGAAAGTGCATCCTAGCTTGAAGGCATGACTGCCGGAGGCGCCGCGGGGTTGGACGGACCCGCCTCGGATGCAATGTTGAAATTGGGCCGATTTTTCACGAAATGGGACCAGACCGACGACGGCAGGGCGGTGTTCCGGGAAGGCGGCCGCAAGGGCGACATCTTTTACCGGGACCGGTGGAGCCACGACAAGGTGGTCCGGTCAACCCACGGGGTGAACTGCACGGGCTCGTGCTCCTGGAAGGTGTACGTCAAGGACGGCATCATCACCTGGGAATCCCAGCAGACCGACTACCCCTCGGTGGGCCCGGACAGCCCGGAATACGAGCCGCGGGGCTGCCCCCGCGGGGCGGCCTTCTCCTGGTACACCTATTCGCCCACCCGGGTGCGCTTTCCCTATGCCCGGGGTGTCCTCATCGAGATGTACCGCGAGGCCAAGGCGCGGCTGGGTGACCCGGTGCTGGCCTTTGCCGACGTCGTGGGGGACCCGGCGCGGCGCCGCCGCTACCAGCAGGCCCGCGGCAAGGGCGGCCTCGTGCGCGTCTCGTGGCAGGAGGCGATCGAAATTGCCGCCGCCGCGCACGTGCACACCATCAAGGCCTACGGGCCGGACCGCTGCGCCGGCTTCTCGCCCATCCCGGCCATGTCCATGGTCTCGCACGCCGTCGGGACCCGCTTCATCCAGCTGATCGGCGGGGTGATGACGTCCTTCTACGACTGGTACGCGGACCTGCCCGTGGCCAGCCCGCAGGTGTTCGGGGACCAGACCGACGTCCCGGAATCGGGGGACTGGTGGGACGCCCGGTACCTCATGATGTGGGGCTCCAACGTCCCCGTGACCCGCACCCCGGACGCGCACTGGATGGCCGAGGTGCGGTACCGCGGCACCAAGGTGGTCACGGTCAGCCCGGACTATGCGGACAACACGAAGTTCGCCGACGAATGGCTGCCCGCCCAGGCCGGGACGGACGCCGCGCTGGCGATGGCCATGGGGCACGTGATGCTCAAGGAATTCTTCGTCGAGCGCGACGTGCCGTTCTTCACCGACTACGTCCGCCAGTTCACCGACCTGCCGTTCCTGGTCCGGCTGGAACGGCGCGACGACGGCTCCCTCACCCCGGCCAAGTTCCTCACCGCCAAGGATCTTCCAGACGAGGCCGGGGCCGAGGACGCGGCCTTCCGCACCGTCCTGTTCGACAAAGCTACCGGCCGTCCGGCCGTGCCGAATGGCTCTTTGGGGTTCCGCTACTCCGGCAGCGGCGAGGGCAAATGGAACCTGGACCTTGAGGGGATCGAACCGGCCCTGTCGCTCCGCGAGGTCTCCGGGGACAGCGCCGAGATCCTGCTGCCGTGCTTCGAGGACGCCGGCGGGAACGGCAGCGTGCTCCGCCGCGGTGTTCCCGTCCTGGAACTGGATGGCCAGCTGGTCACCACCGTGTTCGACCTCATGCTTGCCCAGTACGGGGTCGGCCGGGACGGGCTCCCGGGGGAGTGGGCCGCCGGCTATGATGACGCCGCGACGCCCTACACCCCGGCCTGGCAGGAGGAGATCACTTCCGTCCCGGCACAGGCCTGCATCCGGGTGGCCCGCGAATTCGCCCGCAACGCCGAGCAGTCCAAGGGCCGGTCCATGATCATCATGGGCGCCGGGATCTGCCAGTGGTTCCACGGCGACACCACCTACCGCGCCGTGCTGGCCCTCGTGATGCTGACCGGCTGCATGGGCCGCAACGGCGGCGGCTGGGCACACTACGTGGGGCAGGAAAAGACCCGGCCCGTCACGGGCTGGCTGTCGCTGGCGAACGCACTGGACTGGTCCCGGCCCCCGCGGACCATGATCGGCACCGGCTACTGGTACATGCACACGGACCAGTGGCGGCAGGACGGCTACTCCGCGGACGCGCTGAAGTCCCCGCTCTCCACCGGAAGCCTGGACGGCATGCATACCGCGGACGCGCTGGCCCAGTCCGCGCGGCTGGGCTGGATGCCGTTCTACCCGCAGTTCGACCGGAACCCGCTGGACCTCGCGGACGAGGCGGAAGCCGCCGTCGGCGCCGGCACCGCGAAGGATACTCCCGGCTACATCGCTGACGCGCTGAAGAACCGTACCCTGAATCCGGCAATCGAGGACGTGGACGCCCCGGAAAACTGGCCGCGGACCCTCGTGTTGTGGCGTTCGAACCTGTTTGGCTCCTCGGCCAAGGGCAACGAGTACTTCCTCCGGAACCTGCTGGGCACCCACAACAATGTCCTGGGCCCGGACCATGCCGAGGGGCTCAGGCCCAAGGACGTGAAATGGCACGAGCAGGCACCGGAAGGGAAACTGGACCTCCTGGTCTCAGCGGACTTCCGGATGACCTCCACCACCCTGCTCTCCGACGTCGTGTTCCCGGCCGCCACCTGGTACGAGAAGCACGATCTGTCCTCCACCGACATGCACCCGTTCGTCCACGCCTTCAGCCCCGCGATCGACCCGCCGTGGGAGACCAAAACGGACTTCGACGCCTTCCACCTGCTGGCCCAGGAGTTCTCCCGGCAGGCCAAAACCCACCTGGGCGTCCGCCGGGACCTGGTGAGCGTGCCGCTGCAGCACGACACACCTGGCCAGCTCGCCCAGCCGGGCGGGATCGTGCGGGATTGGCGGGACATGTCCATTCCCGCGGTCCCGGGGCAGAACATGCCCATTTTTTCCGTCGTGGAGCGCGACTACACCGCCATCGCCGACAAGCTGGCCGCCGTCGGGCCGCTGGCTGACAAACTCGGCTTCACCGTCAAGAACGTCACCTACAAACTCCAGGGGCCGCTGGAGAGGCTCAGCCGCTCCAACGGGGTGATGCTCGGCGGCGCCGCGGACGGCCGCCCGGCGATCGACACTGACGCGAAAATGGCGGAGGCGATCCTGGCCTTCTCCGGCACCACCAACGGCGCGCTGTCAGTCCAGGGCTTCAAGGACCTGGAAGTCCGCACCGGGAAGAAACTGGCGGACCTGGCCGAGGGCTCCGAGGAAAAATTCATCACCTTCGCCCAGACCCAGGCCGCCCCGGTGCCGGTGATCACCTCGCCGGAATGGTCCGGCTCCGAGACCGGTGGCCGGCGCTACGCACCCTTCACCATCAACGTGGAACGACTCAAGCCCTTCCACACCCTGACCGGGCGAATGCACTTCTTCCTCGACCACGACTGGATCCGGGACATCGGCGAGGCCCTGCCGATCTACCGGCCGCCGCTGGACATGCACCGGCTCTTCGGCGAGCCCAGACTCGGCCAGGACGGCTCCATGGAGGTGGTGGTCCGCTACCTGACCCCGCACTCCAAGTGGTCCATCCACTCCGAATACCAGGACAACCTGCTGATGCTCTCGCTCTCCCGCGGCGGACCCACGGTCTGGATGAGCCCCGCCGACGCGGCAACCATCGAGGTCAAGGACAACGACTGGGTGGAGTGCCTGAACATCAACGGCGTCCTGGTGGCCCGGGCGATCGTCAGCCACCGGATGCCGGCCGGCGTGGTGTACGTGCACCACGCGCAGGAACGCACCATCGACGTGCCGAAGTCCGAGGCCACCGGCCGGCGCGGCGGCATCCACAACTCCGTGACCCGGCTGCTGGTCAAACCCTCGCACCTGATCGGCGGTTACGCCCAGCTGGCCTACGCGTTCAACTACCTTGGCCCCACCGGAAACCAGCGCGACATGGTGGCCACCGTCCGGCGTCGTTCCCAGGAGGTGCAGTACTGATGCGTGTCATGGCTCAAATGGGCATGGTCATGAACCTGGACAAATGCATCGGCTGCCACACCTGTTCGGTGACCTGCAAGCAGGCCTGGACCAACCGTGCGGGCACCGAATACGTCTGGTTCAACAACGTCGAGACCCGCCCCGGCCAGGGCTATCCGCGCCGCTACGAAGACCAGGAGAAGTGGCACGGCGGCTGGGCGCTGAACAAGCGCGGCAAGCTGGTGCTCAGGGCCGGCGGCCGGGTCAAGAAGCTCTTCGGGATCTTCGCCAGCCCCGTCCAGCCCGAGCTCAAGGACTACTACGAGCCCTGGACCTACGACTACAAAACCCTCGTGGACGCGCCGCTCGGCGACGACTTCCCGGTCGCCCGGCCCAAGTCCCTGATCACCGGGGAGGACACCAAGATCACCTGGTCCGCGAACTGGGACGACGACCTGGGCGGCTCCGCCGAGAACGGCCACCTGGATCCGATCGTGGAAAAGGTCCGGCGGGAATCCGAAGACAAGATCAAGTTCGCCTACGAACAAACCTTCATGTTCTACCTCCCCCGGATCTGCGAGCACTGCCTGAACCCCTCCTGCATGGCCTCGTGCCCCTCGGGAGCGATCTACAAGCGCGTGGAGGACGGGATTGTGCTGGTGGACCAGGACAAGTGCCGCGGCTGGCGCCAGTGCGTCACGGGCTGCCCCTACAAGAAGATCTACTTCAACCACAAGACCGGCAAAGCCGAGAAGTGCACCTTCTGCTACCCGCGGGTGGAAGTGGGGCTGCCGACGGTCTGCTCGGAGACCTGCGTGGGACGGCTGCGGTATTTGGGGCTGTTTTTGTACGACGCCGACGCCGTCACCGCTGCGGCGTCCGTCACTGACCCCCAGGAACTCTACGACGCCCAGATGGACGTGCTCCTGGACCCGAACGACCCAGCCGTCCAGGCCGAGGCCCGGGCCCAGAATATCCCGGAAGACTGGATCGACGCCGCCCGGCGCTCGCCGGTCTACGCCCTGGCCAAGGTCTACAAGGTGGCCCTGCCGCTGCACCCGGAATACCGGACCATGCCGATGGTCTGGTACGTGCCGCCGCTCTCGCCCGTTGTGGACCTGCTGCGCGACCAGGGGCACGACGGCGAGGACGCCGGCAACCTCTTCGGCGCCATCGACGCGCTGCGCATCCCGGTGGAATACCTCGCCGAACTCTTCACCGCCGGAGACACTGAACGGGTCGCCGCGGTGCTCAGGAAGCTCGCGGCCATGCGGTCCTTCATGCGCGGCATCAGCCTCGGCAACGACCCGGACGACGCCATCCCCGAGGCCGTGGGGATGGACAGCCAGAGCATGTACGAGATGTACCGGCTGATGGCGATCGCGAAGTACGAGGAGCGCTACGTCATCCCGAAGGCGCATGTGGAGCAGGCCCACGACCTCGAAGAGATGGGCTGTTCGCTCGATTTCGAGGGCGGGCCCGGCATGCAGGATTCGGCCCCGTTCGGCGAAGCCAGCGGCAGGCCCGTCCCGGTGGCGGTGGAAACCTTCAACGCCCTCCGCGACCGGCAGACCTCCGGCTCCGCGCCCGGCGAAAGCACCCTGCGCGGCAGGGTGAACCTGCTGAACTGGGACGGCACAGGCGCCCCCTCCGGGCTGTTTCCGGAAAAACCGCCTCCCATGAAACCGTCGGCCCCCGAGGACTCCCCGGACTCTCCTCCGGCGGGGGAACAGCCATGACCCGCCGCCAGCAGGTCCTCTACCTCGCCGCGGCGTGGTGCCTGTCCTACCCGGATGAGGAACTGATCGGCCGGGTTCCGCTGATGCGGGCCGCGCTGGCCGAGTTCCCGGGGGCCGCGGCGGACTTCGTGGAGGTCCTGGACCGGCTGGAGTCCACACCGCCCATTCAGATCCAGGCCCAGTATGTGCGCGAGTTCGACCTCGGCAAGCGCCACGCCCTGCACCTGTCCTACTGGACTGACGGGGACACCCGGCGCCGCGGCGAGGTCCTGGGCAACTTCAAGAAGACCTATCGGCAAAGCGACATCCTGGTGGACACGCACGGCGAACTGCCGGACTACCTCCCGATGGTCCTCGAATACGCCGCGCTGGTGGACCTCGCGGCCGGCCGCGAGTTGCTGACGCGCTTCCGGGCGAGCCTTGAGATGCTCCGCTTCGGGCTGCTCCGGGACGAGCTCCCGCACGCCCGGATCCTGCAGGCCGTCTGCGCCACCCTGTCGGGGAAATCACCGGCCGACGAGCAGGCCGTCATGCGGATGGCCGGCTACGGCCCACCCACCGAGGCCGTGGGCCTGGACCCCTACGATCCGCGGCTGCTGCCCGTGAAGGGGGCCTGACCATGCTGGCATTCGAAGCCGAGACCGGATCCGCCGTCGACATCTCCGCACTGGATATCCTGCTGTGGGGCGTGCTGCCGTACGTCATGGTGGTGGTCCTTGTTGGCGGGCTGGTCTGGCGTTACAAATACGATCAGTTCGGCTGGACCACGAGGTCCTCCCAGCTGTACGAGTCCAGGCTGCTGCGGATCGCGTCCCCGCTGTTCCATTTCGGCCTGCTCGCCGTGATCGCCGGCCACTTCTTCGGTCTCGTCATTCCGATGGCGTGGACCCAAGCGGCTGGGATGAGCCAGGAGTTCTACCACTTCAACGCTCTGTTCGTCGGCGGTGTGGCCGGGGTAGGGACCCTGGGCGGGATCATCCTGCTGATCTACCGCCGCCGCACCACCGGGCCCGTCTTCATGGCCACCACCGGGAATGACAAGACCATGTACGTGGTGCTGACGGCGGCGATCGTCTTCGGGCTGTGGACCACGCTGGCCAGCGTCTTTGAGGGCGAGCACGGGCACAATTACCGCGAGACCGTCGCCCCGTGGTTCCGCTCGCTGTTCATCTTCCAGCCCGACATCGCGGCCATGGCCGGGGCGCCGTTTTCCTTCCACCTGCACACCCTGGTGGGCATGGCGCTGTTCGTGATCTGGCCGTTCACCCGGCTGGTCCACGCCTTCACGGCACCGTTCCACTACCTCTTCCGCCCCTACATCGTCTACCGCTCGAGGGACCGGGACACCGGCGGAGCCGGAGCCAAAGGGACAGCCGGCGCCGCCGGTGCCCGGAACCCGGTCGGCGCGCGGCGGGGCTGGTCCGCCGTCGGGACCCGGGACCGCGACACCAGGAACCGGTGAACACCTGCGATTCCTGACCTGCACTGCTGAACTGCATTCTGAACTGAACGTTGCCGAACCGAACGTTGCCGAACCGAAAAGGAGACCACCGTGGCCGGAGCAGTGTCCCCTTTCGTCGCCGCCCCCGCCGGCCGGACGCTCAACCTGGCACTCGCCACCTCGGCGTCGGTGGCGTGCTTCTGGGCCTGGAACTCCATCGCCACGCTCGGCGCGTACTACACCCAGAACCTGCACCTCAATCCGGCCACCACCGGGGTGCTGGTGGCCATGCCCGTCTTCGTTGGCTCGCTGGGACGGATCGTCGTCGGCACCTTGACGGACAAGTACGGCGGGCGCGCCATGTTCACCTTTGTCCTGCTGGCCTCCATCATCCCGATCCTGCTGGTGGCGGTGGGCGGCACCATCGACTCCTTCGCGCTGGTGCTGGGCGCCGGACTGTTGCTCGGGGTCGCCGGCACGGTCTTCGCCGTCGGGATCCCCTTCGTCAGCGCCTGGTACGAGCCCGCCCGGAGGGGCTTTGCCACCGGTGTCTTCGGCGCGGGCATGGGCGGAACGGCGCTGGCGGCCTTCCTGAACCCGCGGCTTGTCGCGAGCATCGGCTACGTTCCCACGCACGTGCTGATCGCCGCGATCCTGGCGTGCATGGCCGCCCTCATCTGGTTCCGAATGAAGGAGGCGCCGGGCTGGACCCGCAGCAACGCGCCCGTGATGCCCAAGCTGCTCGACGCCGTGAAGACCCCGGTCACGTGGAAGCTGTGCTTTCTCTACGCCGTCCTCTTCGGGGGTTTCGTTTCCTTCGCCACGTATCTGCCCACCTACCTCCGGGATGTCTACAGCTTCGATCCCAGCGCGGCCGGCGCCCGCACCGCAGGGTTTGCGCTGGCCGCCGTGCTGGCGCGGCCCCTGGGCGGGGTGCTCGCGGACAAGGTCGGCCCCAAGCCAGTGGTGATCGTAGCGCTCGCCGGCGTCGCGGCGCTCGCCTGGGTGGTGAACCTGCAGCCCGACGGCGACGTCCCCGCCGGCCTGACGTTCGTCGCCATGGCCGGCGCGCTCGGCCTGGGCACAGGCGGGGTGTTCGCCTGGGTGGGTGTGCTCGCGCCGCAGGGCAAAGTGGGCAGCATCAGCGGAGTGGTCAGCGCCGCCGGAGGACTCGGCGGCTACTTCCCGCCGCTGATCATGGGTGCCACCTACGACGCCGCAGCGCACAGCTACGCGATCGGGCTGCTGCTGCTCGTGGTGACAGCGCTCGGGGCGCTGGCCTTCACGATCTTCGCCATGCAGGGCCGGACCAAGGCGGAGGTCGCCGCTGCCTGACCGGAGCCGGGACCGGAGGGTAGCTAGCCGAACAGCATGTTGGCCACCGTGAAGATGGCCAGCCCGGCCAAGGCGCCCACCACCGTGCCGTTGATCCGGATGAACTGCAGGTCCCTGCCCACCTGCAGTTCGATCTTCTGGGACGTTTCCTCGGCGTCCCAGCGGGCCACGGTGTCCGTGATGACCCCCGCGATGTCCGAGCGGTAGGTCTTTACGAGGTAGCCCGCCGCGTCGCCGATCCAGGCGTTCACCTTGCCGGCGAGCTCGGGATCGACCACCAGCCGGGTGCCGAAGTCATGTATGGCTGCCTTGAATTTGACGGTCAGTTCGCTGTGCGGGTCATCGACGGCGGTGAGCAGGGCCGTCTTGATGGTGTCCCAGGTGCGGGAGGCGAGCTCCCGGACCTCGGGGTCGCCGAGCACCTGCGCCTTGATGCCCTCGGCACGGGCGATCATCACCGGATCATGCTGCAGATCCTGCGCCAGGTCCTTGAGGTACTTATCGATCGACAGGCGGACCTGATGCTGCGGATCGGACTGTACGGCGCGGGTGAACTTGAGGATCTCCACGTACACCTTGTCCCCAACCAGGCCGTCCACGAACGACGGTACCCACGTCGGGGACCGGTCGGTGACCAACCTGTTGACCGTCTCCTGGTTGTCCCGCACCCAGTCCACCGTCCGGTCCACGAGCACGTCCACCAGTGCGTGGTGGTGCCCGTCGTCGAAGATCCGCTCAGCGAGCCGGCCCACGGGCGGCCCCCACGGCGGGGTGAGCAGGTGCTTGCGGACCATGGATTCGATCACGGCCTTGACGTCGTCGTCGTTGAGGACCTTGAACGCGCCGCGGATGACGGCGGCACCCTCCTTGGCGACGCGGTCCGGGCCGCCGGGGCTGGAGAGCCAGGCGCCGGCCTTGCGCGCAATGTCCGCGGACGCCAGCTTTTCCTGGACCACCTGTTCGGAGAGGAAATTGGTCTCCACGAATTCGCCCAGCGAGGCGCCGATCTGGTCCTTGCGGCGCGGGATGATCGCGGTGTGCGGGATCTTGATTCCCATGGGGTACTTGAACAGGGCCGTGACGGCAAACCAGTCCGCCAGGGCACCCACCATGCCGCCCTCGGCCGCGGCGCGGACGTACTCGAGCCCCGGATACTGCTTCTGCAGGGCAAACGCGACGACGAAGATCACGGCCATGACGATCAGGAGCGCCAGGGCCAGGAGCTTCATCCGGCGCAGCGCCGCGGCCTTCTCGGCGTCGCTGGACGCAGCGGCACGCTGTCCGGGGGGACCATCCGGGCGGACACCGCCCGGAAGTCCCGCGGCACCGGTCAGGGATGTTGGCTCAGTATTCACCTGCATGAGCCCAGCCTAGTCCCGCCACGGAAACGGGCCGTCCGCTAACGTGGCACCATGACGACTGACGAGTCCGCCGCCGCCCGTCCTCTGGTCTATGCCCACCGCGGCTCCAGCGGAGCCTTCGCCGAGCACACCCGGGCCGCGTACCTGCAGGCAATCGCCGACGGCGCCGACGGTGTGGAATGCGATGTCCACCTGACCCGGGACCAGCACGTGGTGCTCCTGCACGATGCCACCCTGGACCGCACCTCGGACGGCACCGGCCAGGTGGCCGACCGGACCCTGGAAGAGCTCCGGCCGCTGGACTTCTCCTCCTGGAAGGGAGCCCGGATCCCGGAAGCCTACGGTGCCAAGTCCGAGCAGCTCCTGACCCTGCCGGAACTGATCGACATCCTGCGCGGGGCGGGCCGCGGGATCGGACTGGCGATCGAGTTCAAGCACCCGAGCCCGTACCAGCTCGGACTCGAGGACCGCGTCCTCGAGGTCCTGAGGGACGAAGGCTGGAATCCGCGGACGTCGATGCTGGACAAGATCGTCGTTTCCTTCATGAGCTTTAGCCCCGACTCCGTCAAGCACCTTCTCGAGTCCGTGCCGGCAGGGGCCGTCTGCCAACTCGTGGACAACGTCAATGTGGCGGACATCAGGGAGGAACTGGGCCTCGGTGCCCTGACCGGCGGGGCCCTGGCCAACGTGATGAAGGCCGCCCAGGCGGAGGGCGAACGGATCCTGGATGGGGCTGAGGCGGGCATTGCCGGCCCCGGAATCGGGTACGTCCGCGCGCACGCCCCCACCGTTCAGCGCTGGCTCGCCTCGGGGCTCCGGTTCCGGGTGTGGACGGTCGACGCCGAGGACGACGTCGAACGGTGCCGGGAACTGGGGATCCACGAGATCACCACAAACTGGCCGGCCCAGGTCCTGTCCCAGCTGATGTCGGTCAGTCCGCCCCTCCGCTAAGAGCCCGGCCGCGCTGCGGAGCTGGGGCGGATTCCTGCGGAAACCGTTGCGCGCCCCGGCGGATTACGGCCGGAGTGACCGCTGTGGTTGAGTGGTTGCATGCCATTTCGCTGGTCCGGCCCGGACCTCCAGACCCTGTCCGCGGCAGCGATGTGCGCGCTGCTGCTCACGAGCGCCGCCAAGCACTTCCGCGAACCCGAATTTTTCCACCCGGTGGTTCCCGACATCCTGTGCCGGGACGACTCCGGTGAGCAGCCGAACGGCCCCCTGGCCGTCCTGTCCCGGGAGGAATGGGTGGCGGCGAGCGGGCTGCTGGAAGCCGCTGTCGCCGTCGGGCTCCTGATCCCGGCCACCCGGAGGGCCGCCGCCGGCGCCGTCACGGCACTGTTCACCGCGTTTCTTTCCGGCCACGTGGACGCCCTGCGCCGGGCCTACGGGGCAGACGGCACGCCGCGCGCGCGACGCGTGCATACCTTGCGGCTCCCGCTCCAGGCGCCCCTCATCGCGTGGGCCTGGACTCTGACGCGGCGGAACCCGCGCCCGTGAAAATCCTGCAGTCGCCGGCAGTGCGGATCGGCTTGTCGATCAGCATTGCCACCGGTCTCTACGGCGTCTCCTTCGGCGCACTGTCCGTCACCTCGGGCCTGGATTTCTGGCAGACCATGGCCCTGAGCCTGCTGCTGTTCAGCGGCGGATCCCAGTTCGCCTTCATCGGCGTGGTGGCCGGCGGCGGGTCCGGAATCGCCGCGATGGGCGCCGCGACGCTGCTGGGCATGCGCAACGGCATCTACGGCATGCAGATCAACGCCCTGTTGCAGCCGCGCGGGTGGCGCAAGTTTGCCGCCGCCCAGCTGACCATCGACGAGTCGACCGCCACCAGCACGGGGCAGACGGACCCGGACGAGCAGAAGCGCGGCTTCTGGACAGCCGGAATCGGTGTCTTCGTCCTCTGGAACCTGTTCACGGCCCTCGGCGCACTGGCCGGCGGGGCACTCGGGGATCCCAAACAGTGGGGGCTCGACGGCGCCGCCGTGGCGGCCTTCCTGGGCCTGCTCTGGCCCCGCCTGAAAGGCAGGGAGCCTGTCGCCATCGCGGTTGTCTGTGCGCTGGCCACCGTGCTGGCCGTGCCGTTCGTGCCCCCGGGAGTGCCGATCCTCGTCGCCGCCGTCGTCGCGGCCGGAATCGGCTGGTTCAGCCACGGCCGCAGCGACGAGGGCCTGGAACCGGACGTCGATCCCTACGCGGAGAACCACGTGCACCACCACCACGACCCCGCCGGCGACCACCGCGATCGCACTGGAGACGACGCATGAACCTTTGGATGTGGCTGCTGCTCTCCTGCCTGCTCGCCTACACCTGGAAGCTGCTGGGCTACCTGGTGCCAGCCAGCCTGCTCCGCAACCCGCGGATGTCCAGGATTGCCGGCACCATGACGATCGGGCTGCTGGCGTCCCTGACGGTGGTCAATGCCGTCGCCTCGGGCCAGTCGCTTGTCCTGGACGCGCGGCTGGGTGCATTGGCGGCGGCGGGCATCGCTTTGTGGTTGCGGGCGCCGTTCCTGGTGGTGGTGATCGCCGGCGCGGCGGCGGCCGCCGGGCTCCGGCTGCTGGGCTGGGATTGACCCGCCCAGGGGACCCCTAGCGGTGCTGCTCGGCGATCCGATTGCGGTACGGCCGGAATGGTCTTTAGTCCCTACTTGGCGCGGGGATCGCGTGGGAGCATTCGAACATGAGCGAACACGACGGCGAGCAGGCGGCTGCCGACCAGCCGGCTGCGGAGCATGAAGCTGCGGAGCATGAAGCTGCGGAGCAGGAGGTCGCGGAGCCACGCAAGGATCAGAGGTCCAAGCAGCACGAGCCGTTCGTTTCTGGAGGGGCTGAGTCCACCAGGGAAATGCGCGAAATGTCCCGCCGTCGCCGGGAAGCCGAAGAGAAGCTGCAGCACCACCTTCTCGAAGCCAAGGAAAAGCCAGCCGAGGACGCTTAGACTGGCGTCCCGAGCCCGGCGAGCCGCAGCATGACGGCCAGGCCCTCCGGGGTTCCAGGCCAGTGGCGCCGGACGGCGTCGCCCCCCGCGCGGGCTACCACCGAGCGCAGCACCAGAGCCACTATCACGACGTCGTCCGCGTAGCCGATCACCGGTATGAAGTCCGGTACGAGGTCGATCGGGGAGGCCAGGTAGACGAGCAGGAGCGCCAGCCGGACCCGGACCCCCACCGCCACCGAACGGTCGGCCAGCAAGCGCCGGATGAGCCGAAGAAGGTCCGGCAGCAGCCGCAAAGCATCCTTCATGGTGACGGTCTCGGGGTGCCGGCGGGCATAGCCCCACAGCAGCAACAGCAGGACCGCATAGACCACCAGTACACCGCCGACTACCCCGGCAAGGGTTTCCCATCCCATGGGCTAGATCCTATCCACTCTGCCAAGAACGGCGGCCCTAGCCGAGAACGGAGTCGAACGCGGTGCCCGGCAGCGGGGCCTGCGGTGGCAATGCCCGGTCCGGCCGCTCCGTCCGGATGGCGTCCTCGACCAGCGCCACGGGGCGCCGCCAGGCGTCGGAGCCCGGCTCCATCGTGTCGACGGCGCCGATCAGCATGGCCAGCAGGCGGATCATGTCTGTCATGGAAATATCGTTGCGCAGGGTGCCCTGGCCCTGGCCACGGCCCAGCAGCACGGCGATGGATTCAACCAGGCCGCCGGTGATCCCCGCCAGCAGGCCGCGCCGGCCGGCAACAGCTCCCAGGAGGTTGGCCTCTTCGCTGGCAACACGCATCGTGGCATCGATGACCCGAAAGAGTCCGGCTGCGGCGTCCGGATCGGCCAGCGCCTCATCAATGGCCGGATCCACCTGAAGCCGGAGCTGCCTGTTCAGGGCAGCGAGCACCAGTTCTTCCTTGTCGGCGAAGTTCCGGAAGAGGGTGGCCGGACCCACCCCGGCGGTGACGGCAATGGTCTGCAACGGCACCTCGGGGCCGTGTTCGCGGAAGCACTGCCGGGCCGCGGCGATAATTTTGTCCACGTTGCGCGCGGCATCTGCGCGGAGCGGCCTGCGATCTACTGCCCGGTTCATTTGCCTAGGTTAGCAACGCGACGGGTGCGCGAACCTGTTACCGGCGGGTAGTGATTTATGTGACGGTTTCGACGGTTCGCCCGGGCGCTGTCGGGGCGGAATCCCGTGAAAGACTAGTGTCGGACAGCCCTGGAATTTTCGCCCCGCTGTCCGAACTGAGTGAAGGGAACCACCACATGCTGGTCGCATTCTCCGTAGCACCCTCCGGTGACCCCGCCAACGGACAGGCGCCCGGCGACGCGTCGGTCCATGACGCCGTCGCGGCCGCGGTGCGGATCGTCCGCGAGTCGGGTCTGCCCAACCGGACGAGTTCCATGTTCACCGAGATCGAGGGCGAGTGGGATGAGGTCATGGACGTGGTCAAGCGGGCCACAGACGCGGTCGGCGCCTATGGTTCCCGCGTCTCGCTGGTCCTCAAGGCGGACATCCGGCCCGGCTACAGCGGCGAGCTGACCGGCAAGGTGGAGCGGCTCGAAAACGCCATCGACGGGCAGGGCCCCGGCGGCACCGGGCCGCAAATTCCAACCACGCCGGAAACCTAGCGCCGGTCCGCACGCCGGAATCCGGCCCAAAACCGGACGGAAACCGCGCCCGGAGACTACCGCCGGGCGCGGGCGGCTGGAACACTGGGGACATGATCGAGCATCAGTCCACCCCCGGCTGGGTCGCCGTGGAGAACTTCCTCTCCGACGCGGTGGTCCGCCCGGATAGTTCGCTCAAGCGCGCCGTGACCAGCGCCCTCGAGGCCGGCATGCCGCCAATCGAAGTGGCCCCCAACGCCGGCAAACTCCTGAAATTGCTGGTCCAGCTCTCCGGTGCCAGCCGCGTCCTGGAGATCGGCACGCTGGCCGGTTTCAGCACCATCTGGATGGCCCAGGGGCTGCCGGACGACGGCCGTCTGGTCACCTGCGAGTACCTCCCCCTGCACGCCCGCGTTGCGCGCGCGAACGTTGACGACGCCGGCCTGGGCCACAAGGTGGACATCCGGGTCGGCGCGGCACTGGACACCCTGCAGGAGCTGGAAAGCGAGGCGGGACCGCCCTTCGATTTCGTGTTCATCGATGCCGACAAGGAAAACAGCCCCCACTACCTGGACTGGGCCATCCGGCTTGGCCGGCCCGGCACCACCATCGTGGTGGACAACGTCGTGTGGGAAGGCGCCGTGCTGGACGCGTCGATGGACCCGGTGAACGCCCCCGGAATCATCAGCACGCTCCAGATGCTGGGCGATGACCCGCGGTTGGACGGCACCGTCATGCAGACCGTGGGTTCGAAAGGCTGGGACGGCTTCGCCCTCGCGATCGTCCGCTAGGTGCAGGAGGTTGTCCGCCAGGGCGCACGAGCGCCGGTGGCATCGCATGCGTGGGGCCGGCCGGCCAGCAACAAGTGCTAAGTATGCTTAGATTGCTTGTCGACGGCGCCAGCGATGGCGGCGCGGCCGCGGACGCGCAGGACTCCAGCCACGTAGCCAGCCCACACGCCTTCCGCACAGCCCGAATCCGCCCAGTCCGAAGGAACACAGGCAGTCGCAATGAACGGGATCCCCACCGCCCACTACCCCCTACCTGTCAGGATCAGCTCCGCGGCCGCCGCCCTGGACGCGCTCAGCCCCCTGCTGTCCGAGGCACACGCCGCCGTCGGCGATGTCCCGGCGCTGCTGGACCTGGCCAAGGCGGCAGCGGCGACGGCGCCGAAGCCCGGGGACGGCCGGACCGCGTTCCTGTGGGAGATTCTGGCCTCCGTGACCGCCGTCGACGTCGCTGCCGGACGCGTGCTGGAACCGCAACTGGACGCCGTGGCGATCCTCGCCCAGGCCGCAGGCAAGGCGGCACAGGACGGCGGCGACTTCCCGAATCCCGACGGCGCCGAGTTCGAGGGGACCTGGGGGGTGTTCGCCGCCGAGGCGCCCGCCCTGCGGCTTGAGGCCAAGGAATCCGCCGGCGGGTGGATCCTCCAAGGGTCCAAGCCCTGGTGCTCGCTCGCCGCGCAGCTGGACCATGCCGTGCTGACGGCCCATCTGGAGAACGGGGACCGGGCGGCCTTCGCCGTCGACCTCCACGCGCACGGCGTGAGCTTCGCGAATCCGGAGTGGACCAGCCGGGGCTTGCGCGAGATTCCCAGCGGCACCGTCCACTTCGAGGCCGTCCCCGCCGTGCCCCTCGGCGGCGCCGGCTGGTATTACCGGCGCCCGGGCTTCGCCTGGGGCGGCATGGGCGTGGCCGCCTGCTGGCTGGGCGGCGCCGTCGCGGTGGCGCGCAGCTTCACCGCCTCCTTGCAGCAAGCAGCCGACGGCGGACGGGAGCCGGACCAGATAGCCCTGGCCCATCTCGGCGAGATTGACCGGACGCTTGCCGCCCTGACCGCCTACTTGGCCGGAACGGCCGCGAGGATCGACGCCGGGGAGCTCTCGGACCGCGGCGCGTGGAAGGAAGCCCTGCGCGTGCGGGGAAGCGTGGCCGCCGCCGTCGAACGCGTCCAGACGCTCGTGAGCCAAAATCTGGGGCCGGCCCCGCTCGCCTTCGACGAGCGCTACGGAAAACGGATGGCCGATCTCGCCCTGTACATCCGCCAGCACCACGCCATGCGCGACGACGCGCAACTGGGCACCCTGACGCTGACAGGAAGCAACCCATGGTGAATTTCACCCACAACGATGCCGGGACCAGCGAGGCCGCGTGGGCCGGCAGCCGTGCCGCCGGGCTGCCGGAACTGCCGCTGGATGACGCTGCACTCGCCGGCCGGGCCTTCATTGTCCTGGCCGCGCACCCGGACGACGAATCGCTCGGGGCCGGCGGGTTGCTGGCCCGGCTGCACGCCGTCGGCGCCACGGTCCGCGTGCTGCTGTGCACGGCAGGGGAAGGATCGCATCCCGGCTCGCCAACGACGACGCCGGAACAGCTCGCCGCGGTCCGGCTGCAGGAGTTCGGTGACGCCCTGGAACGCCTTTCCGGGGGCGGCGGTGGGGACCGGAACTGGCAGTGCCTTGGCCTGCCCGACGGACAACTCGCCGGGCACCGGGAGCAGATCCGGGCCGCGGTCCGCGAGGCGTCGGCCGCGTGCGGGCGCACCGCCGACAAGACAGTTCTCGTGGCGCCGTACCGCTCCGACGCTCACTCCGACCACGACGTCCTCGGATCCGTTGCCGCAGAGCTCAGCGCCGCGGCGGGCTACGCTTTGCTCGAATACCCTATCTGGTACTGGCTGTGGGCGGCACCAGATGGACCGGAAGACCCGGCCGGCGGGGCATGGCGGGGCTGGTTCCGGCTGCCGCTGCGCCCGGCAGAGCTGCAGGCCAAGGCTGCCGCCATGGCGGCGCATACGTCCCAGGTGCAGCCGCTCTCCGGGCTGCCGGGCGACGAGGTGCTCCTGCCTCCGGACTTCCTGGCGCACTTTGAGCGGACCTGGGAGACATTTGCCTGGCATCCGGCGGACGGCCCGGCCGAAGGCGGATCCGGCGCTGAGGCGAAAGCCCCGGCCGAGGGCGGATCCGCACGCCCCTACGCCGCGGGGGACGCGGAGCGGCTCTTCGATGCGGTCCACGCCAGGGACGAGGATCCCTGGCAGTACACCTCGAGCTGGTACGAGCAGCGAAAGCGTTCCCTCACGCTGGCCGCGCTGCCGGGCGACAGCTACACGGCCGGGCTGGAGATCGGCTGCTCGATCGGGACCCTGAGCGCGGAGCTCGCGCCGCGGTGCGGAAGCTTCCTCGCCGTTGACGCCAGCGGCACCGCCCTGGACCGCGCCGCCCGGCGGCTCGCCCACCTGCCCGCGGCAACGACGCGGCACCTGACAGTCCCGCACGAGTGGCCGGACGGATCATTCGATCTGATCGTGGTCTCAGAGGTGGGTTACTACCTCTCGCCGGCAGAGCTCGCCGGACTGTTCGACCGGATTGAGGGCTCTCTCATGCCTGGCGGGACCCTCGCGCTGTGCCACTGGCGGCACCCCGTTTCCGGCTGGGAACTCGACGGCGACTCGGTCCACGCAGCGGCCCGGCGGCACCTGGGCTGTACCGGCGGCGGGATCTACAAGGAACGCGACTTCGTCCTCGAAGTGTTCCTCGCACCGGACACCGCACCGGACACCGCACCGGACACCGCGACTCACACCGAGCCGGGCACCGCCCCGGACACCGCGCCTCACACTGAGCCGGACCGCGCCCCCGAACGGACGGGGTGACCCGGATGGCGGCGTTGCCGTTGCCGCGCGGGCACCGCATCGACCGGGTCGCCGTCGTCATGCCCGCGCACGACGAAGAAGACCACCTTGGGCAGGCACTGCAGGCCGTTCAGCGGTCCGCGGACGCCCTGCAGAAGGTCCGGCCCGACGTCGACACCCGCGTGACCGTGGTGCTGGATAGCTGTACGGATGGCTCCGCCGCCATCACCGCTGCCTACGCTGCCACGGACCCGCGTATCAGCGCGCTGGAGGTCAGCTACCGCAGCGCCGGCGCCAGCCGGTCCGCGGGCGTCCGGGCCTCCGGCATCGGCGTGCCACGGCGGCGGCCGCCCGGCGAGCGTTGGACGCCGCCGCCCTGGGCAGGCCGGACCTGGCTGGCCAACACCGACGCCGATTCCCGGGTGCCGGAGAACTGGCTGGTGCGCCAGCTAGAGTTCGCCGAAGCCGGGGCCGATGCTGTGCTTGGATCCGTGGAACCGGACCCCGCCGGGATGGACCCTGAGCTGCTCCGGCGCTGGCGCGAACGTCACCCCTTCCACGAGGACCATCCCCACATCTACGGCGCGAATTTCGGGGTCCGGGCCTCGGCCTACCTAACCGCCGGCGGGTTCGCGCGGGTCACGTCCGAAGAAGACCGGACCCTGGTGCACAGCCTCCGCAGCCGCGCCTTTACGGTCACGGCGACGGACAGCACCCGGGTCCTGACCTCCGGCCGGACCCACGCCCGGGCACCGCACGGCTTTGGCACGTACCTGCGGAGCCTGGGCCAGTTGCTGCCTCCGCCTGCCGGCTGAGGATTTCGTTGACGCCGGGACCGCACCGCCCCACACTGAAGGAGTGACTGACGATGCGAAAGAACCCAGCATTGATCAGGTTGTCGACCGCCTAGCCGCCCGGTTTCCGCACGTTCCGCGGATGCACATCGCCGGGATTGTAGGCGAGGAATTCGACGCCCTGAACGAAGGCCGGATCAGGACATACATACCCACGCTGGTTGAGCGCGGCGCCCGCGTGCGGCTGAAGAGCCAGTTCGGGATCAGCGCCGCCAACGACTAGCTCCAGTGTCCCGGTAGCCGCGAGTTCGCCGGATACCGGCCACATCGCCGTAACGTCCCGGCGAACCCGCAGCTTTCCGGCGATTTCGACGGCGGCCGGGGCCGAGGGCGCGCAGGGCGTTCAGGATCGTGGCGAGATCCACCAGTTCCTGGGTCAGTGCGCCGGCGATGGCCGGCACGTACCCCGCGGCGGCGGCCAGCATGAGGACCACGCTCAGCCCGATGCCGATCCAGATGCTCTGCAGGGCCACCTGCACGGTGCGCCGTCCGATCCGGACGGCCGACGCCACCTTGGAGAGGTCGTCGAGGATGATCACGACGTCGGCGGATTCGCCGGCCGCCGTCGAGCCGCGGGCGCCCATGGCGATTCCGACGTCGGCGACCGCCAGGACCGGGGCATCGTTGACGCCGTCGCCGACCATCATGACCGGACGGTCCGGCAGCGATTTGACGGCCTCGACCTTGTCCGGCGGGAGGCACTCGGCGCGGATGTCTGAGAGCCCGGCCTCCTCCGCGATGTGCCGGGCCGTGGCGAGCGCGTCGCCGGTCAGCATGACCGTCCGGCCCACGCCCAGCGCCTTGAGCTCGCCGAGGGTGCGGCGGGCCTCTTTGCGGATGGGATCGCTCATCACGAGCGAGCCCACGAATTCGCCGCCGGCACCGACGTAAATGGCGAGCTCGCCGCTGGTGAGCTTCGCCTCCGTCACGCCGGATGCCCACTCCGCCACGAACGCCGGCTTGCCCACCACGACGTCCCGGCCGTTGAACCGGGCCCGCACCCCGTGGGTGGCGACTTCCGTGGCCTCGGTGGCGGACGAGAAGGCCATCCCGCGGTTCCTGGCCGCGTCCATCACCGATGCGGCCAGGACGTGCGAAGAATACTGTTCAGCGGACGCCGCCAACTGGAGGACCTCGTCGGCCGTGCGGCTCCCGGCGGTCCGGATGCCGACCAGGGCCGGGCGGCCGTACGTGAGGGTTCCAGTCTTGTCGAAGGCGGCCGTCTTGATCCGGCTTAGCTGTTCGAGCACTCCGGCGTACTTGACGATGATGCCGGAGCGCGCGGCGCGGCTCATCCCGCCGAGGAACGCCACCGGCGCGGCGATCAGCAGGGGGCACGGGGTGGCCACAACGAGGACCTCGGCGAATCGTTCCGGGCTGCCGCTGACGATCCAGCCCACGGCGCCGAGAACGTACGCGAGGGCGGTGAACGGAACGGCATAGCGGTCGGCCAGCCGGACCATGGGAGCCTTGCTATCCGCCGCCTCCTTAACGAGGGCGACGATCCTGCTGTATTGCGAATCCTCCACGCGTGCCGTGACGCGCATTCGGACCGCGACCTCACCGTTCAACGACCCGCTCATGAGGCCGTCCCCGGCGGACCGTTCCACCGGCAGGCTTTCCCCTGTGAGTGAGGATTCATCGAACGACCCGGAATCGGAGAGCAGGACGCCGTCCAGCGGGACCACCTCGCCGGGCCTGACCAGCAGGATGTCCCCGATCTCGACGTCGGTGGCGGCGACGTCCTCGTTCTGGCCGTCTGTGGGGGTTCCGGCGGCGGCGCTGCCGTTGCGCTCCCGGTGTGCCGTCTGCGGGACGCGTTCGAGCAACGCGGTGAGTTCGCCCCTGGCCCGCCCGGCGGCGTAGTCTTCGAGGGCCGTACCGCCGGCGAGCATGAGGACGATAATCATCGAGGCGATGTACTCACCTACCAGCACCGTGCTGACGATTGCGGTCACGGCCAGGATGTCGATGCCCCACTGCCCACCTGCCAGCCGGCGCGCCATCCCGACGGCGAGGTAGGCCGCCACGGTCAGGGCATAGGCGCTCGCGGCGACCCGGGCTATGCCTTCGTGGCCAGCGGCCAACATGGCCACCACCGCCAGCAGCGCAAGGAATGTCCCCGTGACGAGCGGATACCGCAGCACGAATTTCACGAAAGTTCTGCCTTCGACGGCCTGTCCTTCACTACTGAATCCTACTTCGACGCTCTTTGCGCCCGCGTCGCCGCGAGTTCGCCGGATACCTGCCAGATCGCCGCAACGTCCCTGTGTGTCAGGCGAGCCCGCACCGTTCCGGCGATTTCGACGGCGGCGGGCGCGGGACCACCCGGGCTAGGTCGGCTCCATGTGCAGCACGGCCGCCCCCGTGATCCGGTCCTCCGCGAGGTCCCGCAGGGCCTGGTCCGCGGCCTCGAACGGGTAGGCCACGGTGGTGGGACGGAGCGGGATCTCGGCGGCGATCCGGAAGAACTCCTCGCCGTCGGCCCTGGTGTTGGCCGTGACGCTGCGCAGCTGGCGCTCCTGGAAGAGCTCGTCGGTGTAGTGCAGGGGCGGGATGTCGCTCAGGTGGATGCCCGCGACGGCGAGCGTCCCGCCGCGGTCCAGGGCGCGCAGCGCAATCGGCACGAGCCCGCCTGCGGGGGCAAAGAGGATCGCGGCATCCAGCGGATCCGGCGGCTGCTCCTCGGCCCCGCCGGCGAACGTGGCGCCCAGATCCAGGGCCAGCTTGCGCGCCTCCGCGGACCGGGTCATGACGTAGACGCGGGCACCCCGGTACAGGGCAATCTGTGCTGCCAGATGCGCGGATCCGCCGAAGCCATAGATGCCCAGCCGGCCGCCGATCGGCAGCTCCGCCCGGCTCAGGGCACGGTAGCCGATGATGCCTGCGCACAGGAGGGGCGCGGCCTCCTCGTCGCTGAACGTCTCCGGGATCCGGTAGGCGAAGTTCTCGGCCACCGTGATGAGCTCGGCGTAGCCGCCGTCGCGGTCCCAGCCGGTAAAGGTGGGGGAAAGGCAGAGGTTTTCCTGGCCGCGCACGCAGAACCGGCAGGCGCCGCAGGTGCCGCCCAGCCAGGGAACGCCCACCCGTTCGCCGAGGCCGAACCTGGCCGCCCCCGGTCCCTGTCCGATCACCTCACCCACCACCTCGTGTCCCGGGATGGTCCCGGGGTGCCGCGGCCGGAGGTCGCCCTCGGCCAGGTGTAAGTCCGTGCGGCACACACCGCAGACGCGCACTTTCAGCAGGACCTCTCCGCGTCCCGGCACAGGATCCGGGCAGTCGGCGGCGACGAGGGGACCGCTGGACATGGGCCCCGGAAGTCCAACTCGCCAGGCTCGCACCGCGGCCTCCTTCTCTGCAGCATCCCCAGGTCCGAATTGGTTACATTTGCGGCGGCTAGCGGGTGACCAGCACGTTGCAGTGCGCCTTGTGCAGCACGGCGGAGACCGTGTTCCCCGGTCCTGCCGAGGGGTTGTGGGTCCCGAGCACCAGGACGTCGGCGTCGTCCGCGGCGTCGAGCAGCTCCCTGGCACCATGGCCCTCGCGCAGGGCCCCGGAAACCTCCAGGCCGGATGCCAGCCCGCGGGCCTCAGCGACGGCCCGGTCCAGCAGCTCCTGGCCGTGGAGCCGGGCATGGCGGCCGTGCTCCTCCCGTGCCCCGGCCCGGAGCGGATCCACGTGGACGAGCTGCAGCGGGGCGCCGAGGACTTCGGCCAGCGCGATGGCCTCGGCCACGGTGGCTGGGCTGCGGGGCGAGGCGTCAACTCCCACGACGACCGGGTGATGCGGGCGGCGCGGGCGCCGGATCACCATCACCGGGCAGGGTGCCGATCCGGCCAGATCGATGCAGACCGAGCCGGCCACCTGGCCCAGGACGGCGCCAAGGCCACGGCTGCCCACCACCAGCAGCCGTGCGTCCCGGGCAGCGTCGCGCAGCACCGGTGCCGGGAGCCCGGCCTCCATGACGCCGTCGACGGCGGGGGCCGCGTGTTCCGTCGCATTTTCGGGAACGGCACGATCGGGAACGGCACCCTCGACGCCGGGCGGCGCGGCTCCGGCCGCTTCGAGGGCGGTGGCGCGGGCCAGTTCGATGCCCTCGGCGAGGATGGCTTCCGCGGAGTGCCGCAGCCCGCTGCCGGCCACGCCTTTGACAGGGCCCAGGTTCTTGGTGAAGACCGGCCACACCCAGGCATGGACCACCCGGAGGTTCAGGCCGGCGGCGGCCGCGTAGCCGGCGGCCCAGCGAACGGCGAGTTGGGCGGCCTCGGACCCGCCGTAGCCGACCGCCACGATGCCGCCCTGCTGCCCTGCGGGTGCCGACATTTTTCCTCCCGGCTCGGCGGACGCACCCCCTCGCCCGGCAGTATGTGCAGCCCCAGTAGAACCCTGCGATCCGGGAATGGGTAGGGGCTTTGGTCCCGCGGACGGCCAGCGGACGGCCAGCGTCCGGCCGCGCGGGGCCACTCCAGCCGGGGATCGGGGTCCGGGGCACCCCTGCCGGTGAACCACTGCCGGTGAACTAGGGTTGAAACATGCACAATGCGGGGGATAGCTGATGGCCAAGCGGGGCAGGGGGCGAAGCACCGGAACCGCGGAACCCGGAGTGGTGGAAGTGCCCAAAGGTTCCCGGCCGGCCGGTCCTGTGGCCGGGGTGTACTACATCGACACGGGGGACTGCGAGCTGATCCCGGACCAGGACAATTCCACCGGCTGGCTCCTGCGCATCAACGGGGTCATGAGCTCGCACATTGATCTCGCAGACCCGTTGTTCCTGGACTTTGAATACATGCGCTGGATCGCCGCCCTTGTCGAGTCGCGCTGGCCGCGCGATTCGAAGCCAAAGCTCCGCGCCCTGCACCTCGGCGGGGGAGCATGCTCACTGGCCCGCTACTTCCACGCCGCCTATCCGGACGCCCGCCAGGTGGTGGTGGAGCTGGACGGCAAGCTCGCCGACTACGTCCGTGGCTGGTTTGACCTGCCCAAGGCCCCGCTGCTGCGCCTGCGCGTGGGAGAAGCCCGGGAAGTCACCGAGAGCCTGACCCCGCAGACCCGGGACCTGATCATCCGCGACGTCTTCGCAGGCTCGCTGACCCCGCGGCCGCTGACAACCCGGGAATTCACCGAGCACGCCAAGCGCGTCTTGGCACCCGGCGGGATCTACGTGGTGAACTCCGGCGACGCCCCTGACCTCAGGAATGCCCGCGAAGACGCCGCCACCATCGCCGACGCCTTTGCCCACACCGTGATCATCGCGGATCCGGCCATGCTCAAGGGCCGGCGTTACGGCAACATGATCATGGCCGGCAGCGACAGCCCGTTCGACGACGATCCCGGCCTCGCGCGGCGCCTGCTCGGCGGAGCGGTGCCGGCCCACATCTGGAACGACGGGAAGGTGCGGGCGTTCGCGGCAGGCGCCGCCGTCCGCCACGACCCGGCACGTTCAACCCCGGCTGAACCGCCTGCTGAGACCCTTGCTGAGCCGCCGACTGCTCCGTAACGCCCTTTTTGCGGCACCATAACGGCGCCTACGGAGCAATCGATGTGGTGGCTCCCCGCCCCAGCAGGGCATCGCGGTGCGCCGCGGTCTGTTCCCGCAGTGCCTGCACGAGGGCTGCCACTGCCGGCCGGCGCATCGAATCGGGCCGGAGCACCATCCAGTAGGGGAGCAGCTCCGCGAATTCCTCGGGCAGGAGCCGGACGAGGTCCGGATGCAGGTCGGCCGCGAAGCAGGGCAGGAACCCGATCCCGGCGCCGGCGCGGGTGGCCTCCACGTGGACAAAGACGTTGGTGGAGCTCAGCCCGTCCCGCATTGTGGGCACCAGCCGACGCGGGGCGTCCAGATCGTCCACCTGCAGCATCGAATCCACGAAATAGACCAGCGAGTGGGCCGTCAGTTCCTCCACGTTGGCCGGGGTGCCGTACTCGGCCAGATAGCCGCGGGAGGCGTACATTCCCAGCATGTACTCGCCGAGCTGCGCGGCCTCTGCCCGGTGCACCTGCGGCTCGCCGACCACCACTTCGATGTCCAGGCCGGAACGCTGCTGGAGCGCCCGGCGCGTCACGGTGATGATCTCCACGCTGAGGCCGGGATGGTCGCGGCGGAGCCGGGCCACGGCCGGGGCGGCGATGTAGGCGCTGAAGCCGTCCGTCGCGGTCATCCGGACGACGCCGGTGATGGGGTCCGGGGTGTGCCCGGGCTGCTCCAGGGTGCGCACGGCACTCTCGACCTGCTCGGCCACCCGCACGGCCTCGGCACCGAGCTCGGTGAGCTCCCAGCCGCCGGACGCGCGCGAGAGCACGCGGCCGCCCAGCGCCTTCTCCAGCGCAGCGATCCGCCGGGAGACGGTGGTGTGGTTCAGTCCGAGAGTCTGGGCCGCCGTCGTAAATTTCGCCGAACGGGACACCGCGAGCAGGACCAACAGGTCATCGGGATTGGCGTTCATATCTGCAATTCTGCACATGCCGGGTGCCAGTTTGGCCATTGAATCGCCGTAAATGTGCGGCAATACTCAATGGAGCCATTTCAGTGCTGTGCGTCACAGCGCGTGTCACCGATGACACTAAGGAGAACCAGATGAGCGTAAACGAACGCTCTGCAACAACCCCCGCAGCACCCGCATCCAAGGGTTCCGGGCTCAAGAAAATCGTCGCAGCTTCGATGGTGGGAACCGTCGTCGAGTGGTACGAATTCTTCCTCTATGCCACCGCCGCCACCCTGGTGTTCGGCAAGTACTTCTTCCCCGCCACCGGCAACGAGCTGGACGGCATCATCCAGGCGTTCCTGACCTACGCCGTCGGTTTCGTGGCCCGCCCGCTGGGCGGCATTGTCTTCGGCCAGATCGGCGACAAGCTCGGCCGCAAGCCCACCCTGCAGCTGACCATCATCATCATCGGTGTCTCCACCTTCCTGATGGGCTGCCTCCCGGGCTTCGCCTCCATCGGCTACCTGGCCCCGGCGCTGCTGGTCTTCCTGCGCTTCATCCAGGGCTTCGCCCTCGGCGGCGAATGGGGCGGCGCTGTTCTGCTCGTCGCCGAGCACAGCCCCAACAAGTCCCGCGGCTTCTGGTCCAGCTGGCCCCAGGCCGCCGTTCCCGTGGGCAACCTGCTGGCCACCCTGGTCCTGTTCATCATGTCCAACGTGCTCAGCGCCGCCGACTTCCTCAGCTGGGGCTGGCGTGTGGCGTTCTGGCTCTCCGCCGTGATCGTGTTCGTCGGTTACTACATCCGCACCCACGTCTCCGAATCGCCCATCTTCCTCGAGGCCAAGGCCCAGCTGGAGGAAGAGCAGTCTGTCAGCTACGGCGTCCGTGAAGTCATCCGCAAATACCCCAAGGGCATCCTGCAGGCCATGGGCCTCCGGTTCGCGGAAAACATCATGTACTACCTCGTGGTCAGCTTCGCGATCGTCTACCTGAAGTCCGTGCACAAGTACGACACCTCCTCGCTGCTGCTGGCCCTGCTGATCGCCCACGTCATCCACTTCCTGGTCATCCCGCAGGTCGGGCGCCTCGTGGACAGCTGGGGCCGGAAGCCGGTCTACCTTGTCGGGGCCATCGCCGGCGCCACCTGGCCGTTCTTCGCCTTCCCGATGTTCGATACCCGCAATCCGGTGATCATCGTCCTGGCCGTCACGATCGGCCTGTGCCTGCACGCCTTCATGTATGCCGGCCAGCCGGCCCTGATGTCGGAGCTTTTCCCGACCAGGATGCGCTATGCCGGGGTCTCCCTGGGCTCGCAGGTCACCTCGATCTTCGCCGGTTCGCTGGCGCCGCTCCTGGCCACCCAGTGGCTCAAGGACACCGGCTCGTGGCTGCCCACCGCGATCTACCTGGTGGTCGCCTGCGCCATCACCACCGTGGCAGTGCTTAGCCTGAAGGAAACCAAGGGCATCGCACTGGAGGACGTGGACCGGGCCGACGCCGAACGCGAAGGCCTGCCCGTAGCAGCCATGCGCTGAGCTGCTTGCGTTACTGGGCCGCTTGCGTTACTGGGCTGCTTGAGTAACTGGGCCGCTTGAGTTTGGGCCGGCTCCAGCCACGCTGGAGCCGGCCGCCTCATCGAATCTTTAGATATGGAAGGCTGAGTTATGGAAAACACGCTGAACGGACGCAAGGCCCTGGTCACCGGCGGCGCCGGCGGGATCGGCGCAGCCAGCGTCCGCGCCCTGGCGGCACGCGGGGCCAAAGTGGTGATCGCGGACGTGGACGAGTCCGCCGCCGCAGCACTCGCCGACGAGGTCGGCGGCACTGTGTGGGCCGTCAACCTACTTGACGTTGAATCCCTCCAGACGCTCAGCCTGGACTGCGACATCCTGGTGAACAACGCCGGAATCCAGCGCATCAGCCCCATCGAGGAGTTCGATCCGGCCGACTTCCGCCGCATCATCACCCTCATGCTCGAGGCGCCGTTCCTGCTGATCCGGGCCGCGCTGCCGCACATGTACGCCAACAACTTCGGCCGGATCATCAACCTGTCCTCCGTGCACGGGCTGCGGGCCTCGCCGTTCAAGAGCGCCTATGTTTCGGCCAAGCACGGACTGGAAGGCCTGAGTAAGGTGACGGCACTCGAAGGCGGGGCGCACGGAGTCACGTCCAACTGCATCAACCCCGGCTACGTCCGGACACCCCTGGTGGAGTCGCAGATCGCGGACCAGGCCAAGGTGCACGGCATTCCGGAGTCCGAGGTCCTCGCAAAGATCATGCTGACCGAATCGGCGGTCAAGCGGCTGGTGGAACCCGAGGAAGTGGCGTCCCTCGTGGCGTGGCTGGCATCGGACGACGCCGGCATGGTCACCGGCGCCAGCTACACGATGGACGGCGGCTGGTCCGCGCGGTAGCCGGTCGCCGGCACGGCTGGGTTGCGGCTCGCTTGCCGGCCGGGTTGCCCGGCTAATTGCCCGGCTGGAACTCCGCAGAGTTGCCCACGAGCGCGAGCGTGCCGCCCAGGCCGATCATCATCACGCCGCCGGTGGTGCTGAGCGCGGCGATCCGCCGGGGCGAGCGGGCAAACCAGTGCCGGGCCGTTCCCGCCGCGAGGGACCACGTGCTGTCTGAGACCAGGGCAATCAGCAAGAAGATGGCCCCCAGGGTTCCGAGCTGCACCGGAATCGCGCCGGCGGAGTAGTCCACGAACTGCGGAAGCACGGCCACGAAGAACACAATCGACTTGGGGTTGGTCGCACCCACGATGAAGCCCTCCCGGAGCACGCGGGCGGTCGAGGACGGGTTCGAGGACGATGCCGTCGCCGGTCCGCCGCCCCGGTGCCGGATCGCCTGGATCCCGAGGTAGACAAGATAGGCGGCGCCCGCGAATTTCACCACGCTGAACAGCAGCACGGACTGGGCCAGCACCACGCCGACGCCCAGGGCCACGGCGGCGATCTGCACCACCTCGCCGGCAGCGTTCCCCAGGACGCTCAACAGCCCGCCCCTGCGTCCCAGGGCCAGGGTCCGTCCGATCACGAACAGCACGCTGGGCCCCGGGACGGCGATGAGCACGAGGGAGGCGAGGGCAAAGGCGAGGACGTTGGGCACGGGGACCATGCCTGATCTTAACCCCGCGGGGCCACTCCCGGGAGCGGCCCCTGAGGGGGAGGCGCCGTTTACCGCCCGGCGGGAACCTGCGGGAGCTGGGCCGTTTCATCCACGAGTTCCGCCCGCGCCCGGCCGTGGCCGCGGACCCAGAGCCGGTAGGCGAGTACCAGGACGCCGAGCCAGACGGCGCCCACGTACAGCGCCACGCGCGTGTCCTCGAAGACGCCCAGAATCACGATCACGAGGGCCATGAACGCGATGGTCAGCACGGAGGCGGCGGGCCACCACGGTGAGGGGAACTCCGACGCCGGCAGGGACTTGCGGGCGATCTCGCGTTTCATGGCGACATGGGAGGCCAGGATCATGGCCCAGACCCACACGGTGGCGAAGGTGGCGATCGAGGCGATCAGCAGGAAGACGTCCTCCGGGATCACGGCGTTCAGGACCACTCCCACCAGCAGGATGCCGGTCATCATCACCACGGTCATCCACGGCACCCCGTGACGGGAGACCTTGCCGAAGCTCGCCGGGGCGTGGCCCTGCCGGGCAAGGCCGAAGAGGATCCGGCCGGCGCCGAAGATGTCGCTGTTGACTGCCGAGAGCGCCGCCGTGATCACGACGGCGTTGAGGATGTGGGGCGCTGCCGGGATGCCCAGACCGCTGAAGATCTGCACGAAGGGGCTGCCGTTGCTGCCAATTTCATCCCACGGGAACAGGCTCATCAGCACGCCGAGGGTCAGCACATAGAACAGCAGGACCCGGACGGGAACGGTGTTGACTGCCTTGGGGATGACCTTTTTCGGGTCGGCGGCTTCACCGGCGGTGATGCCGAGGGTTTCTATGCCGCCGAACGCGAACATCACGACGGCGAAGGAGGCCAGGAGCCCTTCGAACCCGTTGGGGAACACGCCCCCGTGGTCCACGAGGTTGCCAAGCCCGGGCGCCACGGTGGCGCCGCCGGCCTGGAAACCGAAGACGATGATCGCCGCCCCACCCGCGATCATGGCGATGATGGCCGCAACCTTGATCAGGGAGAACCAGAATTCCAGCTCACCGAACACCTTGACGCTGAGCAGGTTCAGGGCCGCCAGGAAGAAGATGATGGCCAGGATCCAGACCCAGCGCTCCACGTCGGGGAACCAGAATCCCATGTAGATGCTGAAGGCCGTGACATCCGCGATGGCCACGATCGCCATCTCGAAGACATAGGTCCAGCCGGTCACGAACCCGGCCAGCGGCCCCAGGTAACGGCTCGCGTACTGGCCGAAGGACCCGGATACCGGGTGCCGCACCGCCATTTCGCCCAGGGCCCGCATCACCATGAAGACTGCGGCGCCGCCGATCATGTAGGCAAGCAAGACGGCGGGCCCGGCCTTCTGGATGGCGGAGGCGGAGCCGTAGAAAAGCCCCGTGCCGATCGCCGATCCCAGCGCCATGAAGCGGATGTGGCGGACGTTGAGTCCCCGGCTGAGTACGGAGTCAACGGCTGCGCCGACGGTGGTGACGGCGCTGCCGGTGCCTGCTTCGTCAGGTGCCGGCTTCGTGGCGGTTTGGGCTTGTTGCATGCGAATACCTTCTCGTCATTGGGAGGGGGATCGCTATCCAGCAGACCATGTCCGGCCTTGCTGTGATGAGTCTCACGGGTACTTCGTGTCTTTGATTTCAGACTGTGCGGCGTCCCCGCCGCCGGGATTCCCCACCTTTGGCGGGGCCTTGCGGCGTGTGGTCCCGCGATGGCGGCGCGTGCCGGCGTCGTGGTGGCAAAGGTGGGGAAACTCCGCGCGGGGACCAAGCGCGGTCGGATCGCGGGCGGCACGGTCGCCGCCGCCGTCGGACCCAAACCTAAAGCGAGTCGAAAACTCTTGACACCATGTCAGGTTTTCTTTACTTTTGGGATGTCAGGTTTGTTTTACATCGATTTGGTTGCGCGGGAGCGGCAGATGTCATTTGAAGAGAAGAGCGCCTGGATCATGGGGGTGCTTGCGGCCGCAACCTACACCGCGTACCTCGCCGTCGTTTTTGGTCTGGCCGGCACTATGCCGCTCACAGAAGTGCCGTACGTGGCGCCGCTGCTGTGGACGGTCGGCGCTTCGATCGGCCTCTCGATCGTGCTCCACCTGGTGATCCGGGCCCTGTCCGCCAAGGACGCCGGCATGAAAGACCAGCGGGACAAGGAGATCTACCGCTTCGGCGAGTACATCGGCCAGTCCTTCCTCGTCGTCGGGGCCGTGACGGCGCTCCTCCTGGCCATGGCCGAGCTCGACCACTTCTGGATCGCCAACGTCATCTACCTGGCCTTCGTCCTTTCGGCAATCCTGGGATCCGTGGCCAAGGTGGTCGCCTACCGCAAGGGCTTCCAGCCGTGGTGAAGCCGACCCGGGTCACCAACTCCATCCGGCGCCTGCGCTTCGAAAGCGGCGAGCTGACCCAGGCGGAGCTCGCCGAACGTATCGGTGTGACCCGCCAGACGGTCATCGCGATTGAACAAGGCCGCTACTCGCCGTCGCTTGAACTGGCGTTCCAGATCGCCCACGTTCTCAAAGTTCCGCTCGATGACGTCTTCCAATACCCCGACTTTGAAGGAGAAACACCATGAAAGCGATCGTTCAGGATGTTTACGGTTCCGTTGAAGTGCTGGAACTGCGCGAGACCGAAGCCCCCGTGCCCGGCGATGACGACGTGCTGATCCGGGTACGGGCCGCCGGCGTCGACCAGGGCGTCTGGCACCTCATGACGGGGCTTCCGTACCTGACCCGTGCGGTCGGCTACGGGCTGAGGAAACCGAAGACCCGCATCCGGGGCCGGGCCGTGGCGGGCCAGGTGGAGGCTGTCGGCCGGAACGTCGTCGGCTTTCGCGCGGGGGATGAGGTGTACGGCACCTGCGAGGGATCCTTCGCCGAATACGCGTGCGCAAAGGAAGCCCGGCTCGCGCTGAAGCCCAAGAACCTCAGCTTCGAGCAGGCCGCCGCCGTCCCGATCTCCGCCGTCACGGCCCTCCAGGCGCTCCGGGACGCCGGCAGGGTCCAGGCCGGGCAGGAGGTCCTCGTCATCGGCGCGGCCGGCGGTGTCGGCGCGTATGCGGTGCAGCTCGCCAAGGCGTTCGGGGCGCAGGTGACGGGGGTGTGCAGTACTGCGAAAACCGATCTGGTCCGCTCGATCGGCGCGGACCATGTCATCGACTACAAACATGACGACTTCGCGGACGGGGCCAGGCAGTTCGACCTCATTGTCGACACCGCCGGCAACCGCCCGGTCGCCGTCCTCCGGCGGGCGCTCAAGCCGAAGGGAACGCTCGCGATCGTCGGCGGGGAAGGCGGAGGGCGGCTGGCCGGAGGCATTGGACGCTCGCTCGGCGCGGCTCTGCTCTCCGTGTTTGTCGGCCAGCGGCTCACGGGCGTCATGTCCGCAGAGCGCGCGGAGGACCTCCGGTTCCTGACCGGGCTCATCGAGGCGGGCGCGGTGACCCCGGTTATCGGCAAGTGCTATGCCCTGGCGGACGCTCCGGCGGCAATCCGGGACCTGCGCGATGGCCACCTCCGCGGCAAGGCCGTCGTCACTGTTTGACCTGGCCTACTGAGCCGGCCTACGGCGTGTCCGCGTGAAAGCGGGCGACGTACCGCCGCTGCCCCGGAGTCTCCACCGTCCGACGCCGGTACTTGCGCCTGACGTAGGACACCGCCTGGGCGGGCGGGACTCCGTCCAGGATGGCGATGCAGGCCAGTGCGGTTCCGGTCCTGCCGATGCCGCGCCAGCAGGCCACTTCAACCCGCTCGGCCGCCGCCCGGCGCCAGGCCTCGCGGAATGCGTCGAAGGCGTCATGCTCGTCGGCCGGCAGCCGCAGGTCGGGCCACAGCAACCATCTGGACTCCCACTCCACCCGGGGCGGCTGTTTGCCCAGCAGGTAGAGGCCGAAATCAGGCAGCGGGCCCTCGGGCAGCGCGTAGTGCAGTCCCCGGCCGCGGACGCTTCGGCCGGACGGAAGAACCAGGACGCCGTCCTGGGATGGTTCCCACGTCTGCTTCATGTTCCAGATCGTAGTCCTTCCGCCGGGGTGGGGCCTTGTCCGCCCGCGCTGTGCCCGGGCTGGCTGCCGCCGGCGCACGAGGGTGTGGGCCAGGACTCAGCGGTCAGCGGTAGCCGGCGGCATCGGCGTCGAGTCCCGCTTCCTGGACTTCGACGAGGTATCTCCAGCAGTCCGGCTGCGAGCCGTCGGTGTCGGTGAAACCGTACTCGCGCGCCAGCGCTCCGGAGGAATATGAGCCGCCCGTGCGGCTGAGCACGTTGGGGTCCGCCGCCAGGGCCGCGACCGCGCGCCCGACGAACAGCGGGCTTTCCGAGATCGCGGCAAAATGCGGTTGCGTGCTGGCGGCTTCCCGCCAGTTCGCCTCGGTGACGCCGAAGTGTTCGAGCATCATCTCGGAGCGCATCCAGCCGGGCGTCAGTGCCAGCGCCGTGCACCCGGACAACTTCAGCTCCTCGGCCTGGCTGAACGCCAGGCGGAGCACCGCGGTCTTGACGAGATCGTAAAACACCGACACCCGGTAGTGCCGCGCGTTGTACTCGCCGGTGCCGTCGGTCATCTCCACCACCAGGCCGCCGGGGCGGCGGGCGAGCAGCGGGAGCGCGAAGTGGCTGGTGATGAGGTGGGTGTCGAGGCCAAGGTGGAGCATCTGCAGCCCGGCGTCCAGATTGTGCGCCCAGAGCGGCGTGTTCCATTCAATGAAGTCCTCGCCACCCCAGATGTCGTTGACCAGGATATCCAGCCGGCCTTGTTCCTCGTCGATCCTTTGGACCAGGGCTTCGACCTCGGACGGTACGAGATGGTCGACCGCGACGGCGATCCCGGTGCCGCCCGCGGCGCTGACGAGGCCGGCCGTCTCATCGATCGTCTCGGGCCGGTTGTAGTCGGAGCGGTGGCTGGAGGTCGTGCGGCCGGTGCAGTACACCACCGCTTCCGCCTCGCCGAGGGCGACGGCGGTGCCGCGGCCCGCGCCGCGCGTGGCCCCTGCTACCAAGGCGACCTTGCCCGACAACGCTGCAACCATGCCTTCGCTACCTTCCTCCGCGGAACCCTCCCGGGCCCAGGGCATTCATCTTTAGCGGACACTTCATGGCGACCGCAGGTCATCGAGCAGCCGTTGCAGGTACTCGGGCCGCTCGATATTGGCGAAGTGTCCGCAACGCGGGATCGTGACGAGCTGGGCGTGCGGGACTATTTCGGCCAGCCGGTTCAGGTCAGAAGGAGGCGTGAACAAATCGCTGTCCCCGCGCGTCGCGAGTACCGGGCAGCTGATGCCGCGCCACTGGCCAAAGTCGTAGTGCGCCGCGGCCCGGACTGCTGCGGAGAAGCTGGCCGGCCGGGCGTCGTCGCCGAGCCCGCGAAGCACGCCCGCCGGGATGGTTGCGGGTTCTGCGAAGAAGGGGGACAATACCAGTCCCGTCACGGGTGTGCTGCCGACTGCACGGACCAGCGCCGGCCCCGCCGGGCCCAGGGCCGCCATGGAGCGCATGAGCAGCAGCAGGCCGACAAACGTCGGGAAGCTTGAAAGGCTGTGCAGAGGCCGCCGGGCCGCCTCGGACACGCCGAATGTAGTGGCCGAAATGGTGGCGACGCTGGCCGTCCTCTCCGGCCAGGCCGCGGCAATGTGCAATGCCAGGAAGCCTCCCATGGAGTGGCCCACCAGGTTCCACCGCCGGTAGCCGAGCGAGTTCAAAACTTCGGTGACAACCTGTGCCATCGCCTCGATGCTGAAATGCTCCAGCCGGGCACCCTTCGTGGATTCGCCCCAGCCCGGCAGATCAATCAGCACACGGTCATGGGCTGGCGCCGCGGATAATAACGGCGGGAAGGAAGTCCAGGATCCCGCGGCGCCGTGAAGGTAGACATCCGCTGTGCCGGGCGCGGGACACCGGCTTCCGGTGCCCTGCTGGACCCGCACCGTGCAGGAGCCCAGTTCCGTCGGAAGGACGTGCCGCCGCAGCGTGGCCGCTCCATTGCGGCCGGATTCGTGTTGAACACTCATAGTCACTTCCTGGTCCTAGTCTCTAAACGTCGCTGAGACTGATTCGGAGCCGTAGAGGTACCGGACCGGCCGCTGCCAGTGAGGATGACGAATCCGGGCGGGACGGGGAAGCCTGCACGGGTGAGCTCTCCCAGGTTGGCGCCCCTGCCTCCTGCGGTCGCGACGTCGTCGCCGCCAGTGTCCTCAACCCGCTGCGTGAAGCCCATCGCCGATAGTCCCTCGATGCCTGTTCGCCTGATCCCGGCCCTGACGCCCGTGGTTCCGCGGGCCGTGGTGCCGACTCAACGGTAATCCGGTGTTTTGGCTCGGGGGAAGGGCCAAAAGGAACACCCGGGGGAGACTTGTTTGGATTTATTGCCCCACTGTCATTTGACTGAAAGCCCCTGCGCCAGCCACAGGCACGCGCGGCTTGCTGCCTTGCCTCGGAAGTCGCCCTAGGAGAAGTCCGACGTCGGCCTTGCAGGTGTCCGGAATTCCAGACACCGGTGGGGCTGAATGGCCTACCGCAACCCGCCCGGCGGGGGCATTCTTAAGTACGGGATACCGGACACCGCCCGATCTTGAAGAGGACCCATGCCAGCCAGCAGCACCACCCTGACCCACCAACCCGCGGCATCGGATTCGCCCGCTGCCGCTGCCGCTCCCGCTGCCGCTGCCGCTGCCGCGCCCGGCGCCGCGGCGGCCAAGCCGGCACCGGCTCCCGCCCCGGTCCGCCGAGCCGCCGGCACCAGGGCGACGTCGAAAGTCCCTGCCGCCGAGAACACCCTGCGCATCCTCAAGCTGCTGGCCTCCCGGCGCGGACCGATGGCGGCGTCGAACATTGCCACCGCGCTGGGGCTGCCGCGCTCCAGCGTCTACCACCTGCTCGGAGTGATGGAAGCGAACGGCTTCGTGCTCCATCTGCATGAGGAGCAGCGCTACGGCCTGGGCATCAGCGCCTTCGAACTCAGCTCGGCCTATTCGCGGCAGGAGCCGCTGTCCCGGCTGGGCCGGCCGATGCTCGCCTCGCTCGTGGACGTGATTGGCGAAAGCGCGCATCTGGCTGTGCTGCACGGCCGCGACGTGCTCTACATCGTGGAAGAGCGGGCCAAGAACCGGCCGTCTTTGGTGACCGACGTCGGGGTCCGGCTGCCCAGCCACCTCACCGCGAGCGGCCGCGCGATTCTTGCCGCGCTGCCGAAGTCCCAGGTGCGGGCGCTGTACCCGAACGCTGCCGCCTTCACTGCCCGGCACGAAACCGAATCGCCCATCATGAAGTACTCCGCGCTGTCCTCCCATCTGGACCAGGTCCGGCAGCGCGGCTACGCCACCGAACACGGCGAGGTGACCCCCGGTTTCGGCTCGATCGCCGCCGCCGTGACCGACCACGTGGGGTGGCCCACCGCCGCCGTCGCCGTGACCTTCCTCGAGGACAAGCTGCCCGCGGACCAGTGGCCGGTCCTGGCCGCCCGGGTCCAGAAGGTCGCCGACGAGCTCTCGGTCCGGATCCACGGCCGCCCCGCCTGACCCACCCCCACCCGCCCCTCCTCCCGGTTGCGCTATCACTTACGGCTCCCATTCGCCCGTTTTGGCAACCGGAACTGATAGCGCAACGGGGGAGGGGAAGGGTCTGGAATCCCGGACAGCACCCCCGCGATGGGCCTGTTTCCACGGCCGTGAAGGGGCTTTAGTTGATACAGAACCTCATTCCTCCCGATTTCGCCCCAGCACAGACACCATCCAGTACAGACACCATCCAGCAACACATCCAGCCACAAAGGAGATCCTCATGGCACCCGCCGATTTCACCACCGGTGCCCGCCCGGTCAAAGCAGCCCGCGGCACCGAGCTCACCGCCAAGAGCTGGCAGACGGAAGCCCCGCTGCGCATGCTCATGAACAACCTCGACCCCGAGGTCGCCGAGCGCCCCGATGACCTGGTGGTCTACGGCGGCACCGGCCGTGCCGTCCGCAGCTGGGCCGCATTCGACGCCATCACCCGGACCCTGGAAACCATGGAGAAGGACGAGACCCTGCTGGTCCAGTCCGGCAAGCCGGTCGGCGTCTTCCGCACCAACGAATGGGCCCCGCGCGTGCTGCTGGCCAACTCCAACCTCGTCGGCGACTGGGCGAACTGGCCCGAATTCCGCCGGCTCGAGGCCGAGGGCCTGATGATGTACGGCCAGATGACCGCCGGGTCCTGGATCTACATCGGCACCCAGGGCATCCTGCAGGGCACCTTCGAGACCTTCGCCGCGATCGCCCGCAAGCTCACCGGTGACGAAAACGGCACCCTCGCCGGCACCCTGACCCTCACCGGCGGCTGCGGCGGCATGGGCGGCGCCCAGCCGCTCGCCGTCACCCTGAACGACGGCGCCTGCCTGATCGTCGACGTCGACGAGACCCGCCTGCGCCGTCGGGCCGGCAAGCGCTACCTCGACGAGGTCGAAACGGACCTCGACGCTGCGATCGCCAAGGTCCTGGCAGCCAAGGAAGAGCGCCGCGGCTGGTCAGTGGGCTACGTCGGCAACGCCGCCGAAGTCTTCCCCGAGATCCTGCGCCGCCACAACGCCGGCGAGCTCACCGTGGACATCGTCACGGACCAGACCTCCGCGCACGACCCCCTGAGCTACCTGCCCGAGGGCATCACGGTTGAGGAGTGGCACCGCGAGGCCGCCGCCGATCCGGAAGGCTTCACCAAGAAGGCCCAGGCCTCGATGGCCAAGCACGTCCAGGCCATGGTCGAGTTCCAGGACGCCGGCGCCGAGGTCTTCGACTACGGCAACTCCATCCGTGACGAGGCCCGCAAGGGCGGCTACAGCCGCGCCTTCGAATTCCCCGGCTTCGTCCCGGCCTACATCCGCCCGCTGTTCTGCGAGGGCCTGGGCCCGTTCCGCTGGGTTGCCCTCTCCGGCGATCCTGAGGACATCGCGGTCACGGACAAGGCCATCAAGGAGCTCTTCCCCGAGAACAAGCACCTGCACCGCTGGATCGACGCCGCCGCCGAACGGGTCGAGTTCGAGGGCCTGCCGGCCCGCATCTGCTGGCTCGGCTACGGCGAACGCGCCAAGGCCGGCCTGCTGTTCAACCAGCTCGTCAAGGAGGGCAAGGTCAAGGCGCCCATCGTGATCGGCCGCGACCACCTCGACTCCGGCTCCGTCGCGTCCCCGTACCGCGAAACCGAGGCCATGGCCGACGGCTCCGACGCGATCGCCGACTGGCCGCTGCTCAACGCCCTGCTCAACACCGCCTCCGGCGCCACCTGGGTTTCCCTCCACCACGGCGGCGGCGTCGGGATCGGCCGCTCCATCCACGCCGGCCAGGTCTCCGTCGCCGACGGCACCGACCTCGCGGCGGAGAAACTCGAACGCCTCCTGACCAACGACCCCGGCATGGGCGTCATCCGCCACGCCGACGCCGGCTACGACCGCGCCGTCGAGGTCGCCAAGGAACGCGGCGTCCGCATCCCCATGTCAGAGTCCCGCTAACCAAGCCCGCGAAAACCTCGTCGATTGCTCCGAAAACGCCGTTTTGAACCTTGAAAAGGGCCGCAACGGAGCAATCGACGGGGACGCCGGACCAACAATTAGACCAAGGTAGATTTCAATGACCATCACCACCCACTCACCGCTCACCGTCACGCTCGGCTCCAGCGGCGTGACCCCCGAGGACGTCGTAGCCGTCGCCCGCCACGACGCCCACGTGACCATCGCCCAGGACGCCCTCGACGCCGTCGCCAAGGTCCGCGCCCACATCGACGACCTCGCCCACAGCGAGGTCCCCGCTTACGGCATCTCCACCGGCTTCGGGGCGCTGGCCAACCGGCACATCCCCAACGAGCTGCGCACCCAGCTGCAGAAATCGCTGATCCGCAGCCACGCCGCCGGCATGGGCCCGGCCGTGGAACGCGAAGTGGTCCGCGGCATCATGTTCCTGCGCGCCAAGACCCTGGCCTCCGGCCGGACCGGTGTCCGCCCGGTGGTGCTGCAGACCATGGTGGACGTGCTCAACGCCGGCATCACCCCGGTGGTCCGCGAATTCGGTTCCCTCGGCTGCTCGGGTGATCTCGCGCCGCTGTCCCACTGTGCCCTGGTCCTGATGGGCGAAGGCGAAGCGACCGGCCCCGACGGCGAGCTCTATGGCACCAAGGGCGGCCGCACCGTCGCGGAGCTCCTCGCCGAACACGGGATCGAACCTGTCACGCTCGCCGAAAAGGAGGGCCTGGCCCTCGTCAACGGCACCGAGGGCATGCTCGGCATGCTGCTGATGGCCATCGCGGACATCCGCCAACTGCTCACGACGGCGGACATCACCGCGGCGCTCAGCGTCGAGGCGCTGCTCGGCACCGACCAGGTGTTCCTGCCCGAGCTGCACGCAGCGCTGCGCCCGCACCCGGGCCAGGCCGCCGCCGCCGACAACATGCTCCGCGTGCTGTCCAACTCGCCGATCGTGGCCTCGCACCGGATCAACGACACCAAGGTCCAGGACGCATACTCGCTGCGCTGCGCACCCCAGGTGGCCGGTGCTGTCCGCGACACCGTTGATCACGCCGCCCTGGTCGCCTCCCGCGAACTGGCCGCCGCGATCGACAACCCGGTGGTCCTGCCCGACGGCCGGGTCAGCTCCAACGGAAACTTCCACGGCGCCCCGGTGGCCTATGTGCTGGACTTCCTCGCGATCGCCGTTGCGGACCTGAGCTCCATCGCCGAGCGCCGGACCGACCGGATGCTGGACCCGGCCCGCTCGCACGGGCTGCCGGCCTTCCTGGCCTCGGACCCCGGCGTCGACTCGGGCCTCATGATCGCCCAGTACACGCAGGCCGGGCTGGTTTCGGACAACAAGCGGCTGGCCGTCCCGGCGTCGGTGGACTCGATCCCGAGCTCGGCGATGCAGGAGGACCACGTTTCCATGGGCTGGCACGCGGCCCGCAAGCTCCGCCGCGCGGTCGAGAACCTGCGCCGCGTCCTGGCGATCGAACTGGTGACCTCGGCCCGTGCCCTGGACATCCGTACCCAGCTCTCCGGCGGCGAACTCACTCCGGGTCCTGCGGGCGCGGCCGTGATCGCTGCGCTGCGCGACGTCGTCGACGGTCCGGGCACGGACAGGTTCCTGTCCCCGGAGCTTGAAGCGGCGGACGTCCTGGTGGCGTCGGGCAAGGTCCGGGCGGCGGCCGAATCCGCCGTCGGAACTCTCGCCTGAAGAGAAATAAAGTGCACGGCGGCTGAACAATTCCCGGCGTCCCCGAAATCTTTGGCCGACACGGAAGGCGGGGACCCGGGAACTGTAGTACAAATGGAAAGTCACACCAATGAAGTTGTGGCAAAGAACACATACAAAGGGGTAAGAGTTCTATGAAAGCACGCGGCACGGTACTGTCCAGGCGCCTTGCATCCGCAGCTACGGTTTCCGACTGGAGCGGCCTCCGGGTCGGCGAACGCGTCGAAATCGTCAAGCACGCACAGGTCATTGCAGCCGGTGAGGTCGAAGAAGTCTCACTGAGCGGAAATGTGCTCTGGTTGGTCCCCGCCGGGCCGTCCGAGACGGAGCTTTTCCTGCAGTCCGACGGCGTGCAGGTGCGCCGGGCGTAGCTTCAACACTTCAACAGGAACCGGGGTTCGTTCGCCGTTCCGCACCATGGTGGTGCGGTGTCGCGAACGGGCCCCGGTTTTTGTCTGTGGCGGACGGACTTGGGGAGACCGGAAACGGGGCGGTGCTACCTAGCGGCTGACCACGGCCCGCAACAGCTTGACCGCAACGGATAATGCTGCGATGTCCACCGGGCCCGGCTTGATGGCCTCCTGGATGGTTTCCTGGATCCTGCCGAGTTGTTCGATGTTTTCGCGTTCCCAGGCGACGATGCGCTCGACCGGATCGCCTCCGGGGGCGGAGGGGCGTGGCGTATTCCTCACAACAGCCTTCGTCATGCCGGCAAGGACCAAATACACGTCGTCCCTAAGCGCCGCCCGTGCGAGGGCCTCCCAGTGCGTTTCCCGCGGCAGCGCCGTGATGTGTTCAAGAATGGGGACCGCCGAGATCCGCTCGAAGACGGCAAAGTACACTTCGGCCACGGTGTCCACCGGCTCTTGGAGCTCTTCGGATATGGCGGAGATGTCTAGAAGACCGTAGCTGACCAGGATCTCGGAGGCGCGCACGCCCAGTTCATGGGGCAGGCCGACGGCGTCGGTGTGGGCCAGCCGGATCAGCGCATGCTGCAGATTCACGCCGTGAAGGTAGCTGCCGAACTTTGGGCGCAGAAGCGACATGGGGGGCTCGAGCCGGGCCAATGCATCGGCGATTGGCTTGTCCCGGAAATCGTGGGTGACATACCACCGGGTCGAGCGGTCCAGCAGGCGGCGCATGTCGAGTGCCACCGCACACCCGTGCTCGCCGGGGATGCTTGCCGGCAGCTGTGCGAGGGCTTGGGTGATGGAGCCAAAGTCCCAAATCTTGCGCATGACCACGAAGCCGCGGGCCACGGCGGCCGCCGATACCGTGGTCTCCTCCATGGCCCTGAAGGCGAAGGCGATGCCCCCCAGGTTGATCATGTCGTTGGCAATAACAGTGGCCACGATCTGCCGCCGCAGCGGATGCGTGGACAGCTCCTCCCCGAACCGCTCCGCCAGCTGGCGCGGAAAGTAGCCGCGTACCGTCCGGGCGAACCAAGGGTCATCGGCGAGTCCGCTGATTGTGAGTTCCCTTGCCAGCTCGATCTTGGCATACGCGGCCAGCACGGAAAGCTCCGGAGATGTCAGGCCGGCGCCGGTCTGCAGGCGGGCGTGCAGTTGCTCTGTGCTGGGCAGGCATTCAAGGTTCCTGTCCAGGTCCGTCACGGTCTCCAGCCAGTCCATGGTGCGCTCGAAGCTCGGGCTCCATTGACCCACCAGTTGGCGGTCGTTGAGGAGGAGCACGTTCTGGTCCACATTGGTTTTCAGGACCAAGCGTCCGACTTCCTCCTGCAGGGAGTGCAGGAAGCCTGTCCTTTCCTCCGAGGACATCCTTCCCGCGGCGATCATCCGGTCGAGGAAGATCTTGATGTTCACTTCGTGGTCCGAACAGTCCACGCCGGCGGAGTTGTCGATCGCATCGGTGTTCAGCAGGACCCCGCCCAGCGCCGCTTCCACTCTGCCCCGCTGGGTGATGCCAAGGTTGCCGCCCTCGGCGATGATCCTGGTCCTCAGCTGGACGGCGTTGACACGGATGGGATCGTTGGCCTTGTCTCCCACGTCCGCGTGGGTCTCGGTGGAGGCCTTGACGTACGTGCCGATGCCGCCGTTGTAGAGCAGGTCCACAGGTGCCAGGAGGACGGCCTTGAGCAGCTCCGGTGGGCTCATCGCCGTCGTTCCCGGCTCCAGCCCCAGGGCAAGGCGCACCGCTTCGGTGATCTCGATCGACTTTTCCAGCCGGGAGAACACGCCGCCGCCCGCGCTGATTTTCGAGACGTCGTAGTCGGCCCAGGAGGAACGGGAAAGCCCGAACAGCCGCTGCCGCTCCGCATAGGAGGCGGCCGGATCGGGGGTTGGATCGAGGAAGATGTGCCGGTGGTCGAACGCCGCCACTAGCAGGATGTGGCGGGACAGCAGCATGCCGTTGCCGAACACGTCACCGCTCATGTCGCCAATGCCCACTACCGTGAAGTCCTCGGCCGCGGAATCGATGAGCAGTTCGCGGAAATGATGCCGGACCGACTCCCAGGCCCCGCGTGCCGTGATGCCCATCTGCTTGTGGTCATAGCCCACCGAGCCGCCCGAGGCGAAGGCGTCGCCGAGCCAGAATCCGTACTCCAAAGCCAAGGCATTGGCGATGTCCGAGAACGCGGCCGTCCCCTTGTCCGCGGCAACAACCAGGTAGTAGTCATCGCCATCGTGCCGGACCACCCGCTCGGGCGGCACAACCAGCTCGGTGGACCCGTGGGCGCCGTCGGGGGATGTGAGCAGATTGTCGGTGATGTCCAGCATGCCGCGGATGAAGATCCGGTAGCTCTCCTGACCCTCCGCCAGCCAGGCCGCCCGGTCGGTGGCGGCGTCGGGCAGCTGCTTCGGATAGAAACCACCCTTGGCGCCCGTTGGCACGATCACAGCGTTCTTGACGGTCTGCGCTTTGACGAGTCCCAGGATCTCCGTCCGGAAGTCCTCCCGGCGGTCGGACCAGCGAAGCCCGCCGCGGGCAAGGGCGCCAAAGCGCAGATGCACCCCCTCAACCCGGGGCGAATAGACCCAGATTTCGTATTTTGGCCGCGGGGCAGGTGCGGCCGGGACGCCGGAGAGGTTGAGCTTGAAGCTGAGGTAGGGCTTGTTCAGGAAGTAATTGGTGCGCAGGGTCGCCTCGACAAGACTCGCGAAGGACCGCAGCAGACGGTCGGCGTCCAGGACGGGCACGGCGTCGATGGCAGCCGTCAGCTCACTTCTGGCCGAGTCCATGCCATCGAGGCGGGTTGGCTGGTCGAGATCCGGATCGAACTTTGCCTCGAACAGTGCAAGGAGTGCGCGCGTGGCCCGGACATTCGTCCGCAGGGTGTCCGCCATGAAGCCGTAGGAGTTGGTGGTTCCGAGCTGCTGCAGGTATTTCGCATAGCCGCGCAGGATGGCTGTCTGGCGCCAGCCGATTCCTTCCCTGATAACCAGTGCGTCGAAGGTGTCGGACTCGATGTCTCCTCTCATGGCGGCGCAAAACGACTCGGCAAGCAGCCCGCTGGTGCCCGCGGGGTCAACGCCGGAGGGGTATTTGAGCCCGAGGTCGTACAGGAAGAACGTGTGTCCATCGGCACGCCGGACGTCGTAGGGCCGTTGGTCGAGCACCTCGAGCCCCAGGTTGTGGAAGAACGGCAGAATCTGCGTCAGGCTCTTCGGCCGTGTCAGATAGAGGCGGATCCGGGCGTCCTCGGCCAGCACCGGAGTCCCCGGGCGTGCGTAGACGGAAAGCAGCGGGTCATCGAGGTTTCCGCCGTCCGGCCCGCCCAGGCTTTCGAATTTGATAATGTCCTCGACGGCATCCTCCGCCTGGTAGTCGGCCTTGTAGCTGGCCGGAAACGCCTGGGCCCACTGCATGGACAGCCGGGCGGCGTCGCCGGCGGGGAATTTGTGCTGCAGGGCCTCGTCCAAGCCCTCCGCCCATGACCTCGTGGCAGCAATGATGCGCAGCTCCAGTGCTGAGGCGTCGACGGCGGGCCGTCCGCCGCCCGGCAGCAGGATCCGGAAAAACACCCTGGCCATGGCCGACTCGCTGAGACGGACTTCGAACTCGACGGCTTTCGAGTTGAAGCCCTCCCGCAGTTCCCGCTCGATGTTGAGCCGAACAGCCGTGCTGTAGCGGCGGCGGGGAAGGAAAACCAGGGCGGACATGAAGCGTCCATAGGAATCGGGCCTGAGGAACAGCCGGGTGCTGTGGCGTTCCTGGAGGCGCAGGATTTCGCGCGCATGGCTGGCCAGATCGTTTGCGTCGATGTGGAAGAGCTCGTCACGCGGATAGGCCTCGATGGCGCCCAACATTTCCTTGCCGGCATGGGACCCGGGCGGGAATCCGGAGCGGTCCAGTACCGTGGACACCTTGTCCCGGATGACCGGGATTTGAAGTACGGACCGGTTTGCAGCGCTGGGGGCGAAAAGGCCAACAAAGCACACTTCCCCGGCAGGGTTGCCGGCCATGTCAAACCTCAGGAGGCTGACTTCGTCCAAGTAGGCGTCCCGGAGGACCGTGGAACGGATACCTGCTTTCGTGAGGGCCAGGGCCGGGGCCGGACCCCGCGCCCCCGGCCTGGCGGAACCCCGCAGCGGCCGGCTCTGCTCACGGTGCCGGAGGAGCCCGAGCCCGGACCCCGGCTGTGCCGCGAGGACCGGCAGTCCGTCGTCGTCGGCGATGTCATACCCGCGGTATCCGAGAAACACGAAGTTGCCCTCGTCCAGCCAGAGCAGCAAGTCCCTGGCTGCCTGCACTGTTGCAACCACTGAATCTGCAGCGCTGGCCGCGGCGGTTTTGGCATCCAGGGCGGCAACTTCCGCGGCCACGTGCCGATGGATGGCTGCGGAATCCTCGGCGGCCGCACGAACGTCGGCCAGGACCGCTTGGAGATTATGGATGAGCCGATCGGCGCTGGCCTGATCCGGCACTCTGGCGGTTTCGACGGCGATCCAGGCCTCCGTGCAGGTCAAATCTCCAGTGGATTCACGCGGCGACGGCATCGCGGGAGGTTCGTTGCCCACCGGCAAAGCAGTGCGCAGCGGTACCGGCCGGATGCCCACGAGCTTGTTCGTCCCGGGGGTCCTGCCAACGGTGAAAGTGGGGTGGACCAGCAGGCGTATGGCGGCGTTGTCACGGGCGAGTGCCGCCGTGATGGAGGGAAGCAGATACGGCATGTCCTCAGCCACTATTGCCACGACGCTGGCGTCCGTCTCACTCAGCACTCCGATGACGGCGTGGCCCGGGGCCCGGGTTGCGGCCAGCGAACGATGGTATTCCGCGCGGCTCCGGAGCGATTCGGCAGTGTAGTTCCGGATGTCGTCGTCGGCCACATGCTCGTAGTAGTCCGTCAGGAACGTGTCCGGGGAGCCGGCGGAAGCGTCCGCCGGGGCATGATCTGCAGGGCCGGATGTTGGGGACATTGCGCTGCGCCTCCATCGCGCAAGGAGAAGCCGTGTTGCTGCGGTCGCCGAAACCTCGCGCCTGCTTTCATGATCGCTGGCGCAGGGCGGGCAGTCCATCCCTGCGGGGCCGGAGCGCCGTCTCCGAACCCTTGCGCGCCCCTACCCGAGCAGCGTATTGACCAGCCGCGCGGCCACCTTGGCGGTGCGGCCGTCGATATCAAACTCCGGGTTCAGCTCGGCGATATCCAGATGCAGGAGCTTCCCGCTCGCGGCCACCTGCCGGCACACGGCGCTGATCACCGGCAGCGGCACACCATAAGCGGCCGGAGCGCTCACCCCCGGGGCCACCGAGGCCGGCAGCACGTCCAGGTCGATCGTCAGGTACAACGCGTCCACCTGCGCCAGGAACGCCGCCACAAACGTGGCCGCGGCCTCCGCCGAGCAGTCCTCATCCAGCAGGTAGTCCACGCCGAGCTCCTCTGCCGTCCGGAACAGCGCCCGGGTGTTGTTCGGCTCGGAAATCCCGACGACGGCGTAGCGCAGTTCGCGGCCGGCGGCGGCTTCCGCGCGGGCCATCTGCAGGAACGGCGTGCCGGAGCTCGGCACGGACTCGTCGCGGAGGTCGAAGTGCGCGTCCAGGTTCAACACGCCGACGCTCAGGCCCTCGCGCACGGCCGCGGACCCGGCCACGCCGAGGTAGCTGGCAAAGGCAGTCTCGTGTCCGCCGCCCAACACCACGGGAAGCCGGCCGGCGTCGAGCAGCCTGGTGATGGCGAGCCCGGCACGTGCCTGCCCTGCCTCCAGCGCGTCCCCGGCCACGGTGACGTCACCGGCGTCGTGGACGACCCGCGACAGGTGGAACGCGAGCGGGCCGAGCGCGGCCCTGATGGCGGCGGGGGCGGCCGCGGCGCCGGTCCTGCCCTTGTTGCGCCGCACCCCGGCGTCGCTGCCGAAGCCGAGGATGACGGCGGGGCGCGGACCGGGGGAAGCCACCGGAACCGTGCTTGCAGTGGAGGGGGTCACGGCCTGCCACCAGCGCCGGTGCTCGTCGCCGTCGCCGTCGAACCGGCCGGTCCAGGGCTGCGGCGGGACATCAACGGGGAGCGCGGGAGAAACCATGCCCCTAGCTCACCGCATGCCGGGCCGCAAAACCAGCAGCGCCGCCGTCGGACTGTCCGGAATCCCGGAATCCCCGTTTAAACACCGCCGAGACCGCAGTCCGTGGCAATGTTTTCGAAAAATACTGCCACGAAGTGCGGTCTCGGCGGGCGGGAACGGGGGAGCAGGCCCTAGTGCAACCCGAGGGCGGCCTCGATCGGGCCGATCGCGAAGAACAGCAGGAACGCGGCAGCCACGGCCCACATGAGCGGGTGCACCTCGCGGGCCCGGCCCTGGAACAGGCGGATCAGCACGAAGCTGATGAAGCCCGCGCCCAGGCCGTTGGCGATCGAGTAGGTGAACGGCATGAGGGTGAACGTCAGGAAGGCCGGGATCGCGATGCCCCAGTCCTGCCAGTCGATCTTGCCCACCTGCGAGACCATCATGAAGCCGACGATCACGAGGGCGGGGGCCACGGCCTCGAACGGCACGAGGTTGATCAGCGGGGTGAAGAACATGGCCACGAGGAACAGCAGGCCGGTGACGACGGATGCCAGGCCGGTGCGTGCGCCTTCGCCGATGCCGGCACCGGATTCGACGTAGATCTGGTTCGAGGAGACCGAGGCGCCGCCGCCGATGATCGCGCCCAGGGCGTCCACCTGCAGCACGCGGTCGACGTTGGGGATGTTGCCGTCCTTGTCGATGGTGCCGGCCTCGGTGGCCAGGCCCACCATGGTGCCCATGGCGTCGAAGAAGATGCTGAGCAGGATCACGAACGTCAGAAGGGTCGCCGCGACGAAGCCGAGGTGCTCAAAGGCGCCAAACGGGTCGGCACTGCCGAGCAGGGACAGGTCCGGGGCCGCCCATTCGGAGAACTTCGGGGCCACGAGGGACCAGCCCTGCGGGTTGTGGTTCGTGCCGTCAAAGCTGGGCCCGATGTGCAGGATGGATTCCAGGATCACGGACAGGATGGTCGAGGCCACGATGCCGATCAGGATGGCGCCCTTGACCTTGCGGACCACGAGCGCGATGGTCAGGATCAGCCCGAACACGAACACGAAGGTGGGCCAGCCCAGGAGCTTGCCGTCGAAGCCCAGGCCGACCGGAACGGTGGTTCCGGCGACATCCGGGATGCGGCGCACGAAGCCGGCGTTGACGAGCCCGATCAGGGCGATGAACAGGCCGATGCCCACCACGATCGCGGTCTTCAGCCCCTCGGGAACGGCCTTGAACACAGCCGTCCGGAAGCCGGTGAGGACCAGGATCAGCATGGTGATGCCGGAGAGCATCACCAGGCCCATCATGTCCGGCCAGGACAGTCCGGGGTTCGTGGCCACGGTGACGGCGACGAACGCGTTGACGCCGAGCCCGGTGGCCAGGGCGAAGGGATGCTTGGCCCACGCGCCCATGAGGATGGTGAGGATGCCGGCCACGAAGGCGGTGACGGCGGCGACGGCGGGGAAACCGAGGGTCGCGCCCGTGGAGTCGGGCCCGGAGAGGATCAGCGGATTCAGCACCACGATGTAGCTCATGGCGAAGAACGTGGCGAACCCTCCGCGGATCTCGCGCGAGAAGTTCGACCCCCGCTCGGATATCTTGAAATACCGGTCGAGTGCGGAGCCCTGCTTGAGCATTAGGTCTTGCATTAGTCCTCCGGGAGTGATGGGTGTTGCTTAAATCCTATTTGGAGCCCGACGGCCAACCCTGCGTTTTCGCCTAGTCTGTAAGGAAGCCAACACTAGGAGTAGCCTGCCCATGCCCCGTATCCGCCAGCTTCGCAGTGCCCTGCTGGGTGCCGTCGTCCTCGTGGCCGTCCTGCTGGGAGCCATGAGCCCTGCGTCGGCGCACGACACCGCGGAGTCCACCAGCCCGGCTGCCGGAGCAACCGTCGCGGCACCGCCGGAGCAGGTCTCGGTCACTTTCAACCACAATCCGCTCGCCCTGGGGTCGCAGATCCTGGTCAACGACGCCACGGGCGCCAACTGGGCGGACGGCCCCGTGGAAATCGTGGACAGCGTCGCTGCGCAGAAGCTGAAGTCCGGCGCTCCTGCCGGGCAGTACACCGTGCACTGGCGGGTGGCCAGTTCCGACGGCCACCCGATCGAGGGCAGCTTCACCTTCACCGCGACGGCGGCTGCAGCGGGCCCGACGTCGGCTGCTGCGGTCCCCACGATGGGCACCGCCCAGCCGGGCACCACGCAGGCGCCCGCCCCTGCGCCGGCCGGGTCGGAGCAGTTTCCCTGGAGCGTCATGATCTTCGTCGCCGTGGGGGTCGGCATCCTGGTGGCCCTGGGCCTGATGGCCAAACGCCGCCTCACCCCGGACGAAGGCAGCGACGCCGACAGCTGACCCAACACCGGAAACCACAGCAACGCCCGGGAACCGCGTGACCCCGGGGATCCCGGGTATCAGGCGGGGGCGGCCAGGGCAAAGCCGCCTGGCAGCAGCGTGGGGACGCCATTGGGGTAGACCTTGGCGGAAATCGTCTGTCCCACGACTTTGGCCTGGCGAAGGACTTCCTTGGGCGTCGGCGTAATGAGCTCGCCTACCCCCACGAGGTACATCCCGAGGGCATGCATCGCCGCCATGAGGTTCTGCCCGGCTGCCATGCCAAGCTCCGAGAGCATGCGGCGCAGCTGGCTGTGGGCGCAGCGGGTCAGGACAAGATGGTCGGCCAGCAGGACGCCGCCCGGGGTCTGGACGGCCCACTTCTCGGTGGGTGCCCCGTCCGTGCCGGCCTCAAGGAGGTCCAGCTGCAGGGCCCGGATGTTGTTCCGCACGTCGAGTTTGTGGCTTGCGGCGTAATTGCGCAGGTGCCGCAGGATTTCGTTGCGCTCCCTCAGGCTGGCGGCGTCCGCCGCGTCGCAGCGCTGGAGCGAGGACGTGTTGGCCGGATGGCCGGCACCCAGGAGGTCGAGCCCGTCCACAATGATGGACGCAACACCGCGGCGTTGGAGCTCGCTGGCCACAGCCAGGCCGGAAAGCCCCGTCCCGATCACTACGGCGGTGGTCCGCTCGATCCCGCCGTACAAAGGCATGCTCGACACTGCAGGGTTCCTCCTTGAAATGGTGCCAGTCGCGGGGAAGACCCCGGACGCCAACCTAGGCCTGGTTGCGCAGCCCCAGCGGCTGCGTTCTGAAATACCAGTCTCGGTTCAGCAATGCCTCGAAGGATACCGAAGATTCCCGCCCGTGGATAGGGGAGGTAGGACATTGGCTGTGGTCCCGGATTTCGGGGGTTTCCGTGCCCGGGAACCTGTGGAAACCGTCCCGAAAGCCCGGGAACCCGCGCAACGAAACGGCGTGTTAACTCTGCGTAAATCCTTCGGACGCGGGCCGCCAGGGACGCCCTGCCGCCGTCTTGAATGTTCGCAATTAACCGAGAATAGTGAGGAAAATCAGGGGTTCCTGCACGCAGATTCCGGGTCGCCTCGCCGGTGGACGCCGGGCGGCGGTACTTCTGGCAGAATAGCCGCAACATCAGGCAAGAATCGCGAGGAGGCGGACCCCATGGGCCGTGAACAGGTGCACCCGGACCCGGCGTGGGAGGCCGGCGGCGAACCGGCGCCTCCCCGGGGAATCGTTGTTGGTGTGGATGGCTCGGACCACAGCCACTGCGCCCTGGTGTGGGCAGCCCGCGAGGCTGAGCGCCGCCGCCGCCCGCTGCACATCGTGACCGCCTATTCGGTGCCGATCTTCGCCGCTTCCGGGCTCGACGGCGGCTACGCCACGGTGGACGACTCAGTGATCCGTGAGGGCGCCGAAGCCATTCTCAAGCACGCCCTCGACAAGGTCGCGGTTTACAACATCGACGTCGACGCGTCCGTCGAGAACGGGGACGCGTCCGGCGTGCTGCTGGAAATCAGCGAAACCGCGGAGCTTCTGGTCTTCGGAACCCGCGGCCGCGGCGGCTTTGTGGGCCGGCTGCTCGGCTCCGTCAGCAGCGCTCTGCCCGCCCACGCGAAGTGCCCCACGGTGACTGTGCCGCTGATCTGCGCGGACCGGCTGGGCGAAACCACTGACGACAAGCATGTCCTGGCCGAACGGGCGAAGCTGGGCCACCAGCCGGTCGAGAACGTTGTGGTGGTCGGAGTCGACGGCTCGGAGCAGGCCCGAATCGCGGTACTGGAGGCTGCAGCCCAGGCCGAACGGCTCTCCGCCCGGCTGCGCGTGGTGTGCGCCGTGCCGCAGTACACCGGCTCGCTGGCCTGGGTGCCCACCCCGATGGACCGGGACGCCCTGTTCGCCGACATCAAGGTCCAGCTCGACGCCGGCGTTGCCTGGCTGCGGAGCCACTTCCCCGCCCTCCAGGTGGAGACACAGCTGGTGGACGGCTCTCCCGTCGACATCCTCGTCGACGCCAGCCGGCACGTGGAACTTGTGGTGGTCGGCACCCGCGGGCGCGGCGGCTTCGCCGGAATGCTGCTGGGCTCCACATCCGACGGCGTCCTCCACCACGCCAAAGGGCCGATCATGGTGGTGCCGGACCGTGACGACCCGCGGCTGGCGGACAGGGCCAGCTTCGGCCCGATGCTCGGCGACTCCTAAAGTCACGAGGCCACAGGTCCGGCGTCGGAAGGACGGTTTGCGGATGGAGCACCCCGGGGAGCCGGACCCTGCCCAGGACGGGCCGGTCCTGGCCTTGGAACGCCTTGGCCAGGACATGCTGGCCAAGGTCGGCGGCAAGGCGGCCAACCTGGGCGAGCTGGCACGGGCCGGCCTTCCGGTTCCCCCCGGCTTCTGCCTGACCACCCGGGCCTACCTGGACGCCACGGCATCTCCGGCGCTGGCGGACGTGCACCGGGCCCTCGCCGCGACCACCCCCGATGACCTGGCAGGGCTGGCTGCGCTTGCCGCGAAGGCCCGCGCGCTGGTGCTCGACGCCGACGTCCCCGCCGGCATCGACGCCGCCGTGCGCGCCGCCTATGCGGCGCTGGGCGCGGACACCGCGGTCGCGGTGCGGTCCTCCGCGACCGCCGAAGACCTGCCGTTCGCCAGTTTCGCCGGCCAGCAGGACACATTCCTGAACGTGGTCGGCGCGGACGCCCTGCTGGCTGCCGTCCGCCGGTGCTGGGCCTCCCTGTGGACAGACCGCGCGGTGACGTACCGGGCGGTGCAGGGGATCGAGCCCTCCGCCGTGTCCCTCGCAGTGGTCGTCCAGCGCATGGTGGACGCAGCCGTGGCCGGAGTGCTGTTCACCGCCAACCCCGTGACCGGCCGGCGGCACGAGGCCGTCATCGACGCCAGTCCCGGGCTGGGCGAGGCCGTGGTGTCGGGGGCCGTCAACCCGGACCACTTCGTGATCGACGGCGCCACGGGACGGATCCTCGAGCGGCGCATTGGGGACAAGGGCATGCTCATCCGTCCCCTGCCCGGCGGCGGCACAGAGCGTGTGCCCCAACCTGGCGCAGGGGCGGCGCCCAGCCTGGACGATGCCCAACTTGCCGCGCTGGAACTCCTGGGCCGCCGCGCGGAGGTGCACTTCGGCTCGCCGCAGGACCTTGAATGGGCCATCGGCCAGGACGGCACCGTGTGGCTGACGCAGTCCAGGCCCATCACCACGCTGTACCCGATGCCGGACAGAACGCCGTCCGGACCGGCGCCGCGCGTCTATCTCTGCTTCAGCCTGGCCCAGGGGCTGACCCGGCCCCTGACGCCGATGGGCCTCGCCGGCATCCGGCTGATTGCGTCCTCAGTCGCGGGGGCAGCGCATTTTCCCGTGCCGGTGCCCCGTGACGGGCCCGCACCGTACGCGGAGGCCGGGCAGCGCATTTTCTTCGATCTCACGCCCGTTCTCCGGAGCAAACCCGGGCGCGCCATCGTCCCCCGGGTATTCGACATCATGGAGGCGCGATCGGCGGCCGTGCTGCGCAACCTTTTCGCCGATCCCAGATTCTCCGTCACCATAAGATCGCCCTGGCCGCTCCTGCGCCACATCATTCCGGTGGCGGCGCGGGCGAGAGTCCCGGAAACCCTGATCCGCGGCCTTATCCGGCCCGAGGAGGCGCTGCGCCGGTCCGACCGGGTGGGCGAACAGCTCAGGGCCGCACTCACGGTGCCCGCCGGCGCCACCGCCACACAGCGCCTGGACCACGTCGAGCGGATCCTTGGCCGGCACGTCTTTCCCGTGGTTCCGGCCATCCTGCCGCTGCCCGCTTTGGGGTTCGCCTTGCTCGCCGCGGCCGGAAAACTCGCGGGGAGCCCCGGGAACGGGGCGCTGCAGGAAGTCCTGCGGGGCCTGCCCAACAACGTGACAACAGAAATGGATCTGGACCTCTGGTCGCTGGCTACAGCCATCCGCAACGACCCGGCGTCGGCTGCGGTGTTCGGAGAACCGTTGCCCGAGTTAGCCCGGCGTTACCGGGCCGCGGATCTTCCCGGCGTCCTGCAGTCCGGGCTGTCGGACTTCTTGAGCCGGTACGGCCACCGCGCCGTGGCGGAGATCGACGTCGGAATGCCCCGCTGGTCTGACGACCCGACCCACATCATCGGGGTCCTGGCCAACTATCTGCGTGTGGATGATCCCGCGCTCGCCCCGGACCGGCAGTTCGGCAAGGCGGCGCGTGAGGCTGAGGCGCAGGTCGGCCGGCTTGTGGCTGCAGCGCGGCAGCGCAGCCGCCTGCGGGGTGCACTGGTGCGGGCAGCGCTGCGGCGGACCCGAATGTTCGCGGGCCTGCGTGAACTGCCCAAGTACCATCTCGTGGAAGCGCTCGGCGCCGTCCGCCAGCAGCTTGCGGCTGTGGGGGCCGAACTCGCCGCGGCCGGGACCATCGATGCGGCGGACGATATCTTCTTCGTTGACCTGGCCGAGGCGCACCGGGGGCTGGGCGGCGCGGCGCTGCAGGGTGTCGTGGCGCAGCGCCGGGCGGCGTACGCGGCTGAACTGGGCCGCCGGCGCATTCCCCGCGTGCTGCTCTCGGACGGCACCGAGCCCGAGGCAGTGCAGGCCAACGCTGTTCAGGTCGGCGCTGACGGCAGGGCCGGACAGCTCTCCGGGACGCCGGCCTCGGCCGGCACCGTCATGGCCCGGGCTCGCGTGATCCTGGACCCCCAGGGCGCGCACCTGGAACCCGGCGAGATCCTCGTGGCGCCGTCCACGGATCCCGGCTGGACGCCGTTGTTCCTGACGGCCGGCGGCCTCGTGATGGAAATGGGCGGGCCCAACTCCCACGGCGCCGTCGTGGCACGGGAATACGGGATCCCCGCGGTGGTGGGGGTCCCCGACGCGACGGCGAGGATCGCCACGGGCGACAACCTTACGGTCGACGGCGCCGCCGGCACCGTGACGCCCTCCAAGTAGCGCCGGCCTAATAGCGCCGGGCCGCAACGGCGGCGGGGCCCGCACGTCTGCGCGGGCCCCCGGCTCGCTACAGTGGGGCCATGAGCGAAGTGCGCGGTTCCGAGGGCGAGGACCCCGGGACCACCGGAATACCCGCCGCGGGCACCCCGGTACCTGATACCCGGTCGCCCGATAACCCCCGCTCCGAAACCCCCGGGTCCGGCGCCCCCGGGTCCGCGGACCCGGACGCGTGGCTGCCGGCGTGGCTCGTGGAGCGTCCGCTCACGGCCGGCTGGGCGTGGGCCGGGTTCTGGGCAGTGCTGATCGTGGCCGATGAATTCCTGGATCTGGCCGGCTGGTCCTGGTATGTGCTGGTCGGCATGGCCGCGCTGCCGACGCTCCTGGCGAGCCTTGCCCTGCTGCACGCCACCCCGCGCCGCTACCTGAAGCCGCGCCGGGACTCGGTGCTGGACCACTTCTTTGTCCGCTTCCTTGCCCTGATCGCCGCCTTCCTCGTGTGGGGGGTGTCCGTGGTCATGAGCGCATCGATTTCAACAACCGTTCAGACGCTCGTTGGCGAGTCCGAACGCGAGGTCACCGCGGTGGGCTTCAACCTCCTGCTGGCCGGGATCCCGTTGGTGGTCTCCGTGCTGTGGCTGGCCTTCATCATCCGCTGCGCCTGGTTCCTGCGCCGGCTCCGGGGTTGGAAGCAAACACCGGAGCCTGGCACTGTGCCCAAGAAGTTCCTGCGGGACAGGCCGCGGCTGAAGCGCGTGGTGGTGGGCCTCGCCCACCCCGGGCTGCTGCTCGTGGCGGGCCTTGGCACCTCCGTGCTCGCACTCCTGCTTGGCTCCGTGGAACTGACCATCAATGTGCTGAAGTGAGGCAACCAGGCCGCCGGGGCCAGGCGTACTGTTGACCTATGAGCTGCACTGAAGCGCGCATTCCTCAGACGCGGATATTTGGATCATCTCTTGCCGGGGCGCGGTCACGATGACCCGCAAGTGGCTGCGCTGGCTGCCCGCCGTCGCCGTTCCTGCCGTCATTGCCGCCGGCGCGCTGGCCGGATCCCTGCCCGCGAGGGCGGGGGATCCCCTGCCGCCCAGGACGCCGGAGCAGGTGCTGCAGTTGATCGCCCAGCACCGCGAGCCTGCCCTCTCCGGAACCCTGGAACAGTCCTCCGAGCTTGGTCTTCCCGAGCTCCCCAAGACCGGAGCCGGCTCGGACTCGTCAGGCACGGCCTGGCTCGAACTGCTGACAGGTCCGCACACCGCGCGGGTTTATCGCGACGGCCCGGACAACGCCCGCATCCAGGTGCTGGACCGGCTGGCCGAGCGCAACGCCGTCCGCCACGGCAACGAGGTTTGGTTCTACAACTCCAAGGACAACACGGCCTCCCACCTCCAGCTCCCGGCCGGCACCGCCGACCACTACGGATCCGGTAAAGACGTCACGGCCACGCCCGACCAGCTCGCCGCGATGTTCCTGGCCAAGGTCGACCCGAGCACGGACGTGTCCGTCGGCGCCGACGTCCAGGTAGCCGGACGGGAGGCCTACAACCTGGTGCTCACGCCAAGGTCTGACGCCACCTTGGTCTCATCCATCGCGGTTGCCGTTGACGGCCAGACGGGTCTGCCGCTGGGCGTCGAGGTCAAGGCCCGGGGGCAGTCAGAACCCGCCTTCCGCGTCGCCTACACGAGTCTGACCCTCGGTGCCCCCGACGCGTCGGTCTTCACGTTCAGCCCGCCGCCGGGCGCCACCGTCAAGGAGATCCAGGTCCCGGAGCATCAGGAGGGCAAGGAGTCCGCGAACGCTACGCCGCCGGCAGCCAAGGACAGCACCCACAAGCCGGTTGTTACCGGCTCCGGCTGGGAATCGGTCGCTGAGTTCCCGGCGGGAACCGCCGGTTCGACGCCGGACGCGGCGGCACTCCTTGAACAGGCCACTGTTCCGGTCCAGGGCGGCAGGCTCTTGTCCACTGCATTGGTGAACGTGCTGGTGCTCGACGACGGACAGGTCTTCGTCGGCTCCGTGCCCCTGGAGCGGCTCCAGGCCGCTGTCTTGCAGAAGTGATTACGGGCGCGGTATCCGGCGGCCGTCCGGTGACGGCCGCGTGAGCACCGGCGGGCCGGGGGCCGAGCTGAGCATCGAGACCAGGGGGCTGACCAAACGGTTCGGCCAGCAGTTGGCCGTCAACGGCGTCGATCTGGCCGTGCCGAAAGGCGCAGTCTTCGGATTCCTGGGCCCGAACGGCTCGGGGAAGACCACCACCATCAGGCTCCTGCTCGGCCTGGCCACGGCCACCGGCGGCACCATGCGCGTCCTGGGCGAGGACATGCCCCGGAAACTTGCTGACGTGCTTCCCCGGGTCGGGGCGCTGGTCGAGGGGCCGGCGTTCTACCCGTTCCTCTCCGGCGCTGCCAATCTGCGCCGCATGGACGCCGCGGACCCCTACGGTTCGGCGGCGACGCGGCGCGCCCGTGTCCAGTCAGCCCTGGAACGGGTGGGTTTGACGCACGCCGCGGACAAGCTGGTCCGGGCCTATTCGCTCGGTATGAAGCAGCGGCTGGGGATCGCCAACGCCCTGTTGGCTCCGCGCGAGCTCCTGGTGCTGGACGAGCCCACCAATGGACTGGATCCGCAGGGCACCCGTGAAGTGCGGAGCCTGGTGCGCTCCCTCGCGGCGGACGGCGCTACGGTGTTCGTCTCCAGCCACCTGCTGGCCGAGGTCGAGCAGATTTGCACGCATGCTGCCATCATGAGCGCGGGCCGGCTTGTGGCGCAGGGAACCCTGGCGGAACTGCGCGGGGCGGGCCAGGCAAGGATCCGCGTGCTGACCCCGGATCCGGGCGCGGCGGCGCAGGTGCTGACCGGCCTGGGCCTTACGGCCGCCCTGAGTACCGACGGCCGCACTTCCGGAGGCGCTGGTTCGGGTGCCGCTGGCTCCGGGACGGACGCAGCCCTGTTCGCTTCGCTGCCTGCGGCTCCGCCAGGCGCGGCGGCCCGGGAAGATGCAAGTTCGGCTCTGGCCGTGGAACCGGAAGCTGTAGTGGCTGCCCTCGTGGCGGCGGGGGTCCGGGTCCGCGGCTTCGCGACCGAACAGGCCAGCCTTGAGGACCGCTTTGTGGCATTGACGGGGGAGGGGTTCGACGTTGTCCAGTAACAGCTCATCTTTGGGCGATCCATCAGCCGGTCCGTCAGTCGCCCCGGCCGGCGGCCGCAGTGGAGCGGCCGGCGGCGCGGGCGGCGACGCCGGGGCAGGCCGTCCGCCGGTCCGGCGCGGATCCCTGACCGGCGGACTGCTGGCGTCCGAGCTCGGCGTGCTGTTCCGCCGCCGCAGGACGTGGGCCATGTTGTGCGCGCTGGCGGCCATCCCGATCCTGATCGCCGTGGCGGTGCGGGTCTCCTCGGCTGTACCGCCGGGCCGCGGGCCCGCCTTCCTGGACCGGATCGCCCAGAACGGCCTGTTCGTGGGCGTCACGGCCCTGGTGGTGTCCGTTCCCCTGTTCCTGCCGCTTACCGTCGGCGTCGTCGCCGGCGACACGATCGCCGGCGAGGCCGGGCAGGGAACCCTGCGCTACCTGCTCGTGGCCCCGGCCGGGCGGGTCCGTCTCTTGATCGTCAAATATGCCGGGACGGCTCTGTTCGTGGTCGTTGCCCCGCTCGTGGTGGCCCTGACCGGGGCCGGAATCGGCGCGGCGCTCTTCCCAGTGGGACCGGTGACGCTGCTGTCCGGCGACACGATCGGTCCCGGCGAGGCAGTGGTCCGGCTCCTGCTGATCGCAGCCTACCTGGCCGTTTCACTGCTGGGGCTGTCGGCGATCGGCCTGTTCATCTCGACCCTGACGGACGTGCCGGTGGGGGCCATGGCGGCCACCGTGGTGCTCTCGGTCGTCGCCCAGGTCCTGGACGCGCTGCCGCAGCTTGAGTGGCTGCATCCCTGGCTGTTCAGCCACTACTGGCTGGACTTTGGCGACCTGCTCCGCCAGCCGGTGTCCTGGGACTCCTTTGCCGTCAACGCCCTTCTGCAGGGCGGCTACATCGCCGTCTTCGGCGCGCTGGCCTACGGCAGGTTCATCACCAAGGACGTGCTCTCGTAGTCGACCGACGTGCCGCTGCGTAACCGGACCCAGGAACCGGGCCTCAGTATCGGGCCGCGTAGCCGTACAGCTGCATCCCGGACATGGCGGCAACATCGGTCACAGTGATGCCGGCGTCCGGGTTGAGTGCCTGGACCACGCGGCCACCGCCTATGTAAATGGCCACGTGGTAGAAGCCCGGGGACGAACCCCAGACAAGCAAATCGCCGGGGCGCGCCTGGGAGAGCGGGACATGGACGGGGGCCTGGGCGAACTGCTGGGAGGCAGTGCGGGGCAGGTACTTGCCGGCCGCGGCGAACGCGCTCTGCACCAGGCCCGAGCAGTCAAACCCATAGGTCCCGGTTCCGCCGTACTGGTAGAAGAACGGCGATCCGGTCTTGCCGAGCGCAACTGAAATGGCGGTCTGGTTTGACCCGCCGGAAATCGGCGCAGGAACGGGCGCCGGCACCGGAACAGGTGCGGGAACCGGAACGTGAATCGGCGCGGGATCAGGGGCAGGCGCCGGATCGGGGGCGGGCGCAGGTGCAGGTGCTGGAGCAGGTGCTGGAGCAGGAGCAGGTGCTGGAGCCGGTGCCGGAACGGGAGCCGCCGGCCCTTCGGCCGGAGCCGGAGCTGCCGGCTGCTGCGCGGCCGAGTCGTCCCGTCCCGGTGATGCCGGGGCAGGCTGCGAACCCGTGCCCGGCTGTGAACCGGTGCCAGGCTGCGGCGCGGGACCGGCCGCCGCGGTCAGTGCTGCGAGCCGGTCCTGCTGGCGCTGGCGGTCGAGGGCGTCCACCCGGGCCGATTCCAGCGCCGCCGTAGTGTTTCTCAGGCTTGCCAGCTGGTCCACGAGCGCGCTGCGCTGCTCCTTGGCGTCGGCCACCACCTGGCGCTGGGCCGCGGTGGCGCGATCGGCGTCGACCTTGCGGTCTTCCGCGGCCGCGGCGGCCTCGTCGGCGGCACGGTTGGCGTCCGCTGCGGCTTCGGTCAGTGACTGCGCGGCAGCAGCAGCGGTTTCCGCGGACTCGAACGCCCGCGCGCGTCCGGCGGTTACAGCCTCCAGCGTGGCTGCATCCTCGAGGGCCTGTCCGGTGCCGCTGACAAAGCTGCTGAGGGCAGGATTCAGGCCGCCGTTACGGTACAGATCCCCGGCCAGTTGGCCGATCTGCTTACGGGACTTGGCCTGTTCCGCTTCGGCGGCGGCAGCCCTGGCGGCCGCTACAGCCGCCGCGTCACGGCGCGTGGCCAGCTCCACGAGGGCCTCGCCGTACGCGTTGTTTGCTTGCAGGGACGCGGCCAGGCTGGCTTCCTGGCCGGCTGACGCGTCGGCCAGAAGCCCATCGATCCTGGTGACCTCCGCCGCCGTCGCGCTTTCACTGGACTTGGCGGCTGAGATCTCTTCAGGTGAGGGGATCTCCGGCGACGCCGGAACCCGGACGGCGGCCGCCAGCGGCTTGGAGACCGGCGCGGAAGTCAGCGGTGCGGCCTGTGCCGGGAGCGCGAGCGTTCCAAGAAGGACGACGACGGCGCAGAGCACAGCAGTCTTGTGACCGGATCCGGTCCAGCTCATGGGCAACCCTCGAGGTCTCAGGCTGGAATGAGCGAGGTCGGAATTTGACACATGAAAGCCCCTCTGCGGATCACCCAGCAGGCATGAGGCTACGGGTCAATGGTCACTTTGGCAACACAAGTCACATGAATAACATAAACAACACTGGCCTTTTTGAAGGCCGCGACAGCGGGCCTTCAGTCTCTGACTGGCCTCAATAGGCAAAGTCTCCCTGGCCAGTGATGTGGTCGAAGTCGATCGTCTCGAAGATAATTCCCGCACAACATGAAATGAATCAGGTTCTATTAGGTGGGAAGGCGCGCGGCATGAAGATGCTCCGACTCATTTGGGATTCCTTAATGTGTGTGACAGTTGGCGTTTTCGGAAGCTTGGTAGGGTGGCTCCTTGCCAAGGCGCCGTCAGGCGTCATACCAGATTACTGAAATTTATTCAGTGGATTTTCGGAGCCGCAGGGACATGGAACAGTCCACACTGACCGCTGACGTCATCGATACCTTGAACCTTCCCGCGTACCCTGATCTGGGCGATCTAGTGACTGCGGTCGAAGAAAAGTACGGCAAACGTCTGGTCTTCGAGGAAGGCACAGTGGACAGCCTTGGAGAAGGTGTCACCGGTCAGTGGATCGATACCCCCAGCCATGGCATCGTCCGCTACCTGCGGGGTGCCAAGGCCTGGAGTGTCCACGTCGTGCTACATGAACTTAGCCACATCCTCTTGGGCCATAAGGGGAAGCCTCTCGACGGACTTATCGCGGGGTCTTTCTTCTCCGGTATTGGCAAGCGGAACGGCGTCAGCTGGATGTGCCGTGCAGTGGACGTTCCCCTGGACGAGGCGGAGGCTGCCGCCGAAAATTTGGCCTTTGGCCTGGCCCGGGTTCTGCATGCCACGCCCGTGAAGGAGGCCACGAAGGCCGAACGAGTGTTTGGCCTATGACCGCCGCTGCGTTCTGGATCTTGGCAACAGTATTTGCCTTTCGCCTATATTTTGTCGCTCGCTGGGGCGCTTCAACGGCCTTTGTTGGTGCGATCGGAATCGGTGTCCTCGGCCTCTTTCTTACAGGTGTCGTCGTACCCGAAGAAACCATCGATGCGGCCGTTGGCGGCGTCAACTTCCTGCACCTTGTTCGCAATTTGTGTGTCACAAGCGCCGTCTGGCTGGTACGGGAGGGAATCTTCGCTGCCTACTCTCCGGATGAGAGCTACCGGTCACGCCTTAGTCACCGCCCGCTTGCTGCCGGCCTCGGAGCAGCTGCGATTACCGTTCCGTTCCTGTTCCAGCGCTTCGTTCCGACGACTCAGAGCTACGTGCCGGAAAACGTCCAGCAGTTGCCGGTCTTCATCTACGCCAGCGTCTACATGGGCATTTTGGCGCTGTTGGCCGTTTCTGTTCTTCGAATTTGCCTCCGGCCCCAGGAAAGCCTGCCCGTCCGCGTGAGTTCCCGGGTTGTTGCATCCGGCATGGCTCTGGTCGCACTCGCGTCGGTCGAAGAGATCGCCTACATGACCGCCTTGCACACCGATGTGGGCGGTTCGTCTCTCCACCACGTTCTGTACGTCCTGTTCAATCCGCTGTTCTACGGCGGGGTTCTGCTGACTTCTCTCGGGCTTGGCATCCCGCCAGTGGTTAAGGTGTGGCGCCGCCTGCAGCTTTGGGACCGGGCCGCCTTGGTCTTTCTTACGGCCATGCTGGGCAGAGCATATTGGGGACTCTCCCGTGCGGCGTGGCTGGCGGCCATTGTGACCGGCTTCTATGCGAAGCACCCTTCCGTCCGCCTGTACCAGTACGTTATTCGCTCCAGCGATCACAAGGTCGCTCTCTCGGGGCGATCCACACCCATGCTTGCCGACCGTGTCCTAGACGCAGTCCAAGCCCGATTTGATGGCGGCGTCGGTTCTCTGGAATCTGTGCTGCCGGTAAAGGCACGTCAGTGACAGCAGAAACCACGACCCTAACCACATCAGAGAGGTCCTCCACGGCCATTGGGCGTGTGGCTCGGTCCGCAACCGAGATTGCGCAGCCGCCGCTGGTGTTGTCCCTCCTGCTGATTTTGGCTTCTCTGCTGAGTGACCAGTGGATGGTCTCCATCTGGTCGGGCATTATCGCTGCCCTCTTCATCTGCCTGGTGCCGTTTTCCGTCGTACTGCTGCTTGCCAAGAGGGGCCAGTTGACGGACCACCATGTTGGGGACAAGAAACAACGCCGCCCGGTCATGCTCTGGACCTTGGGCTCGTCGCTGCTTGGCTGCGCAATCCTCTCGATCATGGGCGCACCCCAGCCAGTCTGGGGGCTAGTTGGCGGGATTCTCTGCGGGATTGTGGCGCTCATTCTGGTCAGCCCGATTTGGAAGATATCGGGCCATGCAATGACATTGGGCGGCGCGACCGTGTCAGCTGTACTGATGTTCGGCTGGCTGGGGCTTCCGTTCGTTGTGGCGGCCCCTCTTGTCTGCTGGTCCAGGGTCTATCTCCGGGACCACTCAGCTCCACAGGTCATTACCGGGTTCATAACTGGCGTAGTCGCTTTCGGAGCCTCATATACTCTCATTGTCGGCTGATTCTTCGCGTGGCATCCCACGAAGCCACCAGGCCTGGCAAACGGTGCAACCATGACGGATTAAAAAGGAGGGCTGTGACTTCGCTACAACTGGGAAAGCGCTGCCCTCGGGATGTGGCCGCCTTTGTTGGCCGGGAGCAGGATCACGCGTGAATTCGAACGACAACCCTATAGATTCCCGCAGCGACAAAGAGGTTCTAGCCTCAAAAATCCAGCTTCTTCTCGACATCGTGCATGCCAAAGACGCCGACAGTTTCACGTATGAAGACGTTCGACAGGGTCTCGCGGAACAAGGGCTCACGCTCACAAGGACGCGGTGGCACCGGTTACTGGCCGGCTCTCCTGATAACCGCTGGGATCCGGAGCTACTGAAGGCACTGGCGTACTTCTTTGACGTTGACGAGAACTACCTGCTTCAGCGCAGCGGTCCGATCCCGGAACGCGTCGAGGCTGAACTCCGCCTGATAGAGGCTTACCGCATTGCCGAGGTAGAGCACTTCGCCGCGAGGGTCCTGGGAGAAGTGAACGTGGACGCTCTTCGCGCGGTGACTGAAGCTCTCCGAAACCTTCCGCCCAGGCCCGAGAAAAAAAGTCCGTCCAACTGAAAAATTTTCACTACTGAATTTTTTTCAGTAGACTCTGAAGCATGGGGTGCTCCAGGCGCCCGCATGGGGGCTTGAGAACCAATGCTCGGGAACGTCGCGCTTTGGCCGGTGGGGCCAGGTAGCAAGGGTCCTGGTCGGCGCCGCTGTTACGCCGGGCCCGTGTGCCGGCGGCGGGGCACCGTCCGGCGCTTGTTTGTCGAGGTGGTCGTAGATCGTGGAGCGCGGGACCTGAATCGGATCGGCGATGCGCTGAACGGCCTGGTCCCCGGCGTCGTAGAGCAGAGGGGCGTGGTGGACCTGGTCGGGGTTTCAACGTTCATGCGTTGAAACCGCGGTTTATCTACCTGATAGAACGTCTTATCCAGGACTGGTTCTCTGGGTACCGCAGGACGAAATTCTATCCGAAGAGTCGCCATAAGCTGTGCTGGAATTATCTTGTCCCGGGAACGGGGCAAAGGGGAGGGGGATGATGTCGCGGTGCAGGAATTATCGGTGGTTGTCGGTGTCTCGGAGGCTCAGTTGCATTCAGTTCTCAATGCAATCTTTCGTTTCAATTCGCAGACGCGAGCCTTGTTCAGTCGAGCAACGTCGCCACTCGAGCTCGCTGCCGATTGCCGGGCGCATCAGGCCGACCTTGTCGTCGTTGATGCGCGGTTGCACCGCGGCCATGCGGCCCCCGACCTCCTTCCCGTACTGAGCTTCTATCCACAGGCCCATCTCATCGTCTTCATCGACGCCGGCGCATCCGAGAGGATCCGGGACGTCATGGATGCAGGTGCCCGCGGAATTCTCACGAGCGATGCTTCGGTTCGCGAGATCCAGGGTGCGGTATCCGACGTTACGGCGGGCCACGTCTTCTTGTCCCGATCCGCTCTCATCGGTTTGTTGGAGGTGGTGCGGAGAACGCGTCCCGCCGAACAGGTGCTGTCCCGCACCGATCTGCCCGCACTGACGAGCCGGGAACGCGAGGTTGTTGAGTGCCTGGGTCAGGGCCGGTCCAATCGAGACATCGCGAGGGAACTCGGTGTCTCGGAGGCGGCCATCAAGGGCCACCTCTCACGCATCATGGTGAAGTGGTGCGTCCAGGATCGGCTGCAGGTGCTCGTCGCCGCCCTCGAGGCCGGCGTGCTCCGCGTCGGGCCGCAGGTCGGGAATGTGCTCGGGTCCGAGGGGCTCGAACCGGCTGCCACCCGGTAGTCAAATTCCCTCGTCATTTATCCAAAAGTATATATCTAAAGGATAATAGAATACTGTTTAGTGATCCATCTGAAAAATAATGTTGACAGCGTATTGGGGGATTCCCGAAACATCATCATTCGCTTTCAGAGGGGGACTATAAATGGGTGCCGTATTGAGGTTTGTTTGGTGGGTCCTGCAGCAATTCTGGCGTTGGGGAGTCGGGGTCGTGAATTCGATCGCCCGGTGGGCCAGAAACAACTGGGGGACGGTCCAGCGGTGGCTTGAGCGGGGCGTGACCTTCGGTACGATCGCCCAGTGGATCATGCAGATCCTCGGGATCGGCTGACATGAGTCTGGCACTGGTGTGGCCGGGGCCCACGGCCCCCGGCCACACCAGTGCTCCGGGAATACCGAGTACATGTCGTTAGCAGAACATACAGAAGGGGGCTCAGTGGCCAGCACACAGGCTGACGGCCGGGGCAAATGGTCGGCGTCGGGCCGGGCCGCGCGTACGCATGCCTATGCGCTGACGCTGCCGCCGGTGGCCTTGCACTACCTCATGATCCGCTCCACCGTCGAGGTGCTGATGACGGGAGCCCTTGCGTGCGGTCTGGCACTCTGGCTCGTCCCCGACGGCTGGAGGCTGCCAACCCTCGTTGTCATGGCGATCCTCATCATCTCCGGTCTGATCGTCGATGTGCCGATTGTCAGCCGCCTTACGATGCGCCACACGTCATACCACGTGGGCGCCGATGCGGTGCGGATCAAACGGGGTTACCTCCTGTCCAAGGACACGGTCCTGTCCACCGCCCAGATCCTGAATGTCTCCATCATCGAAGGTCCGCTGTTGCGGCGATTGGGCCTCGCTAAAGTCAGGTTCACCACCCTCAACCACGTTGAACCGCTGGGGCCCGTGGAACGTGGTGTGGCCGTAGAGATCCGTCGGCAGGCGTTGTCCACCTATATAGAGGCGTCCACCGGTGGGCACTGACGCCCCGCAGCGGCTGCCCGCCAAGGCCATGGCGGCGATGTCCCTCCGTGGAGCCCCGAGCGTGGTCAGCCTGTTGATCGGCGGATTCCTGTACTGGGACCGGCCCGGGCTGTGGCCCGGGCCGGCGGCCGTCTACCTGATCGGCGGCCTGCTCATCCTCCGGCTGGTCCACCCCGTCTACGCCTGGGCGACGCTGAGGTACGCGATCTCTAAGGATGACTTCTCCCTCACCCGCGGGCTGTTATTCAGAACCACGAGCACGACCGCTTGGCGTGACGTCTTGGTCGTGGACATCGACTCACCCTGGGCCTTCCGCCGGTTCGGGCTGGGGGTCGTCTCCCTGCGCTCCGGCGGCCAGGACGATGCGAAGATCGATGTCCCCGGCATCGACCACGCAGACCTTGAAGCCATCGTGGGGTTGGCACGGGCCCACGGGGTTCCGGGGGCACAGTCTGCACGCTCCGGCAGCGCGGCCAGTGGCGTCCACGGCACGGTTCCGGGGTTGTCGGATACGACGGGCCGGACCGTGTTGTACACGGCCAGGCGGAGGGACCTCGCGGCCGCCAACCTGATCTATGGCCATGTGGTGGTCCTGGGGACCGGTGCCGTTCTCGCGGTGGTGGATACGGCGGACCAACTGACGATTTTGGACGGTGCCATGGAGGTCTTCGGCTCGCATCCCTTGGCGGGAAGCTTGGCGCTGTGCGGGGCGGTCCTCCTCGGCGGATCGGTCGCTGCGGTGGTGAAATACCATGAATTCACGGTGAGCAGTGATCCTGCTGGGTTGTCCATCAGATACGGATGGCTCTCCACCAATCAACGTGACGTGAGGTCCTCGGCCGTCGGCGGGATCACGGCACGCCGCAACCTCATCGAGATGCTTCTCGACCGGGTCCGGGTCGCGCTCCTTACAACGGACTCGGATGCACAGATGGGAACCAACATGGTCCTCCCGTCGTTGCCGCGAAGGCAGGTGACGCAGATCCTCGACACATCGCTGCCCGAGCTTCCGCGCCCGGCCCTTCTGAAGTCCTCGGGCCGCGGATCCGTCGCCGGATCGTTGGTGCTCTTCGCAGCGATCGGCGTACCCGCACTCGGTTTCGGTTGGGTTCTGCACCGCGTGACAGGTGGCGCCCTCGTCCTGGCCGCGGTGGCAACAGTGGCCCTCTGGTGCGTTCTCTCCCTGGTGGTCCGCCTTGCCAGGGCCCGGTTCTCGGTAGCGGGAAACAGGGTCGGTTGGGTCAGCCGTTCCTTCGTTGACCATGAGGTGGTCCTGGCCGCCACCAGCCTGCACTCCGTGTCCGCCACCGGGGCTCGGGCAGCTAGGGTGTCCCTCGTGCGGGCCCACTACTTCGCGGGTCGGCCCAAGACGTTGGCTGCGCTCAGCTTCTCCCGGGCGGTCCCGGATCAGATGGGCCGCCTGGTGGAAGACACCTCACCGGAAATCGCCGCCCTCCGGAGGCACCCCACTGTCAAGCAGCCCACCACCGAGGAGTTTGTTCATCCATGATCCACGTCGACAACCTGAGCAAAAGCTTTGGCAGCAAGAGGGTGCTCCAGGACGTTTCCTTCACCGCCGAACCGGGGCGGGTCACCGGATTCGTCGGACCCAACGGCGCAGGGAAGTCCACCGTGCTGAAAATCATTGCCGGGCTGGTGCGTCCTGACGCGGGCACCGTCAGCGTCAACGGAAAAGACTTCTCTCAAGCCCTGCTTCCGGGGAAGACCATGGGACTTTTCTTATCGGCGGAATGGCTCCCGGAGCAGGCCACCGCTGCCGGCATCATCGACTACGTCTGCCGTACGCAGGGACTGCCACTTTCGTGGGGCAGAGACACCCTCGAGACGGTCGGACTGGCAGGCGTGGCCCAACACCGGGTCCGCACCTTCTCGTTGGGCATGCGTCAGAGGCTGGGCATCGCCACGGCGACCGTGAGCCGTCCGGACGTACTGGTCATGGACGAACCCATCAACGGGCTCGACCCGGACGGGATTGCCTGGATCAGGTCGTTCCTGAGTTCTGCGGCGTCACAGGGTGCAACGGTCCTGCTGTCCTCACACCATATGGCCGAACTGGCAGAAACGGCCGATGACATCGTTATGATTGGCGGTGGCCGGATCCTCGGGCAGGGGAGCATCGGGGATTTCGTGTCCCATCCGGACGAAACGGGGTACTACCTCGAGTCCCCGGACCCCGAGATCCTGCTGGTTGCCATGGCACAAAGGGGTTTCCGCGCCACGCGCGAACGGGGGGGAATACTGGTCCATCATACGAACCCGACCGAGCTTGCCTCCGTCGCCTTGGAGTCCGGTGCGGGGATCTCGCATCTGTCCCGGGTGACCCGAAGCCTCGAAGACACCTACTTCGCGGTCCTGGCCCGGAGCGCATCCGGGGGAAGGGAATGACCATGACCGAATCACAGATCGACGACCGCACCACGATGGCACCCGAACAGAGGTTTGGCGCCGTGACCAGGGCCGAGGCGCGCAGGCTCCTCCGGAAGGGCGGCGTGCCCATCCCGGTCATCGTCGCGATCACCGCGGCGGTGGCGAGCGGGATACTGACGATGCTCATCATGAAGTCACTGGCCTCGGAACCCACCAGGGTCATCACCACCACATCCGTCGAAACCGGTGCGTTTGTCAGTGCGCTGGTCCTCTCTGTGGCCGCCGTCTTCGCGGTTGGGCGGGACCACACTGGGCAGCTGGGCCTGGCGCTGTCACTGACACCGAAACGGGAACGGCTCTTCATGGCCAGGGCCCTGTCCTGGGCTGCCCTGACGGCAGTCAGCACGGCCTTCGTCACGATCGTCCTCGCGGGACTCGGACTTGTCCTTTCTGGAGGCGACTTTGTCGGGTCGGGGCTGCTGGGCGTGGCGGCAACCGTCGTCGGCAGCACCAGCATGGTGCTGGTTGCCGTGGCCCTGGCCCATCTCGTGGGACGGGCCTTCGGGTCCGTGTTACTGCTCATCGGCGTCAACGTCCTCCTGCCCCTGGCGGTCTTCGCTGTGGGCGCCATGATCCCTGAGCAGGCGGCCGGGGCTGTAGACGCCTTGGTGAACGTGACACCGACGCCTCTGTTCATGCGGGCCATCAGCGCGACGACAGTCGAGGAGCTGGGACTGGGTCGCCTGCTCATCGGCCAGTTCGGTCTTGCGGTGTGGGCCCTTGTCCTCGGCGGACTGGCGCTCACCGTCTTCCGCCGCCGGAACCTTTAACGCCTTCCCTTGAGCACGGCTCACCCGCCGGTATCAGCACCACACACGACAACGAAGGAAACCATGGCAGAGATCAAAGACCGGCGTCATGCGGACAGTTCCTCTCGGAGAAAGCCGCCCGGTGAACCGGCGTCGATGGTGGCACTGTTCGTCACCATCCTGGTCGTCAGCATTGGGCTGGCGCTGTGGGCGGACATGAACATCGGCCTGCGCGGGCTCATCGCCATCGTCGCTGGCATTGCCGCGGCCGCCATCACCCTGACCGTGGTCAACCGGAGCGTGGCACGGGTGGGTCGGCGGGACCGGACCCCTCAGGTGACGGTCCCGCTGGTCGTCGTTTACGGTTGCCATCAGAGGGGCCGGGACAGCTGGCACTGCGCCGGACCGTGGTCCGCCGGGCCGGCGCCGTCATTGACGGCAACCGGTACTGGCGGCGGCTGCTGTCCTTGGCAGCGGCGGCATCGGAGAGAGGCTTGCGCCGCCCGACTGAGAAATTTTCACTACTGAATTTTTTTCAGTAGACTCTGGAGCGTGACATGCTCCAGGCGCCCACTATGGCCTGACCGTGTGCATTGAGTGGCATCAAAGGTGTAGCCCCTACGACAGGTTTGGGGGGTGGTAGGGGCTGCACCCCCGCGGCATGCGCACCTCAGGGGACGTACACGCTGCCCCATCCCAGACGCGGCCGATCTCCGCAGGGCATTGCCGAGCGCCGGTGCCGGGTCAGGCGTGCTGGTGGGCCTCGTGCTCCGAATGCGTGGCGGGCTCGAGCTGGAACGTGCAGTGTTCGGTGTCGAAGTGGGAGCCCAGGCAGCTAGTGAGTTTGTCCAGGACGCGGTCGGCGCCCCGGGCACCCAGCGCCGCGTCCTCCACCACCACGTGGGCGGAGAAGACGGGGACGCCCGAGGTGATGGTCCAGATGTGGATGTCGTGGACGGACACGACTCCTTCCACGGCGAGGATGTGTTCGCGGATCATCTGCACGTCCACACCCTTGGGGGTGGCCTCGAGGAGCACGTCCACGACGTCGCGCAGCAGGTGCCAGGCCCGGGGCAGGATCATGAGGGCGATGAGGATCGAGGCAATGGTGTCAGCCGCCTGGAACCCGGTGACCATGATGACCACCGCCGCCGCAATGACGGCAAAGGACCCCAGCAGATCCCCCAGGACCTCGAGGTAGGCGCCGCGGACGTTCAGGCTTTCCTTCTGGGCGCCGCGCAGGATCAGCAGGGATACCAGGTTGGCGACGGCGCCGAGGACCGCCGCGGCGAGCATGATGTCGGTGTGGACCTCCGGGGTGGCGCCGAGCCGGCGGATGGCCTCGGTGAAGATGACCACCGAGATCACGATCAGGACCAGGGCGTTTGCCAGCGCCGCCAGGACCTCGGCGCGCTGGTAACCGTAGGTGCGCAGATCGCTGGCGGGCCGGGCGGCGATCCACGCGGCCAGCAGGGCGATGAAGACGCCCGCGGCGTCGGAGAGCATGTGCCCGGCGTCGGCGAGCAGGGCCAGGGACCCGGAGACCACGGCGCCAATCGTCTGCACGAGCACGACGGCGAGCGTGATGGCCAGGACGGCGACCAGGCGCTTCCGGTGCTTCCCGGTGGCGGTTACACCGTGCGAGTGGCTGTGGTCGTGTCCCATGCCTACAAGGCTATCCCCAGCCGAGCTCGTGCAGGCGCGCGTCGCTGATGCCGAAGTGGTGGGCGATTTCATGGACCACGGTCACGGTGACTTCCTCGATCACCTCATCCCGTGAGGCGCAGATGTCCAGGATGGGCTGGCGGAAGATGGTGATCCGGTCCGGCAGCGAGCCGGCGTCCCACCAGGAGTCCCGCTCGGTCAGGGGAACCCCTTCATAGAGCCCGAGCAGCACGGTGTCCGGATCCTCCCCGGGCTGCGGGGTGTAGTCGTCCTCGATGAAGATCGCGACGTTGCTCATGGTCTTCGCCAGCTCCGGCGGGATCCGGTCCAGGGCGTCACTGACCGCGGCCTCGAAATCGGCCTCGGACATCGGGAAGGGTCCGTCAGACTCGCCGCCACCGCCGTCACTGCCGTCCCCGCCGTTCGGAACGATCGGCAGGCCGGGCGGGAGGGATGAAGGCATAGGGAAACTCTAGCGGGACCGGCGCCGGGTCAGCCCCACACCCACCAGGCAGATCACGCCGCCCACCAGGCCCCAGACGGTAGGAATTTCGCCCAGGACCAGCCAGGAGATCAGGATGGTGGTGCCCGGCACCAGGTAGGTGGTGGCGGCGAGGCGCCCCGCGTCAATCAGGGAGAGCGCGTAGGCCCACGTGGTGAACGCGATCGCAGTGGGGAAGATGCCCAGATAGACCAGGCCCAGCGTGGCCGGCAGGGGAGCGGCCTGCAGCTCGGTGATCAGCTGGCCGCTGAAGGGCAGGCAGCAGAGCGCGCCCACCATGATGCCAAACCACGTGGCCTGGGCGGCCGGGAACTTGCGCAGCACCGGCTTTTGGACGATGACGCTCACGGCGGCCAGTGCGGCCGCGAGCAGGCACAGCAGCACACCGGCCACGTCCGCCGTCGACCGCTGGCCGGATCCCAGCGCTATCACGGCCACGCCTCCGAACGCGATCAGGCTGCCGATGATCAGCCAGCGCGGGAAGCCCTCTTTCAGTATCACGCCGGCCATCACGGCGACCAGGATGGGGTTGACGTTGATCAGCAGGGCTGCCGTGCCGGCGTCCAGCATGTGCTCGGCGGCGTTCAGGGCCACGTTGTAGCCGCCGAACCACATGACGCCGTAGGCCAGGATGGGCCACCATTCGCGGCCCCGGGGCAGCCCCCTGAGCTTCGGCACCACCAGCAGGCCCAGCACGACGGCGGCGACCGCCAGGCGGCCGAGCGTCAGGGAACCGGGGGAGAAGCTCGGGCCCACGGCCCGGATGCCCACGAATGCCGAGGCCCACAGGACCACGGTGACGACGACGGCGGCGATACCGAGCCTGCTGATCGGGGCCGGCTGTCCGGGACGGGTTGGTGCGGGTTGCGGGGCGGGTGCGGGGGCAACGTTCGCAGACCCTTCGTGGGGGCGTGCGGACGGAGTGGGGCCGGATGCGGAGGTTGTAGCCATGCTGCCAATCTAGCCGCTACAGCACGGTCAGGACTGGCGGTAATCGGTCACGTCTAGCCGAGATCCTGCCAACCTGCCGGACGGCCGGCCGCCAAGGTGCCGGACGGCCTCAGCGGAGCACGCGCGCCGCCGCCCGGACGGCGTCCGCGACGTCGGTCAGCGCCGCCGAGCCGCGCCGCCACTGCTGCCAGTAGAGGGCGACGTCCACGTGCGCGCGGGGGGAGAGCGTCTCGAGCCTGCCGGTCTCCAGATCTTCGCCAATTTCGATCTCGGGCATCATGCCCCAGCCCATGCCCCAGCGGATGGCATCGCCAAACTCCTGGGCGGCCGGCACGTAGTGGCGCGGCGGCTGAAGGGGTGCGTGGCTGAGCCGGCGCAGCCAGCGGTCCTGCAGATCGTCCCTGCGGTCGAAGACCACAACGGGAGCCGCGGCCACCGTCGCGGCGCTCACCCCTGCCCCAAACCAGCGGCGGGTGAAGTCCGGAGCGCACACCGGAAAATAGCGCATGATGCCCAGCTTGCTGGACGAGCAGCCGGGCACGGGCTTGGCTGTCTCAGTGATGGCGGCGGCGGCGGCGCCGGCGCGCAGCAGGTCCAACGAGTGCTCCTGGTCTTCGCGCAGGATCTCCAGCTGGACGATTTCACTGGCCGCCGCGAGGCCGGCCAACGCCCAGGTGTGCAAGGAATCGCTGTTGATCACCAGCGTCAGGCGCGTTCCTGCGCGGGGCTGCTCAGGCTGCAGTTCCTCGGCCAGGTCCGCGGAGAGCAGTTCCAGCTGCCGGGCGAACCGCACTACGGCCTCGCCGGACTCGGTAAGCCCGGGCGGCCGCGCTCGGGTCAGGACGGGCCGGCCGACGGCGGCCTCGAGGGCCCGTACACGCTGGCTGACGGCCGAAGGCGTCACGGACAGATGGGCTGCGGCGGCGTCGAAGCTCCCGTACGTGAGGATTGCGGCCAGCGTCCGGGCCTGCTCGGGGGAAATTTCCATCATTAGACCATCTTATGTATCAGCAGAATCTTTAACTGGCTTCATCTTCGGCGGACCCCTACCGTGGAATGGTGATCCTTCCACTGTTTTCCGGCCTCTCCGCCGGACTGTCCCTCATCGTTGCCATCGGCGCGCAGAACGCATTTGTCCTCCGCCAGGGCATCCAGCGCTCCCACGTCGTCATGGTGGTGGCAGTCTGCGCGGTTTCGGACCTCGTGCTGATCCTGCTGGGCGTCGCGGGCATCGGTGTCCTCCTGGACCGGGCGCCCGCTGCCATCGTGGTGATCCGGTGGGTCGGGGCCGCGTTCCTCCTCGTCTACGGAGCGCTCGCGGCCCGGCGCGCGGTCCGGGGGTCGCAACTGGAGAATCCCGGCGACAAGCCGGCCGGTGGCCGGGCCGCCGTGCTGGGCACCTGCCTGGCCTTCACGTGGCTGAACCCGCACGTCTATTTGGATACGGTGTTGCTGCTCGGGTCCCTCGCCGCCGCTCAAGGCGAAGCCGGGCGCTGGTGGTTCGCCGCCGGGGCCGGCCTGGGGAGCATTGCCTGGTTCACCGCCCTCGGCGCGGGGGCGCGTTTCCTGACGTCGCTCTTCCGGCGCCGGGCGGCCTGGCGGGTGCTCGACGCCGGAATCGCCGTCGTGATGATCACCCTTGCCGTGCTCCTGCTCGCCTGAGCACCGCGTCTGCCTCCCGTTCCTGAGCACCGCGCAAGGAGTGGGAAAACCCATGCCGGTCCGGAGCCGGCCCTCAGGTCAGGGGCCGGTAGGCCCTTGTCCGCTCAATGTGGCGGGGTCACGATTGCTGGTATGACAGCATCCCCAGTGTCGGCCCGCGAAAGGAAGCGCGCAGCCATCGGTACGGCCGTCTTCGCGGTTGCCCCCGCAACGGCCGCCGGCCTGGTGCCGTGGCTTCTGACCCGCTGGGAAGTGGCCTCCCCGGTCCCCGGCGGGGTGCCTGCGCAGATCACCGGCGCCCTGCTGATCGGTGCGGGCGCGGCGGTGATCGCGAACTCTTTTGTGCATTTCGCCGTGGAGGGCATCGGGACCCCCGCGCCATTTGCCCCTCCCAAGAAGCTGGTGGTTGGTGGGCTCTACCGATACGTGCGGAATCCGATGTATGTCTCCGTCGCGGCGGCCGTCGCCGGGCAGGGACTCCTGCTAGGTGCGCCGAAGCTCTTCGTGGCCCTGGGCATCGGCGCCGTCCCGGTTGTGGCCTTCGTCCGGCTGTACGAGGAGCCGGTACTGACCCGGAAGTTCGGTGCGGCCTACGAAGAGTATCGCCGTAACGTCCCGCGCTGGCTGCCCAGGCTCACGCCGTGGCGGCCCGAGGGTCCGGAACCGTTCCGGGGCTAGTGCCAGGGCTAGGGCCAAACCCACGGCCGGTACCGGGCTGGGGCGAGACCTAAGGCATGGGTGCGGCCGCTACTTTCCGCGCCCGGACCACTCCAGCAGCCGATCCAGCGGCCAGGTGGTGACGATCCGCTCGGCGGGCACGCCGTTCGAGGCCGCGCGCTCGGCGCCGTACTGCAGGAAATCCAGCTGGCCCGGCGCGTGGGCGTCACTGTCGATACTGAAAAGGCAGCCGGCGTCCAGGGCCAGTCGGATCAGCTCGTCCGGCGGATCCTGCCGTTCGGGACGGGAATTGATTTCGACGGCCACGTTATTCTCGGCGCAGGCCGCGAACACGCGCTCGGCGTCGAATTCGGACTGGGGTCGGGTTCCCCTCGATCCCTGCAACAGCCGGCCGGTGCAGTGGCCGAGGACGTTCATGTGCGGATCGTTGATGGCGCCCAGCATCCTCTCGGTCATGGTGCGCCGGTCGGAGCGGAGCTTTGAGTGGACGCTCGCCACCACGATGTCCAGCTGGACCAGCAGGTCCGGGGACTGGTCCAGGGTGCCGTCCTCCAGGATGTCCACCTCGATCCCGGCCAGAAGGCTGAAGTCCCCGCCGTCCCCGTTGATGTCCGCAACAACGTCGAGCTGCTCCCGAAGGCGTTCCGCGCTCAGGCCGTTGGCGATCTTGAGGCTAGGGGAGTGGTCCGTCAGGGCGAGGTACTCCCGACCCAACGTCCGGGCGGCGTCAGCCATGAGTCCGATCGGGGACCCGCCGTCGGACCAGTCGCTGTGGCTGTGCAGGTCGCCCCGGAGGGCGGAGCTCAGTTCTGCGCCGCCGGTCGCGAGCGGCTGCTGCCCGCGTTGCCGCAGGCCCTCAAGGTAGTCGGGTACGCCGCCGTCGACCGCCTGCCTGATGACTTCGAAGGTTCTGTCCCCGATCCCCTTCATGCTCTTCAGCCTGCCGCTGCGTGCCCGCGCTGCGACCTCGTCCGGCTCCAAGGCGCCGATAATCCCAGCTGCCTTTCGGAACGCCTGAATCTTGAAGGTGGGGGCGAGCTCGCGTTCGAGCCAGAACGCAATCTCATTGAGGGCATCAACGGCATCCATCCGTCCATCTTGCACCCACCTTGCGCCCAACTTGCACCGGCGGATGGGCCGATTTTGGATAATCGGGGGGTCTGCCCTTATAGTTTTATAGTCCAGTTCGGAGGAACCCGAAAGGACAAAAACGACAGGCTTCGGCCCTTAATTTTTGCCCCGATAAGTTCAACCGGATGGCGTCCTGGCCCCCATCGTCTAGCGGCCTAGGACACCGCCCTTTCACGGCGGCGGCACGGGTTCGAATCCCGTTGGGGGTACGCAAGGAACTGGTCAAACCGGATGGAAAAGTCTGGTAGGCTAAAGGCCTTGAAAATTTGCGGTAGCGATACCGCAGACAGCAAGAAACATGCAGTACAAGCAATAAACAAGCAAGGCCCTGTAGCGCAGTTGGTTAGCGCGCCGCCCTGTCACGGCGGAGGTCGCGGGTTCAAGTCCCGTCAGGGTCGCTCTGATTGCCGGAAGAAATTCCGGCCATCAAGGTGACATGTCACCTAGGCTCTGTAGCTCAGTTGGTAGAGCGTTCGACTGAAAATCGAAAGGTCACCGGATCGACGCCGGTCGGAGCCACCAGCTAGAACCCCGCAGTTCCCAGTGTTTACACGGGAGCGGCGGGGTTTTTTCGTTGCTGCGTGAAGCCCAGGATTCAGCCTGTGTCAGCCGGAATCAGCCAAATTCTGGGACGGACCTCTGGTATCCCCTTGGTACATCGACCTGTTTCGAGAACTATTTGTGAGAACCGGGGGCCGGACGCCACTTCTCCTTTGCAGGGCTGGTTTACTGCGGCAGGTGTGACTGTTCGATGGGGATGGCGGTTTTTTCACAGCTCGGTTTGGCAGTTATAGAGAGTGGCGAGATCGTTTCGGACGCGATTCTTCGCTGGGGGTTTGGCGGTATGGCCGGCATGCGGCCGTTTGTAGACTCGCAGGCCTTCATCTTGCAGGAACATGAGTCGGCCTTTTCCTTCGTCCTGGTGAAGCCACAGAACGCTGCCGTCGAGGGCAAGCATGTCTATATTTCCTTGTGCGATGATCTCGCCCTGACGGTAGATTTCCACGTAGTCGTATCGTGAGAGTTTGTACCAGTTGCTGATGGGTTCCGGTTTTTGGGGTGTTTCCTGCTTTGGCCCGGGCGCGTGTGGGTAGGTTGTCAAGCTCTTGTCCTTGGGTAGCCGGTTGCGGCGGATGTGAGTTGGAGGTGGCAGGGTGGCATTCCAGCCACCCTGCCTCCTTCGCGTTGGCTCTATCCCGCCCCGTCTTTCGGGTTGCCTGTTGCGGTGGCATGCAGGATTAGGGTTCACGCATGCCGGAATTGGATCCGGCGGTCGGTGGAGTCTCTGGCCCTGATGACGCGGATTCTGCGCGCTGTCTGGCGGGCTAAACGTTCGACGAGACGCGTCGCGCGGGCTTGACGGCCCGGCGCGTGCAGGTGTCGGTGGCTTGCTTTAGCGGCGGGAACCGGTCAGTGGGTGTTGCAGTGCTGTCTCTCGAAGAAGCTGCAGGCGCAGGGTACGGGCTGTTTCCATGTGTTGCCGGGCGATCTTTCCCGCTTCATCGGCGTCCTGCTGCTCGATGGCGTGTATCAGGGCCTCGTGCTCGTCCAGTGCCGCCTCCCAGCGGTTAGCGGTGGAGAGTGTGGAACGCGGTGCGTGGATGAGGTGAGTTGACAACCTATCCAGCAGGTCCTGGAGGACCGGGTTGTGGGCACAGTTCCACACGGCGGCGTGGAACTCCAGGTTGGTGGTGATCCTGGTGTGGTCATCCGGTTCTTGAAGTTCCCGGTCCCGCTGCAGCAACGCCTCAAGCCGCATCAGGTCGGGGAACTGCCTGGCACGGGCTGCCTGGCGCGCGGCCTCCTCTTCGAGGAGAATCCGCATGTCATAGATTTGGATGACCTGCTGGGGGTCCACTTGGGGAACCTGGAGGCCCCTGGCCACGCGCTCGAGGAGCCGTTCCTGCTGCAGGCGCGAGAGCGCCTCCCGGACAGGTGTCCGGGAGACGCCGAAACGCGTGGCAAGCGATGTTTCCCGAACGGCGGTGCCAGGCTGATGGACTCCGGACAGGATTTCGCTGCGCAGGGTCTGGAAGATGCTCTCTCCATCAATACGTGGAGTTGCTGTGTCCGTCACGTGGCTGGTCCTTGAGGCGTTGGAGTGGTCATCGCAGAGTGCTTGTTCGAAAGGAACTTTACGCCAGAACGCCTGCGCGCCGTCCGAAGACGCAGCCTGCAGCAAGTCCGGTGCCGCCGGGGTAGTTGGTGCTGAAGAGTCCACCGAGCATTTCGCCGGCCACGAAGAGGCCGTCGATGTGCTTTCCGTCTGCGTCCAGGACGCGGCCGTGGGTGTCGGACTTGATGCCACCGAACGTGAACGTAATCCCGCACGTGACGCCGTAGGCGTAGAACGGTCCGGTTTCGATGGGGGCGGCCCAGTTGCTTTTGACCGGTTGGGTGGTGGCCTTCCGGCCGTCCTTGATGGTGGGGTCGAACGGGACGGAGCGGTCGATCGAGTTGTTGAAGTCCGTGATGGTCTTGGACAGGCTCTCTGGGTTCAGGCCGATTTTGGCGGCCAAGTCCTCGATGGTGTCCGCGATCTCGACGGAGATGCTGGGCATGTCGTATTCCTCGCTGCGCAGCATCGGTCGCAGGGTTGCGTCGAAGATCTGGTAGGCCACTGATCCGGGCTGCTTGAGGATTTCCTTGCCGTATTTGGCGTAGGTGTAGTTCCTGAAGTCCGCGCCTTCGTCCAGGAATCGTTTGCCGTCGGTGTTTACGATGATGCCAAACGGGTAGCTCTGCCGGGTCAGCCGGTTGGTGAGCTCGCGGTTGCTCTCGTTGGTGGCCGTGAAGGCATCCCACTGGACACTGTGGCAGGTGCCCCAGTCGCCGCCCTTGGTCGCGCCGATCGCCAGGGCCGCGGCAATCATGTCACCGGTGTTGTACGGGGTTCCGCGGACCTTGGCGTTTTCCCAGCCTTCGCCCAAGTGCTCCTGGCGCCACTGGGGGTCGGACTCGAAGCCGCCGGCGGTGAGGATGACGGACTCTGCCGTCAGGCGCAGTTCGCCTTCGGCGGTTTTGACTACGACGCCGGCAACGCGGCCGTTTTCGACGACGAGGCTTTGTGCCGCGTGGCCGTAGCGGACATCGATGCCGAGCTCTGCGGCAAGCCTGGTGTGGTCCTCGATCAGGCCCTCACCGCCGCCCACGTTCCCCACATGCAAGCCGCCCCAGAAATGGTAGGACCCGTCGGCGCGCTCATAGGCCTGACGCTCGTACATCAGGCGGTACTTCAGACCCAGGCTGTTGAGCCACCGCAGAGTGGACTGGCTCTCCGCGATAAGAACCTCCGTCAGTGCGGGATCGTTCCGGCCCTCCGTGACCTTTTCCAGGTCCGCTGCATATTCTTCAGCGCTGTAGGGAGGAACAACAGTGCGGCCGTGCCGCTCATCCGGTTCCACCAGGCCCTGCAAATCATCCAGACCGTTATGCACTATCCGGGTGGCGCCGGCGGTGTAGAAGCTGTTGCCGCCTGCCATGTCCTTTTCGCCTTTTTCCAGCAGTACAACGCGCCGCCCGCGCTCCGCTGCAGCGTGCGCCGCCGTAAAACCGGCGTTCCCGCCGCCCACCACAATCACGTCAACGCTGTCCGTAATCCGCGGTCCGGCTCCATTACCGATCGACATTGGCTGTCCTTTCACTGGTTGATGAATCCAACTGTATACAAACGTATGCATATGGCGCAAGATCGATATTGCAGATCAAAACTTGCCCGTGACTGCCATCACAGGTATAACTGTATTTCATTGTGTACAACAGTATCCCTGAGTGCTCTGAGAGTCGTGGATCACCGGGATGCGGCTGAGGCCAAGGCCCCAGCAGAGTACTTTCGCACCGCCCAACAACGTCGTTACGGAACGAGAACCATGAAAAATCCCCTACGCAATGCCGTGTTCGGCCTGGTCGTGGCCGTCGTGGCCACGCTGGCGTTCATCAATGCCGGCACGGCCGGTGGAACGAGCACGGCCCGGAACAAGCTCACCCTAATCGCCCCGGCAGCACCTGGTGGCGGCTGGGACGGATTTGCCCGTGAAGGGCAGCAGGCGCTCAAGAGCGGCGGCGTGGTCAATAACGCTCAGGTGGTCAACGTGCCCGGAGCCGGCGGGACCATCGGCCTGAGCCAGTTTGTCCAGATGCCCGGGCGCGAAGACGCCCTCCTGGCGACCGGTGGTGTGATGGTGGGGGCCATCGAACTCGGAGACAACCCGGAGTCCATGGCTGACGTTGTTCCCATCGCCCGGCTGGCCGATGACTACGCGGCGCTGGTGGTCCCGGCTGACTCTGAGTTCAAGACCCTCGACGATTTCCTGGCCGCATGGAAGCAAAACCCCGGCGGAACCTCAATCGGCGGCGGATCCCTGGGCTCGATCGACCATCTTCTGAGCGCCATGGTCGCCAAAACGGTCGGCATCGATCCTCAGGAAGTGAACTACATCGCCTACTCCGGCGGCGGTGAGGCCCTGACCTCGCTCCTGTCCCACACCACGTCCGCCGGCATGTCCGGCTACAACGAAGTCAGCGACCAGATCGAGGCCGGAACACTGCGCGCCCTGGCCATCTCTTCGGAAGAGCGGCTGGAAGGCGTAGACGTTCCCACCTTCAAGGAGCAGGGCGTAGACGCGGCGATGTCCAACTGGCGAGGATTTGTGGCCGCGCCAGGCATCACAGATGAGGCGAAAGCGGAGTTCATCAAGATCGTCACCGAGATGCGCAGCACCGACCACTGGCAGGAAGCGCTGAAGCGCAACGACTGGACGGACACCTTCACGACGGGCGAAGAATTCGAACAGTTCATCAACAACGAAGTTGCAACGGCCCAAGAAATCGTAAAGGACCTCGGCCTATGAGCATCACCCAGAACCAGCCAGAAGCAGGATCCGCCCTGGAGCCGCACGGTAAACCGAAGCGCCGCTTTGGGACAGGCCGCAGCGAATTCGTTGTCGTCGCCGTGCTTTATGCAGTGGCCATCCTCCTCACCATCGGCACCGTGACCATGCATGTGCAGGGCAAATCGGCCCCCGGACCGCAGTTCTTCCCCATCATCGTGTGCATCCTGCTGTATCTGGTGGCGACCCTGCTGGCCATCCAGATCCTCCGCTCACCGCAGATCCCTGACAATTCCATTCACCCCGGACACGGACAGTTCTCGGCGGACATGCTGCACGACCTCGGTCACCTGGGGAAGGAAGAAGCCGAAGCGTTTGACGATGCGCCATCCAAAACCCCAGCCAAAACCTGGAAGACGTACTCGGACTGGCGGACGGTCGGCCTGATGCTGGCCGGGGTCGTGGCCTTCGTCGCGCTGCTGGAACCGCTGGGCTGGATCATCAGCGCGACGATGCTGTTCTGGGTTGTTGCCTACGCCCTCGGCAGCCACCGACGATTCTTCGACATCGGCGTGGGCCTGCTCTTCTCCTCAATCATTCAACTGGCCTTCGGCGCCGGGCTGGGCCTCAGCCTGCCTTCCGGCTTCATAGGAGGGATCCTCTAATGGAACAACTCGAACTCCTCATGGGTGGCTTCGCCAGCGCCCTGACCCCCATCAACCTCCTCTGGGTGCTAATCGGCGCACTCCTCGGCACCGCCGTCGGCGTCCTGCCGGGGCTCGGCTCCGCCATGGCCGTGGCGCTGCTGCTCCCGGTGACTTTTTCACTGGAACCGACCGCGGCATTCATCATGTTCGCCGGCATCTACTTCGGCGGCCTCTTCGGCGACTCCACCTCAGGAATCCTGCTCAACACCCCCGGCCACTCCTCGGCCATCGCGTCCACGTTCGAGGGACACCGGATGGCCAAAAGCGGACAGGCGGCCAAAGCGCTTGCCACCTGCGCCATCGGAGCCTTCATCGGCGGCCTAATCGCCACCACCCTGGTGGTCTTCTTCGCCCCCACACTGGTCAAAATGGCCACGGTCTTCGGCCCGGCCGAGTACTTTGCCCTGGCAGTGTTCGCCTTCCTCGCCATCTCCGCCGTCGTGTCCGAATCCGTGATCCGCGGCATCGCAGCCCTCGGAATCGGCCTCGCCCTGGCGCTGGTCGGCATTGATGGCCCCAGCGGCACCGCCCGCTTCACCCTGGGCATGCCCCAGCTCTTCGACGGAATCTCCGTCATCGTCATCACCGTCGGGCTCCTGGCTCTCGGCGAGGTCTTCCACATCGCATCCCGCATCCACCGCGACCCGATCGCCACGCGAATCGAAACCAAGGGCCGGGCGAGGCTGAACCTCGCAGACTTCAAAAAGGCCCTCCCGGCCTGGCTGCGCGGCACCGCCTTCGGCGCCCCCTTCGGGCTGATCCCCGCCGGCGGCGCAGAAGTCCCCACATTCCTGGCCTACGGAACCGAAAAACAACTGGCCAAGCGCCGGAACGATCCGGATTTCGGCACCACCGGCTCTATCCACGGCCTCGCAGCCCCGGAAGCCGCAGCCAACGCAACGGCCGGCACCGCCATGGGCGCCCTGCTCGCACTGGGGTTGCCAACGTCGGCCACGGCCGCGATCATGCTTGCAGCATTCCAGCAATACGGCATGCAGCCAGGCCCGCTGCTCTTCGAACGAAGCGGTGACCTGGTCTGGGCCCTGCTGGCCTCACTGTTCATCGGCCTGGTCATCCTCGTGATGATCAACATCCCGTTCGCCTCCGTCTGGGCAAAGCTGCTCAGCATCCCCAAGCACTACCTCTACGCCGGCATCACCGTCTTCTCCATGCTCGGCGTATACGCGGTGAGCTCCGCAGTGCTTGATCTGTGGCTACTGATCGCCATAGGGCTCGTCGGATTCCTGATGCGCCGCTACAACATCCCGCTGGCACCCGTTCTGATCGCAGTGATCCTCGGCCCGATGGCCGAGACTGAACTCCGCCGTGCACTGGCAGTCTCCGAGGGCAACCTGGGCATCCTGATCGACAGCCCCATCACCATCACTCTCTACCTGGTCCTGGCCGCCGCCCTCGCTCTCAGCGCCGTCCAGCACCTCCGCCACCGGGCCAGCCGGAAGGTCTAGTCACCTGAGCCGCAAACGAGGCCCCTGGCCTCTCGATTGCCCGCACGGACAATCGAGAAGCCAGGGGCCTGTCATCTTTCCGGACTGACAAAACCGCAAGCCGACCATCTGTCCTCAGTTCAAGTAAACCGGGTTCCGGCCGCTTCAAATACGACCGTTTCCGCTACAAACCACCAGGCGCGATTTGCTGCTTCGGTCCGCCGGTATCGTGCTCGAATTTGGGGACATGGACTTCCGGCCGCCGGTGTTCCATGACCTGAGGCACACCGCCGTCAGCCTGTATCTGTCCGTGACCAAGAACGTCAAGCATGTGCAGCGTATTGCCGGTCACAAGGACGGTACGACGACGATCAACACCTACGGCGCACTGTTCGATGACGACTTCTTCAAGGCTGCGGCCGGGCTGGATTCGCTGACCAAATGACGAAGACCGAGAGCCCTCCTCTGGTAAACCTCTGGTAGCCAGAGAGGCGTCCTTGCTGTCGTTGGGATGTAAGCCCATTCAGCGTTCGACTGAAAATCGAAAGGTCACCGGATCGACGCCGGTCGGAGCCACCACTGGGAAGCATCAGTTCATTGAGAACTGGTGCTTTTCTTCTTTAACACCATCGATCGCTCCGTAACGGCCCTTCTGAAGGGTCAAAAGGGCAGTTACGGAGCAATCGACAGGGAGACGGACGGCCGCATCGACGGGGGCCGACGGCGGCGACCGGTTGGGGGCCGGGCCGCTGGCCGGACTAGACTCGCACGCTGGGGAAAGAACACCAAGGCCGTCGGAAGCCCGGTCCGGGCAGGCGGCGCAATCTCAACCGAAAAGTGATTCTGCAACGTGATTTCGAAGAATATTGCCCGTCCTCTCACCGCCGCCACCCTCCTCGCAGCCCTCGCCCTCGCCGGCTGCTCGGCACCCCAGGCCGGCAGCGCGCCGTCGTCCGCCGCGGGCCCGTCCACTGCTTCAGCCTCAGGCACGCCGAGCCCCAGCAAGACCTCCGGGCCGTTCGGCGGTTTCGCCAGCGCCGGCGAGGCCTGCACCAAGATCTCGGAGCAGGCCACCGGCGCCACGCTCCTTCCCCTCTCGGCCGCCCAAGGCAAGACGGCGGAGCTGGAACAGTTCAAAGCCGACCTGGCCGAGACGGCCGAGCGCGTTCCTGACAGCCTGAAGGCCGATTTCGCCAACCTCAAGGAAGTGGCCGTCGCGGGCGTCACCGACCAGACCGTCTTCTCCAGCGGCAAGCTCCAGGCCGCCATGGCACCCGTAACAACCTGGATCGCCACCAACTGCAAGTAGGGAGTCAGATCAGGCCACCGCCCGCATCGACTCCCGGCTGACGTCCCGCAGCTGACAAGCGGACGCCAGTCCTGCTCCGCGATGCACTTCGCCGGTTCCCACGGCCCGCACCTGCGCCGGCCGTGGGAACGGGCGCGGCAAGATTCCCCCGCGCGGCCCAAGGCAGGGACTAGGGTTGTGTCAAAGAGAAGGGGGAGTGCGTTATGGAATACCAGAATTCTCAACCCGTTGCCGGTCCCGCGGCCGGTCAGCCCGTTGCCGGTCAGCCCGTTTCGGGTCCCGTTGCCGGGCTGCCCGGTGCAGGTCTGTCCGTGCCGGCGGGCACCGGCCGCACGGTTATATCGGAAGCCGCAATCGCCAAGGTCGCGGGCATCGCCGCCCGATCGGTACCAGGGGTCTACTCGTTGGGATCAGGGCCGTCACGCGCCCTGGGGGCGATCCGCGACGCCGTCGGCAGCGCCGATCACGCAGCGGGCGTCCGCGTGGAAGTCGGCGAAACCCAGGTGGCCGTGGACATCGATCTCGTCGCGGTGTATGGTACCCCCTTGCATGCCCTCGCGGACCAGATCCGCACCGCCGTCTACTCCGCCGTCGAGGAACTGGTGGGGCTCGAGGTGATCGAGGTAAATATCGAGATCAATGACGTTTATGTGCCCGGCCCGGCCAAACCGGCCCCGTCCGCCGAGGCCCGTCCGGTCAGGGAGGCAATCCAATGAGTCTGACGGTAGTGGGAATCGCCATGGGGGCCTTTGTGGCTTTCATGTCCTTCCAGTTCGGCGTCTGGGGCTTCCTCGGTGCCCTGTTCTTCATGGGCATCGGCGCTCTCCTGGGCCGGGCCGCAGACGGGAAGCTGGACCTGCGCAGCGTGTTTGACGCCCTCACGGGCCGGCGTTCCTCCTCATGAACATGACGGCTGAAACGCCGATCCGCGGCGCCGCAATGGCCGGGCATAACCGCATCAGCACACAGGCCCTGACGAGTGTGGCGAGGGCCGCCGCGGGTGAGGCCCTCGGTGTGCCGGCGCACGATGTGCGCGCCGAGTGGTCGGACGATGACGGGCTGCTCGCGCTCTCGCTCGTCATGCCCGTCGCGGTCCCGAATCTCAGGGTGGTTCTCCGGGATCCCGGCCGCGTCGCCGGCTTCGGCGGTTCCATCTGGGAGCGTGCCGTCGCCGCCAAAGCCCAGATCCTGCGACGCGTGACCGAACTGACCGGCGCGCAGCTGAGCCGGGTGGACATCCGCATCAGCGGGGCCACCGTGCGCGGGGGAGGTCGGGTGCGTTGAGCCAGGACACCCAGAACACCGGTATCGGCTCCGGCCCGCACGACGCAGATGCGGTGGCGGGGAGCGAACCCCTGGGCTCCGGTGCCGCGGGCATGGACCGGATTCTGAAACGGGAGACGCACTCATCGCGGGCCGTCGTCTCCGTGCTGGCCGCCGCCCTGGTCATGGCGGTGTGCGGTTACGCGCTGCTTGAAACTGCGGTCCGTGCGGTCGGGCAGCCGCCGTGGCTCGTGGATCCGCAGACCGCGGCCGAGCGGGTGGTCGCGCTCCCGGCCGGAATCGGCCCGCTTCTACTGCTCGTCATAGGCGTCGTGATCGCCATAGCCGGATTGTTTTTCTTCCTCAACGCCGTGCTGCCCGGACGGCGGGCGCGCCACCTGCTCCCGGACCGCCGGGCCGCCGTCGTGGTTGACGATGAGGTGATCGCCGCGGCCCTGGCGCGCCGAGCCCGGCTGGCCGCCAACGTGACTCAGGAACAGGTGATGGTGGTCGTGTCGCGGAACCGGGTCATGGTCAACGTCCGGCCGACCTCCGGTGTGCCGCTGCGCCCGGACGCCGTCCTGGACGCTGTGCGGCGTGAGCTGCAGGAAATGGGCCCCTGGCCCATGCCGGAAGTGCGGATCCAGGTCTCCACGGCAGGGGTGGTGGGGGCATGAACAACACTCCCAGGGTCCTGAACCGCATCCTGATCGGCATCCTTGGCATCAAGCTTCTAGCCATTGGCGTGCTTGTGGTGCTGCTGGCGAGCGTCCCCGCCGTCGGCGTGTGGTGGCATGACTGGGCGGGCGGCGTCCTGAACTTCTGGCTCGATTTGTTCGAACGGACGCAGTTCCCCCGCCGCCAGGAGAGCTGGCTGTGGCTCGTCATCTGCTTTGTGCTGGTGGTGGTGCTTGGCCTGATGGTCGCCTGGATTGCCCAGCAGGGCAAGGGCCGGACCAGCCTGATCGTGGCCGAGGAGGACCCGGGCGACGTGCCGGGCAACGTCGGAATCGGCGGCGGCGTGGCGGAGCAGACGATCCGCGCGGCCCTTGCGGATCGGCCCGACCTGACCGGAGTCTCGGTAACCGCCTACGAGATCAAGGGGGAGCCGGCCCTCAAGATCCGGGTGGAGCCCCGACAGGGCGTCGCCCCGCAGGCGCTTGCCTCCGAGGTTTCTTCATTGGTAGAGGCGCTCGACGCCGTGATCGGCAAGCGCACCCCCGTCCWGATCCACATCGGATCCGGGGCACGGTCGCGGTTTGGCCGTGCCGAGCGGGTCCGCTGAGGCGGCTCCCCGACGGGGCCACGGAATCTCCTTTGCATAAAGGTTTCATGTAAACGCTTGCATTCTGCATGACGTGTTGATTACTGTGATGGTCGGCACACCATCAGTACGGCCGTTTTTCACCGGTACTCAGCGAGGAGCACTCCAGTATGAAAACCCGCAATTTCCTACTTCCCGCCGCCACGGCAGGCATTTTGGCCATCACCCTTTCGGCGTGTGGCGGCGGAGGTGGCGGCACTACCAGCGGCAGCGACGCCGCCTCGCAGGGCCTGGATGGACGCGGCCCCATCACTTACGTCCAGGGCAAGGACAACAGCAACGTGGTCCGCCCGTTGATCGAGAAGTGGAACGCTGCCCACCCGAACGAGAAGGTCACCTTCAAGGAGCAGACCGACCAGGCGGACCAGCAGCACGACGACCTCGTCCAGCACTTCCAGGCCAAGGACCCCGGCTACGACGTTGCGAGCGTCGACGTCGTCTGGACCGCCGAATTTGCCGCCAAGGGCTGGCTGCAGCCGCTCAAGGACAAGATGGCGCTGGATACCTCGGCCATGCTGAAGCCGACCGTCGAGGCCGCCTCCTACAAAGGCACGCTGTACGCGGCACCGGAATCTTCCGACGGCGGCATCCTGTACTACCGCAAGGACCTGGTCCCCACGCCCCCGAAAACCTGGGACGAGATGATGGGCATGTGCTCCATCGCCAAGACCAACAACATCGGCTGCTACTCCGGCCAGTTCAAGAAGTACGAGGGACTGACCGTCAACGCCTCCGAGGCGATTAACTCCGCCGGCGGAGCCGTGCTGGACGAGAATGGCAAGCCCAACCTGCTCACCGCGGAAGCAAAGGCTGGCATGGCCAACCTGACCAAGGCCTACGCAGATGGCGAGATCCCGAAGGAAGCCATCACCTTCCAGGAAGAGGAAAGCCGCCAGGCGTTCCAGGACGGCAAGCTGCTGTTCCTGCGCAACTGGCCCTACGTCTACAACCTGGCCACCACCGAAGGATCCTCCAAGGTCAAGGACGTCCTGGGCATGACCGCCCTCCCCGGCAAGGAAGGCCCGGGCGCCTCGTCCCTGGGCGGCCACAGCGCCGCGATCAGCGTCTACTCGAAGAACAAGGCCACCGCAGTGGACTTCCTGAAGTTCCTCACCACGGAAGAAACCCAGAAGTTCTTCGCCACCCAGGGTTCGCTCGCCCCGGTGCTCGGCAAGCTCTACGATGACCAGGAGCTCGTCGCCAAGCTGCCGTACCTGCCGGTGCTGAAGACCTCGATCGAGAACGCCGTGCCGCGTCCCGTCACCCCGTTCTACCCGGCCGTCACCAAGGCCATCCAGGAAAACGCGTACTCGGCCATCAAGGGCGAGAAGACCGTAGACGCGGCCCTGTCTGACATGCAGAAGTCCATCGAGTCCGCTAGCGCGGGACAGTAGGTCCATCATGGCAACTGAAGTAGGCCCGACGTCGGTCAAGGCACCGGCGTCGGGCGGGGCACCGATCCACCACGCACCCAAGGGTGTTGGGGAGGACAACCGCATCGCGACGCAGGGGCGCTGGGCAGCCTGGCTCCTGGCGCCGACTATCCTCGCATTGTCAGTAGTGATCGTGTACCCGATCATCACCGCCATTGTGATGTCATTCCAGAAGGATGCCGGTCTGGACCCCGCCACGGGGCTCTTCGTCGAGGGCGGCCCGGCCGGCTTCTCGAACTACTACAACTGGATCTTCCAGCAATGCCCGGCTCCGGACGGCGGGACCGTAGACTGCCCGCCGGGAACCCTCGGCGCGCAGTTCTGGTCCGCCACCGGCACCACCTTCTTCTTCACCATCGTCACGGTGGCCCTGGAGACAGTGCTCGGCTTTTGGATGGCCGTCATCATGGCACGGGCCTTCAAGGGCCGCAGCCTGGTCCGTGCAGCCGTCCTGGTGCCGTGGGCCATCCCCACCGCCGTTACGGCCAAGCTGTGGCTGTTCATCTTCGCCTTCGAAGGCATCGGCAACAAACTCTTCAACACCACCGTCCTGTGGACCGGCAGCGAATGGCCTGCCAGGTGGGCCGTGATCATCGCGGACGTCTGGAAGACCACGCCGTTCATGGCGCTGTTGATTCTTGCCGGCCTGCAGATGATTCCCGCGGAAGTGTACGAGGCGGCCAAGGTCGACGGCGCCTCAGCCTGGCAGCGGTTCCGCATGATCACCCTGCCGCTGGTGAAGCCGGCGCTCATGGTGGCCATCTTGTTCCGCACCCTGGACGCACTGCGCATGTTCGACCTCCCGTACATCCTGACGGGCGGGGCGAACAACACCACCACGCTGTCCATCCTGGTGATCAACCAGATCAGGCAGGGCTTCAACGCGGCGGCGGCTTTGTCCACCATCACATTCATCATCATCTTTCTGGTGGCTTTCATCTTCGTACGCTTCCTTGGAGCGAACGTCGTGGAGCAGACCGGCGCAGGTAAGGGGAAGAAATGACCGCCTCGACGAGCGCCGCAACCGAGCTGCGCGCAGAGCAGGACCGGGGGCGGAAGGTCGCGCAGAACCGCGAGAAGTGGGCTCAGGGACGCACCTACATCAGTGCGGTCGTGATCCTCTTCTGGTGCCTCGCTCCGGCTTACTGGATGGTGGTGACGGCGTTCCGCGACGTCGGCTACACCTACGACACTTCGATCCTGCCGACCCACGTGACGCTGGACAACTTCAAGACAGCATTCGATACGTCCTTCGGCAACCACTTCGGCCAGGCGCTGCTCAACAGCTTGTTCATCGGCACCGTGGTCACCCTGGTTTCGCTGGTGATTGGCGTGTTTGCCGCCTATGCCCTGGCCCGCCTGAACTTCAAGTTCAAGTACCTCGTGCTGGGCTTCATCCTGGGGGCTTCCATGTTCCCGGGCGTCGCCCTCATCACGCCGCTGTTCCAGCTGTTCACGAACATCGGCTGGATGGGCACCTACCAGGCACTGATCATCCCGAACATTTCGTTCGTGCTGCCGCTGACGGTCTACACCATGACGTCCTTCTTCCGGGAGATGCCGTGGGAGCTCGAGGAATCGGCGCGCGTGGACGGCTGCACGCAGGGACAGGCGTTCCGGAAGGTGATCATGCCGCTGGCCGCCCCGGCCATCTTCACGACGGCCATCCTGGCGTTCATCTCCTCGTGGAATGAATTCCTGATCGCCAGCCAGCTCTCGTCCGACGCAACGCAGCCGGTCACTGTGGCCATTGCCAGCTTCGCCGGTGCGCAGCCGAACCAGATTCCGTACACCGCGATCATGGCTGCAGGCACCATTGTGACCATTCCCTTGGTCATCCTGGTGCTCGTGTTCCAGCGTAAGATCGTTGCGGGCCTCACCGCCGGCGCGGTTAAGTGACTGCGGCGCCATGACTGACGAGCAGAACCAGGGCCACGTGCCGGCGACGCGTCGAAAGGTGCGTTCCGGCGAGGACTTCGACATCATTATCGGGTTCCTGGGCTTCTGGGCCGTAGTGCTGCTGGTGGTCACCGTCTGGATGGAGGTGACCGCCCAGCCGGCCCTCTTCTGGGCCCTGGGTCTGCTCGCCATGCTGCTGGCCCTCTACGGCATGATCCGGCTGCGCCGGCGCTTGCCGCGCCGGACCGCCAGCCGGCGCGCCTAGGCAGCCCAGGGGCCAGGACTATTTATCCGCCGCGGCGAGGCGGGTGCAACACGTCTGCGGGCAGCCGACCGGCTTCCGCGGACCGTCAACAAGGGGACACAAGTGGCACGGACAGAAAGGGCGCAGCGCGGCGGCCACTCCGGCGTCAGCATTGAGGATGTTGCCGCCGCTGCCGGCGTATCCACGGCCACCGTATCCCGGGCCGTCCGCGGTTTGCCCCGCGTTTCCCCGGCAACGCGGGAGAAGATCCTCGGCATTGCCGAATCCCTGGGCTACGTCGCGTCGTCCTCGGCGTCGGGCCTGGCGACGGGCCGGACCAAGACCATTGGGGTGCTGGCACCGTTCGTCAGCCGCTGGTTCTTCTCCAAGGCCATCGAGGGCGCCGACCGGGAACTGCACTCCCGTCAGTACAACCTTTCCCTCTTCAACCTCGGCGGCCACGGCAGCAACCGTGAGCGGCTCTTCAGCAAGACCATGGTCTACAAGCAGATCGACGCACTGCTGGTCCTCTGTATGGCGCTCACCCACGAGGAAATCGAGCATCTCCAGAAGATCGATATCCCGCTGGTGGTGGTGGGCGGCCATGTCGAGGAGTGTCCCTACATTGGCATTGACGACTACGCCGCGGCCGCGACCGCAGTCCGCCACCTGATCGGGCTGGGCCACACCGACATCGCGCTCCTGCACGGCGATGACGAAACCGACCTCAACTTCGACGTCCCCAGGGTCCGGATCCAGGCCTTCCACGACATCATGCGCGAGGCGCGGCTGCCCGCCCGGGCCGAATGGGACGTGTGGGGGGACTTCACCGTTCGCAGCGGCCAGGAGGCGTTCCGGCGGCTCTGGGCCGCCGACGGGTCCAAGCCCACAGCAATCTTCTGCGCCTCGGATGAGATGGCCATGGGCGTCATCTTCGAGGCGAACAAGGCCGGTGTGCGCGTCCCGGAGGATTTGTCGGTCATCGGCATCGATGACCACGACTTCGCCGAGGCCATGGGGCTCACCACGGTCGGGCAGCGGCCGGACCTGCAAGCCGAACTCGGCACCAAGATGCTGCTGGACGAGCTCGACGGAATTGCCGGGGCCGTTCAGTCCGCCGTGGCGCCGCACCGGCTGATTGTGCGGACAACGACGGCGCCGCCGCTGCGGAAGTCCGCTCGGCTCCGCTAGCGACGGCGTTCGGCGGATCAGCTGTGTCAGCTGTCCCGCGCCCGCCGCAGGGGGTTGCGGTCCGGTGAGGCCTAGGAAGCGCGGGCCAGCTGGCGGATCGGCACCCAGCGTGAGGCCAGCCGGCGGTAGGCCGCGGCGGCGCCGGTCATGTCGCCCTCCGCCAGGCACTCGATGCCGAGGCGCACGTCCAGGGGCGAATCGTCCGGATAGACCTTGTCTGCCACTCCGCCGTAATCGAGTTCCACTGCCGAATCCGGGTGGAAGAGCTCAAGCCATTCCGTGAGCTGGGTCAGGTCCTCGAGCATGTCGAGATCAGGTGCGGCGAGGGCCAGGTGCGCCACCGCGTAGCTCACGCGCTCCAGTGCCTTGCCGATGCCCGCACGGATGCGGACCGTCACGATGTGGCCCTCGGATTCGACGACGTCGGTCGGATCCGATTCCTGGAAGAGGCAGAACCAGCTGAAGGGAATGCCCCACGTGGACGCCCGGGTATGGACCCGGCTCAGGCCATCGTGGGCCCGCACCTCATCAATGCGTTCCTGGTGCTTGTCCCGCTGTTCTTCCGGGATCAGGAGCTGGGCCAGGGGCCCGTGGATGCCTTCCATCAGGGCATTGGCGGCCAGCCCGGCGCGGAGGACCATCTGGCTGGGGCAGTACAGCAGCCGGTCGGCCTGGGGTGCGGCGGAAGTCCCGGGACCGGACTCGGCGTCGTTGTGCGCTGCGCCGGACGGCGCCCGCCGTGCCGGGGCCGGGACGACGCGGACGAGGTCGGTCCGGCCGGTGGGAAACGGGTCCCCGTCGGACCGGGTGATGCGGCCGAGGGACGCCAGGAGCTCGGCGTTCTCCACAGCAGCGCGGGACGCCTGCCCGGCGCCGGCGGCCCGCAGGGTTTCCTGCTGCTTCTCGGGGAACGCCTCGAGGGGCTCATAGATCCGGAGCGCGGAAGAGAACGGCAGTCCGGCCTGTCCATGGTAAATGTTCCCCGTCATTGGATCACGACGCTTCCTGGGCGGCAGCCATTAGTCCGCCAGTTCCGCAAGCACCGGTGCGTGGTCTGAGGCGCCCTTGCCCTTGCGCTCTTCGCGGTCGATCATCGCACCGGTGACCCGTGCCGCCAGGGCCGGGGAGGCAAGAATGAAGTCGATCCGCATTCCTTCCTTTTTCGGGAAGCGGAGCTGCGTGTAATCCCAATAGGTGTAGACGCCAGGTCCCGGGGTGTGCGGGCGGACCACATCCTGGAAGCCGGCCTCCTCAAAGGCGTGGAAGGCGGCCCGCTCGGGCTCGCTGACGTGGGTGAGGCGTTCGGCGCGGAAGTAGTCGATGTCCCAGACGTCGTCATCCTGGGGTGCGATATTGAAATCGCCCATCAGCGCAATCTGCGCCTCGGGGTCCTCCTTGACCCAGGTGCCGGCGTGGGTTTTCAGGATGTCCAGCCAGTTGAGTTTGTAGGGCATGTGTTCGTCGTCGAGGGCGCGGCCGTTGGGGACGTAGAGGCTCCAGACCCGGACACCGCCGCACGTGGCGCCGATGGCGCGGGCCTCCTGCACGGCGTCCTTGCCATTCTTGCCGAACATGGGCTGGTCCAGGAAGGTGCGTTCGACGTCGTCCAGTCCCACGCGGGAGGCGATCGCGACGCCGTTCCACTGGCTCAGGCCGAAGTGTGCCACCTCGTAGCCCATGCTCTCGAAGAGCTCCCAGGGGAAGTTCTCGTCCTTGCACTTGGTTTCCTGGATGGCCAGGACGTCACAGTCCGTGCGCTGAAGCCAGGCCTCCACGCGGTCGGCGCGGGCGCGGAGCGAATTCACATTCCAGGTAGCTATCTTCACAGTCCCTAACTTACCGAACTTGGCCCCCGGACGAAGCCGCCAGCGGATTCTGTCCTCTGGAAATTAGTAGGAAGTCCGAGTATATTCGGCTGCAGAGATGATCTAGGTCACATGCAAAGGAGCATTCGGTCATGGTTCGAGAACTATCCCATTACATTGACGGGCAGCGGGTGGACGGCACCTCCGGCCGGTTCAGCGATGTGTTTGATCCCTGCACCGGCGAGGTCCAGGCCCGGCTGCCGCTGGCAAGCGCAGAGGAAGTGCGCAATGTGATTGCCAGCGCGGAAAAGGGGCAGGTGGAATGGGCCGCGATGAACCCGCAGCGCCGCGGCCGGATCCTGCTCAAGTTCGTGGACCTGGTCAACGAGCACATGGACGAGCTCGCGACCCTGCTGTCCTCCGAGCACGGCAAGACCTTCCTCGATGCCAAGGGTGACATCCAGCGCGGCATCGAAGTGGTCGAGTTTTCCGCCGGTGCCCCGCATCTGCTCAAGGGCGAGTTCTCGGACAGCGCCGGAACAGGCGTCGACGTGCACTCGATGCGCCAGCCCCTCGGCGTCGTTGCCGGCATCACGCCGTTCAACTTCCCGGCCATGATTCCGCTCTGGAAGTCCGGGCCGGCGCTGGCCGCCGGCAACGCCTTCATCCTCAAGCCCTCCGAGCGTGACCCCTCCGTGCCGCTGCGCCTGGCCGAGCTCTTCACCGAGGCGGGCCTCCCCGACGGCGTCTTCAACGTGGTCAACGGGGACAAGGAGGCCGTGGATGCGCTGCTGGAGGATCCCCGGGTCCAGGCCATCGGGTTCGTCGGCTCCACACCCATTGCCCAGTACATCTACGCCACCGCCGCAGCGAACGGCAAGCGCGCCCAGTGCTTCGGCGGCGCCAAGAACCACATGGTGATCATGCCCGACGCGGACCTGGACATGGCAGCGGACGCCCTGATCGGGGCCGGCTTCGGCTCCGCGGGCGAGCGCTGCATGGCGATCTCGGTAGCCGTTCCGGTCGGCCGGAAGACCGCGGATGTCCTCGTGGAGAAGCTGCAGGCGCGGATCGCCGGCCTCAAGGTCGGCCACAGCCTGGCCAAGGATTCCGACTTCGGCCCGGTTGTGGCGGCCTCCGCGAAGGAGCGGATCGAAGGCTACATCGCCTCCGGCGTCGAGGAAGGCGCCAGCCTCGTGACCGACGGCCGCGGCCTGAAGGTGGAAGGCTATGACGGCGGCTTCTGGGTCGGTCCCACGCTGTTCGACAACGTCACGAAGGACATGAAGATCTACAAAGAGGAGATCTTCGGCCCGGTCCTCAGCGTGCTCCGCGCCGAAGATTACGACGAAGCCCTCCGGCTCTGCAGCGAACACGAGTTCGGCAACGGCGTGGCCATCTTCACCCGCGACGGCGACGCCGCCCGCGACTTCGCCAGCCGGGTCCAGGTGGGCATGGTGGGCATCAACGTCCCCATCCCCGTGCCGATCGCGTACTACACCTTCGGCGGCTGGAAGGCCTCCGGATTCGGCGACCTCAACCAGCACGGGGCCGACGCCTTCCGCTTCTACACGAAGACCAAGACGGTCACCAGCCGCTGGCCATCCGGCATCCGCCAGGGCGCCAGCTTCGTCATGCCGGAAGGCAGCTGATGGGGGCGGAGGCTGCGCAGGAAGCGGCCGGCGAGGCCTTGAACGAGGAAGTCCTGTTTGAACGGCGCGGCCGTCTGGGCGTCGTGACCCTCAACCGGCCCGCGGCCGTCAACGCCCTGACGGCCGCGATGGCCGCCGCGATGCTGGAACAGCTCACGCTCTGGGCCGACGACGACGCGATCGCCGCGGTGCTGGTCCGCGGCGCCGGCGACCGGGGCCTCTGCGCCGGCGGCGACATCGTCGCCATCTACCGGGACATGCTCGACGGCGGGGACGCCACCGCGGACTTCTGGGCCGACGAGTACCGGCTGAACCTGCTCATTTCTGAATACCCCAAGCCGTACGTGGTGTTCATGGACGGGCTGGTCCTGGGTGGCGGCGTGGGGATCTCGGCGCACGGCTCCGTGCGGATCGTCACCGATCGCACGCGCACTGGAATGCCCGAAACAACGATCGGGTTCGTGCCCGACGTCGGCGGCACGCTGCTGCTCTCCGGCTCGCCGGGGGAGACCGGTACGCATGCGGCCCTGACCGGCGCCCACCTGAGCGGCGCGGACGCGCTGTTCCTGGGTCTCGCCGACTGCTTTGTGCCCTCCGCCGCCCTGGCTGAACTGGCGGTGGCACTCGAGACCGAGGCGGTGGAAGCCGCCGTCGCCCGGTTCGCCGAACCGGCTCCGCAGTCAGTCCTCGCCGCACAGCAGGATTGGATTGACGCCTGCTACTCCAGCGACGACGCCGAGGAGATCCTGCGCCGGCTGCGCACGGTGGGCGGGGAGGCCGCCGGCGCCGCGGACACTATCGAGGCCAAGTCGCCGACGGCGGTGAAAGTGGCACTGGAGTCCCTGCGCCGCGTCCGCGGACTGGGCCTGGAGCAGGCACTGGAGCAGGAGTACCGCGTGGGCCTGCGCTTCCTCGCCGGGCCGGACTTCCGCGAAGGGATCCGCGCCCAGGTGGTGGACAAGGACCGCAATCCCCGCTGGAAGCCCGCCACCCTCGCGGAGGTCACCGAAGCGGACGTCGCGGCCTACTTCGCCCCGCTGGGCGGGCGCGAACTGAAGCTTTCTCCGAAGGAGAAGAACATGGAGAAGAACAATGTCTGAAACAGGAGCCTCTGTTACCGGCACCATCGCCTTCCTGGGCTTGGGGCACATGGGCGGCCCGATGGCCGTCAACCTGGTCAAGGCCGGCTATCGGGTGACCGGCTTCGACGTGGTGCCGGCGGCCCTGGACGCCGCACGGGAGCACGGCATTCCAACCGCCGGGACGGCAGCCGAGGCGGCGGCGGGCGCCGCCGTCGTGCTGACCATGCTGCCCAGCGGCAAGCACCTCCTCGATGCCTACCGTGGGACCGGCGGTGCGCCCGGCCTGCTTGAACTGGCCGCCCCGGACACCATGTTCCTGGACTGTTCCACGATCAACGTGGACGAGGCCCGCGAGGCCGCCGAACTCGCGGTCGCGGCCGGACACCGTGCCGTCGACGCCCCCGTATCCGGAGGCGTGGTGGGGGCAGAGGCCGGCACGCTCACGTTCATGGTCGGTGCCCTCCCCGAGGACTTCGAAGCCGTCAAACCTCTGCTGGAAGTCATGGGCAAGCGCGTGGTCCACTGCGGCGCGCACGGTGCCGGCCAGGCGGCCAAGATCTGCAACAACATGATCCTGGGCGTCTCGATGATCGTCGTCAGCGAGGCCTTTGTGCTTGGCGAGAAACTCGGGCTGACCCACCAGGCACTGTTCGACGTCGCCTCCGCCGCCTCGGGACAGTGCTGGGCGCTGACCACCAATTGCCCCGTGCCCGGACCGGTCCCGACGAGCCCCGCCAACCGGGACTACCAGCCCGGCTTCGCCGGGGCGCTCATGGCCAAGGACCTCAACCTGGCCCTGAACGCGCTCCAGAGCACCGGCGTCGCGGCCCGTCTCGGCCCGCTCGCCGCCGAAATTTACGATACCTTTGCCGCGGAAGGCGGTGCCGGCCGGGACTTCTCCGGCATCATCACCGACATCCGGGACAAATCAGAAGCCGGCACGGCCGGGGATTAGTCCCGGACCGAAGCCACACGCAGAAACAGAACCAGAACCAGCACCAGACGAGCACCACCGAAGGGGACCACTCATGACGGAACAGTACGCGAACATCCTGGTGGAGCGCCGCGGCCGCGTGGGCCTCGTGACGCTCAACCGGCCTGACGCCCTCAACGCCCTGAACAAGGCAACGATGGACGAGCTGGTGAAGGCCGTCACCGGGATGGACGCGGACCCGGCGGTCGGTGCCGTGGTGGTTACCGGTTCCGCGAAGGCCTTCGCCGCCGGCGCGGACATCAAGGAAATGCAGTCCAAGGGCTACATGGACATGTACGCGGCGGACTGGTTCCGCGGCTGGGAGGACTTCACCCGGCTCCGCATACCCGTCGTGGCAGCCGTGTCCGGCTTCGCGCTGGGCGGGGGCTGCGAGCTGGCGATGATGTGCGATTTCATCATCGCCGGGGACAATGCCAAGTTCGGCCAGCCGGAGATCAACCTCGGCGTGCTCCCCGGCATGGGCGGCTCGCAGCGCCTGACCCGCGCTGTGGGCAAGTCCAAGGCGATGGACATGATCCTGACCGGCCGTTTCATGGACGCCGAGGAGGCCGAACGCGCGGGCCTGGTCTCCCGTGTGGTCCCGGCCGCGGACGTCGTCGAGGAAGCGCTGAAGGCTGCCGAGGTGATCGCCTCCAAATCCAAGCCCGTGGCGATGGTGGCCAAGGAAGCGGTGAACGCGGCGTTTGAGACCGGGCTTGCCCAGGGCGTGCTGTTTGAACGGCGCGTGTTCCACTCGCTGTTCGCCACCGAGGACCAGAAGGAAGGCATGGCAGCCTTCACGGAGAAGCGGCAGCCGGAGTTCAACCACCGCTAGTTAGCTGCCGGCGAGGGCGCGGCGGCGCCAAAAGCCGGTACGTCGGCATCACGTGAAGATGTCGGCCACGTACCTGCCATGCGTGCGTTCAACTTCATCCATCCACGCCTCGGCCTCCTCCTTGGAGGCACCTGTCGCTTCCTGGTAGATGAGGGCGCACGTGTCCCGGACCTGCGGCGCCATGTTCTTGCCGTCGCCGCAGACGTAGACCGTGGCGCCCTGCCGGACCAGCTCGACGACGTCGGCCCGGTCTGCCCAAAGCCGGTCCTGGACATATTTCAGGCCGTCTTCGGGGGCGGTGGAAAAGACCGGCCGCAGATCGAGGTTGGCCTGCTCGGCCCACGACGCAAGTTCCGCGCGGTAGAGGAAGTCGGTGTCCGGGGCCCGGCAGCCGAAGAACAGCAGGGCAGGCGCCGGCGTCGTGTCCTCGGCTTCGGCCCGCAGCGCCCGGTCCTGGACGAATCCGCGGAAGGGTGCCAGCCCGGTCCCTGCACAGACCATGATGAGCGGGACTTCCAGGGACGGTGGCGGGTGGAATGCCGCGTTCGAGGGCCGGACAGTAACCGCCACCCTTGACCCGGGCCTGGCCTGGGCGAGGTAGGTGGAAGAGGCGCCTTCGAAGACGCCGCGGCCCGACCACGCCGGAGCCTCGATGACGGCGAAGGTCAGGGTCGCGTGGTCGGGGCTCCAGAGCGGGGACGAGGAGATGGAGTACCGCCGGGGGGTCAGCTGAGTCAGCAGTTGCAGGAACGAGGTGAACGAGAGCTGGCATGACGGATACGTCTCCAGCAGATCCAGGAGGGAGACCCGCTTGTCGAGAATCTCGGCCGCGTACCGCCCCCGGTCCTGGGCCAGGGCCTCGAGTTCGGCGCGGTGGGCAGGATCCGCCGCGACATCAGCCAGGTCCTCGAGCTGGGTGCGGGTGGCGGGGACCGCGAGTTCCACGTAGCTGCTCAACAGTTCGCCCACGGCCACAGGCGCACTGGTGGGCAGGAAAGTGTCCCCGCGCTCCATGCTCAGCTGGACGTGCGAGTCGTAGTCGAGGTTGAAATGGGCCAGTGCGCGCTGCACGAGGGCGCTGGGGTTCAGCGGCAGCACGGCCAGGTAGTCCCCGGTCCGGTAGCTCATTCCCTCGGGCAGTGCGATCTCGACATGCCGCTTGGACCGGGCGCCGGGCTTGGCCAGATCGACCAGTTCCCGGTTCGCGACGACGGTACCGAGTGCCAGCCCGTTCTGGCGCAGCAGCGGATCCCGGACGTTGCCGATGAACTGGAGTTCCAGCTGGGGCTGCGCGGTCGGCGGGCTGGTCCTCTGCCCCAGGGCGGCGTCCACCGCGGGCCAGAACCCCGCGTACCACTCGTCAAAATCGCCGAAGAAGTCGCCGCGGGCGTTGGCTTCGCCGCGGTCATAGATCCGTGTCGCGCCGGCAGCCTCGAACCGGGCGTCGATGGCCTTGGGCACCTCCTGGTACGTTCGCGCCCAGTCCTTGTTGCCGTTGCCGAAGACCGTGTACCGCACCCCGGCGAGGCTGCCCGGCTGCAGGCCTTCGGTCCAGGCCACGAACTTTCGGGCGTTGTCCGGCGGCTGGCCCTCGTAGGAGGACGTTACGACGGTGACGAGGCCCCCCGTCGGCAGCCCGCCGGCCGCCTCGTCGAGCGGACCGATGGTGGGGCTGTAGCCGCGCCGTCCGGCGTCGTTGGCGATGCGCTGGGCGAAGTCCTTGGACGTGCCTGCGTTGGAACCGTAGAGCACACGAATCGGGACGCCGTTGGGCGCGGCGGCCGCCGCGGCCGCTTCAGCCTGCGCGGCTTGTTGGACGGCGGCCGGGGGTCCGGCTGCGATCGTGACGTCCCGCCTGCGCACGTGGATGAACAGCCCCTCAGGCTTCATCGTCAGCGTGTGCTTGATCTGAAGTTCATAGCCCGGGTCCGCCGCCGTGACCTCGAAGCGCTGCAGGAGCTTGGCCAGGAACAGCATGGCCTCCTGCAGGGCAAATCCCCGGCCGATGCAGGAGCGCTGCCCGTTGCCGAAGGGCTTCCAGGCATTGGCAGGGATTTCTGCGGCCCGAACAGGTGAGAATCGGTCCGGATCGAAGATCCCGGCGTCCTCGCCCCAGGCCGCCTTGTCCCGGTGCAGCTGCGGGATCAGGACCATAATGGGCTGGCCTGCCGGGACCTCGTAGCGGCCGCCAAGCGTGGTGTCCTCAAACGGGGCGACGTTGAAGGCCGGGGCGGTGGGCCACAGCCGGAGCGTCTCCTTGAGGATCTGGTCCAGGTACCCCAGCCGGGGCAGGTGCTCGAACCGGGCGCTCTCGGTGCCGAGGACCTCGTCCACCTGGGCGCGAGCCTTGGCCAGGACATCCGGATGGCGCAGCAGTTCGTAGAGCGCAAAGGACAGCAGGCCGCTGGTGGTCTCATGCCCGGCCACCAGGAAGGTAACCATCTGGTAGCGGACGTTTTCCTCGCTCAACCGCTCGCCGGTCACCGGGTCCGCCGCATTGAGCATGGTGTCCAGGATGTCCTCGCTGCCAGCCGGGCTGGGGTTGCGCCGCCGGTCGCTGATCATCTGGTCGGCGACCTCGAACATCAGGGCATGGTCTTCCTCGAGCTGGTGGCGTTTGCGCAGCATGATCTTGTTCTGGACCGGGAGCCTGCGCGCCCGGTCCCCGGATTCGACCAGGCCGCGGACCATGGCCCCGACGAAGGGATGCATGTCTTCCCGGTAGAGGCTGTTGAAACGGTAGCTGAACGAGCACAGGGCAATGGTGTCCAGGGTCAGCCGGGTGGTGTTGTCCGGTACATCGATCCGGGCCGCGGGGCCGAGTCGCTCCCACTTCAGCAGCAACTGCTCGGCGATGTCGTCCATGCCGTTGAACATCCGCTTCAGCGCCGCCGGCCCGAACGCCGGCATCAGGATCCGGTGCGCTTTTTGCCAGTTTGGTTCTTCTGTTCGTGCGGTGAACAGTCCGTCGCCGATGAAATCCCGCACCTGCCGCAGGGAAACGCCCAGTACCTTGCCGAACCGGGACTCGTCGCAGACTTCGTTGACGAGCTGCTGGGACGAGATGGCGATGATGCTGCGGTTGAAGAACTGGATGCGGACAATGGGGCCGTACCGCTCGGCCACCTCGACTATTCCCAGGATTCCCTTGCTGGAGTCGATGTCGGCCAAATTGCCGACCACCGGCTTCGTGGGAGGCTGCGGTATGGGGATGCTGGGCGAAGTCATGGCCCCTCCTAGGCGATCGCCAATCGACGCTCTGTGAGCACTAATTGCTGCCTGGCCGGACGGCACCGTCCGGCTCCGAACCACGATACTCCCGTCAGATTCCGGGCAAAATAGGCACCCATCAAGGCGGGGCGGGTGATTCTCATGTGACAGGTGGTGCCAATGATTCCCTGCTACTATCCCAACGGTGGGCAGAGGACAACTTCACCGGACTGTAGGTCTGGTCATCGCAGTAATCGCCGGCACCGCGGCGGCGATCCTGTGGGCCGCCGTCGCCGCGGGGGGACGCGCACAAGCCGAAGGGGAGCCGCACGGGTTCATCCTGGGGGTGTGGAACGTGCTCTACAGCACGAACGCGCCCGGAGCCCGGATCCTGGGCGCGGCGGTCGCGCTCGCCGTGCTGCTGGCCGCCGGCGTCGCCCTGCTGGAGCGCCGGATCACCACCCGGTCGCGGCGGTCGGCGAACGTTCGGATCGCTCCGCTGGCACCGAAGATCGTGATGGGAGCCACCCGCGGAGTCTATGCGGGCCCTGTTACCGTCACCGTGCTCATCCCGGCCCACAACGAGGAAGTCTCACTGCCCTCCACGATCGCCTCCCTGCGGGCACAGTCCCACAGCCCCGAACGAATCATCGTGGTGGCGGACAATTGCACCGACAGCACCGTGGAGATCGCCCGCGACGCCGGCGTCGAGCTCTATGAGTCGGTCGACAACACGAAAAAGAAGGCCGGCGCCCTGAACCAGGTGCTCAAGCAAATCCTTCCCAGGCTCGGTGCCAACGACCTAATGATGGTGATGGACGCCGACACCCAGCTCGATGACGGCTTCCTCGGCGCGGCCGTGAACCGCTTCGTGGACGACCGCGCCCTGATGGCGGTGGGCGGCCTGTTCTACGGGGAGGAAGGCCACGGCGTACTCGGCCAGTTCCAGCGCAACGAGTACCTCCGCTACGGCCGGGAAATCAAGCGCCGGCGGGGGAGGGTTTTCGTCCTGACCGGGACCGCGTCGCTTTTTCGCCCGGTCGCCCTGCGCACCATCGCCGAGCAGCGGGGCGATTCGCTTCCCGGGACGAAGGGCGACGTGTACGATACCGCGGCGCTGACTGAGGACAACGAACTGACCATAGCGCTCAAGTCGCTTGGCGCCCTGATGATTTCACCGACGGCATGCACCGTGGTTACCGAACTCATGCCCACTTGGTCCACGCTGTGGGCGCAGCGGCTGCGATGGCAGCGGGGAGCGCTGGAGAACATTGGCGCGTACGGGGTCACGTCCCAGACGATGCGCTACTGGGTGCAGCAGCTCGGCATCGGTTATGGCGTGATTGCCCTCAGCGCCTACCTGCTGCTGATCTTCCTCATGATGTTCTCCCTGGACGTGTGGATCTGGTTCCCGTTCTGGCTGGGACTTGGCGGGGTGTTCATGATCGAACGCGTCGCCACCGTCTGGAAGGGCGGCTGGCGGGCCAGGATTTTGGCCCTCACTCTCTTCCCCGAACTCTTTTTCGACATGTTCCTGAACGTCGTCTACATCAAGGGCATCATCGACATTTCGCTGGGCCGGACCGCGAACTGGAAACACGTCACCCGCACCAACGCCGCCGAGGCCGTCAAGGAGTCCGCATGAGCCTCACCGGCGTGCCCGTCCCCACGGGCGTTCTCTTCCCGCAAGCGCTCCTGAACTCGGAGTGGTTCGCCATCCTGGCGACGTTTGTTGCCATCAATACGGTCATGTACGCGGCCCTGGCGGTGACCAAAGTGCTGCCAAAGGTCCACCGTCCCGGCTGGCTCCGGCCCCCGCATGAACGCGGCGAGACCCGGAGCATCCACCCCGACGCGCCCCGCTGAGGATTTCCACCAGGCGGGCCTGCCGTGAACCTGCCCGGGAAGCCGCGGCATCACCGGGCCAGCGAAGCGGCCAGGGCTGCCGCGCCAGCGATCGACAATGCGCATCGCACGGTGTTGGCCCGGTTCCAGGCCCGCTCGAACGTCCGCCAGGAGTCCGCCGCGCCTGCTCCAGCGGCGTCGATCCGGGTGCCGCGGACAACGAGCGGGTCCTCCTCGAATCCGGTGACATCGCCGTCGTCCGCGGGCCTGACCCCTATCTTCTGGCCGACGACCCCGGACGGGCGGCGACCATCATCATTCATCCCGGTCAGGAATGCACCACGTCTTCCGGCGAGACTGTCCACCTCAGCATGAGCCACGGCGTTCGCACCTGGGGCAATGCGTCGGCAGGGGAAACGGTCGTGCTCGTCGGCACCTACACCACCGAGGCGGAAATCGGTTCCGCGGTAACAGCCGTGCTGCCCCGTGTCGCCATCATCCCCGCCGGCGGCGTTGATGCAGCCTTGGCGCGGTTCCTCGGCGGCGAGATCACCACGAACGCCCCGGCACAAGGAAGCGTGGTCGACCGGATGCTGGATGTGCTGCTGGTCCACGCCGTGCGCGCCTGGGCGGCCGAGCATCCCGGGCGGGCCACCGGCTGGCTGGCGGCAGGCACGGATTCCCTGGTGGCCCAGATGCTGGAGCTTATGCACGATTCCCCCGCCGAAGCCTGGACGCTCGAGACCTTCGCCGCCCGCCTGCACGTCTCCCGCGCCACGCTGGCCAGCCGCTTCCGCGATGTCGTCGGCGAGCCGCCGATGACCTACCTGACGAACTGGCGGATGCTGCTCGCCAGCGAGCTGCTCGCGGACCCGAACCTCACCACCGCCCAGGTCGCCGGCCAGGTCGGGTACGGGGGCCCGTTTGCGCTGAGCGCGGCCTTCAAACGCCGTTTCGGCCTCAGCCCGACGGCCTACCGCCATCTCAAATATGCTCCGCCGACACCACAGGCCGTCTAGGAATGTGTCGGGCAAGACGGCCAGTCAGCCGCTGAAATCCCCGGCGTTCCGGCGGAACGTGCCCAGGATCCGGATCAGCTGGTCCACGTCCTGGTCCCCGAAACCCGATTGGCCGAAGACCTCGGAGTTCAGCACCGCCGTCGCCCGTTTGGCCAGGGCGCGCCCGTCGGGGGTGAGCTCGATCAAGGTGGTGCGGCCGTCCGTGGGATGCGGTGAGCGCATCACCAGCCCGGCGTCCTGGAGCCGGTCCACGGCGTTGGTGACCGATGTGGGGTGGACCTGCAGCAGCGCGCTCGCCTTGTTCATGGGCAGCGCCCCGCTGCGGGCGAAGCTGAGCAAGGCCAGCAGCTCGTACCGGGCAAACGTGAGTCCGTACGGCTTGAGAACGGCCTCGATCCGGCCCAGCAGGATCTGCTGGGTCCGCATGATGGCGGTGATCGCGGCCATCGGGGCGGCGACGTCGGACCAGCCGTGGCGCTCCCAGTTCAGCCGGGCGTCGGCGATCGGATCTCGCGGCAGCGGTGTTCCCACGCTCACCCCTGACTCTTGAGCCCGGGAAAATCGGAGTCGGAGTACTCGACGCCGAAGCCTTCGGGAACAGGCCCGCCGCCGTGGCGCAGCTCCTCGCTGTGCCGCAGCTCCACCCGGCGGATCTTGCCCGAGATCGTTTTGGGGAGTTCGGCAAACTCCAGCCGGCGGATCCGCTTGAACGGGGCCAGGTGGTCCCGGCAGTACCGCAGGATATCCTCGGCCAGCTCCGGGCCGGGCTGGTGCCCGGCCGCCAGGACCACAAACGCCTTCGGCACCGACAGCTTGAGCGGGTCGGGGGAGGGGACGACGGCGGCCTCCGCCACCGCCGGGTGCTCAATGAGCACGCTCTCCAGTTCGAAGGGGGACAGCCGGTAGTCGGAGGACTTGAAGACGTCGTCGCCGCGGCCCACATACGTGATGATGCCCCGTTCGTCCCGGCTCGCCATGTCCCCCGTGTGGTAATAACCGTCGCGGAAAGCCTCCGCCGTCTTGTCCGGGTCGCCGTAGTACGCCTTCATGAGCCCCACGGGGCGGGGGTCGAGGCGCAGGCAGAGCTCGCCGTCGTCGGCCTCCGCACCCGTAGCGGGGTCCACGAGCACGACGTCGTAGCCCGGCAGCGGCTTTCCCATGGCGCCGATCTTGATTGGCTGGCCCGGGGTGTTCGCGATCTGCACCGTCGATTCGGTCTGGCCGAAGCCGTCCCGGATTCTCTGGCCCCAGGCACGGTGGACCTGGTCGATCACCTCGGCGTTGAGCGGTTCGCCGGCGGACACCACCTTGGTGGGCGGGTTCAACAGCCGGGTGAGATCGGCCTGGATCAGCATCCGCCAGACCGTCGGCGGGGCGCAGAAGCTGGTCACGGATTCGCGGTCCATCTGTTCCATGAGGGCCTTGGCGTCGAAGCGTTCGTAGTTGTAGATGAACACGCACGCCTCGGCGATCCACGGGGTGAACACATTGGACCAGGCGTGCTTGGCCCAGCCCGGCGAGGCCACGTTGAGGTGCACGTCGCCCGGTTCCATCCCGATCCAGAACATCGTGGACAGGTGTCCCACCGGGTAGGAGGTGTGCGTGTGTTCGACGAGTTTGGCCTTGGACGTGGTGCCGGAGGTGAAGTACAGCAGGAGGGTCTCGTTGGCAAGGGTGGGGGCGTCCGGGGTGAAGTCCACTCCGGCGGCGGCAGCGCCGGCGTACTGCCGGACATTGTCTGGGGCTGCGGAGGTACTCGCGGGGCTGCCACCGATTTCGATCAGCGCGTAGTCACCGGCGACGTCGGCGAACTTGGCGATGTTGGCACTGCCGACGGCGGCCCAGGATGCGCCGCCGCGCTCCACCCGGTCCTGCAGGTCGGCGGGTCCCATCAGGGTGGTGGTGGGGATCATGACGATGCCCAGCTTGATGCCGGCGAGCATAAGTTCCCAGAGCTCCACCTGGTTGCCGAGCATGATGATCATCCGGTCCCCGCGCCGCACGCCCTGCGCGCGCAGCCAGTTGGCCACCTGGGACGAGCGCCGGGAGAGGTCCGCGAAACTGCGCCGGGTCGCGGACCCGTCCTGTTCGACGATCACCAGCGCCGGTTTGTCCGCCCTGGCCGGGTCTGCCGCGAGCTGGTCGAACCAGTCCAGTGCGAAGTTGAATTCCTCGAAGCGCGGCCACTGGAATTCGCTGCGGGCGCCGTCGTAGTCCCCGCGCAGGGCCAGCAGCCGGTCCCGCGCGGCCCGGAATTCCTCAGTCACGGTCATGGTGCACCTTTCGAAGTACTCTGGCGCTGCCGTTCCGGGCGTGGCGCCGTTGCCTGGGATCCCGCCGGTCCGGCACGGTGCCTGCCTAGTGATCCCCATCACTGTGCAATATACTAGGACATCCAAGGGTTTGGAAGAGCGGCGCTGCTCTGCAGGCGGCGCGCATGAGGAAGGGATACGTGCCCGTGCAGCCACAAGGACGTGCCAGCGGACAGCCGGCGCCAGCCGAAACAAACACGGAATCGAACACGGCGGAGACAGGCGCCGCAGCAGCAGTTGCGCAGCCGCCGTTCCCCGACGCCGACCTGATGTACATCGTGGACCTGCTGCCGCCGGACGAACAGCTCCGCTACCAGGAGGTCCGGGAGTTCCTGCAGTCCCGGATCCGGGCCGCGTCGATCGACTACTGGAACCGCGAGGAGTTCCCCTTCGGCCTGCTCGCGGAACTCGGCAAATACGGTCTGGGCGGGCTGCAAACGGACGGCACGTCCAAGCTCTTCAAGGGGCTCATGTACGTCGAGGTGGCCCGCGCCGACGTCTCCCTCTCGGCGCTCGTAGGCATCCACAACGAGCTGATTGTCGGCATGATCGATGAGCTGGGCTCGGAGGAACAGAAGGCACGCTGGCTCCCCGGCCTCACCGCGTTCACCCAGCTCGGAGCGTTCGCCCTGACGGAGCCGGACCACGGCTCGGACATCGCCGGTGGCCTGGAAACCACCGCGCGGCTGGACGGCGGCGAATGGGTCCTCAACGGCGCCAAGCGATGGATCGGCGCCGGCACCATCGCGGACTTCGCCCTTGTGTGGGCCCGGGACGTTGCTGACCAGCACATCAAGGGCTTCATCGTGGAGACGGACCGTGCCGGCTACACCGCCACGAAGATCGCCAACAAGATCGGCCTGCGCATCATGCAGAACGCCGACATTGTCCTCGACGAGGTCCGCATCCCGGCGGCCAACCTCCTTCCCGGCGCCACCGACTTTTCCAAGGCCAATGAGCTCCTGCGGGATTCACGGGCCTGGGTGGGCTGGCAGGGCGCCGGCATCCAGCTGGCCGCGTTCGACGTCGCACGCGCCTATTCGCTGCAGCGCCGCCAGTTCGGCAAGGAACTGGCCCGCTTTCAGCTCATCCAGCAGCAGCTCGCCGAGATCCTGGGCAACGCGACGGCCTCCCTGGCCCTGATGGCCCAGCTGGCGCGGATCCAGGAAGACGGCAAGCTCGAGATGGTCCAGGCCGCGATGGCCAAATCGACCACGACGCGGCTGGCGCGTGCCTCGGTGGCGATGGGCCGGTCCCTCATGGGCGGCAACGGCATCAGCAGCGACTATGAGATGGGCAAGCTCTTCGGCGACGCCGAAATCCTCTATACCTATGAGGGCAGCTACGAAATCAATTCGCTGATCGTGGCCCGGGCCGTGACGGGGAAGTCCGCCTTCGTCTAGGCCCCGCGCGTGTCCGTGCCGTCCCGCGCCTGGCCGTTCCGAGCCTGGCCGCCCGAAGCTGTCCGGCCCGCCGGGCTGGCGTGACCGTACCGGGACGTGCGGTTGCGGCCGGCGTTCTTGGCCTCGTACAGGGCCCGGTCCGCGCAATCCAGGAGGGAACCGGCCGTGGCGTCGCCCTGCTCGCAGACTCCGGCGGAGATCGTCAGGAAACCGACTTCCCCGAACGGTTCGGAGGCGATGGCCTCGCGGGCCCGTTCGGCCGCGAACAGGGCCTCGGCGCCGTCAGTCTCCGGGAGCAGCCACACGAACTCCTCACCGCCGAAGCGGGCCACGATCTCGTTGGCGCGGGCGACCGACCGGAGCCTGGCCGCGATCTCCGCGAGGACGACGTCGCCCATCAAGTGACCATGGGTGTCGTTGACTCTCTTGAAGTGGTCGATATCCAGGACGACGGCACTGAGTCTGGTCCCACGTCTCCCGGCCAGCGCCACCTGTTCGTCGAGGTGCTGTTCCAGCGCCCGCCGGTTGGGCAGGCCGCTGAGGGCGTCGGTTGTCGCCTGGAGCTCCAGATCGGTCCATGCCTCCGTGTTGCCGATCGCGATCTCGACGAGTTCCGCGAACTGGGCCAGCCGCTCCATCATGGCTTCCGTGACGCCTGTGCGGGATTTCGAGGTCAGGCTCACCACGCCCCAGAGGCTTCCGCGGACGCGGACCGGTGCTGCCGCCGCGGACTGGAATCCGCCGGCGCGCATCTGCTCCGCCGCCGGCCCGCCCTCCGGCCCGTACACAACGAGGGCCGGCTTGCCGGTCACGGCCACCCGGACGGTGGCGGACTCGTCTGTCGGGGCGAAGATGTGCCGGCGGCTCAGCGTCGGCGGGAGGCTCGGGGCCATGGCGACGATTTCCGCCGAGGACGGGCCCGTGAAACGGACCACGGCGGCGGAGTCCACGTTGAACAGCTCGCGGACAATGGCGGCGACCCGCTCGGAAATGTCTGCAGGGGCGGCGTTGCGGGCGACGGCGGTCGCTATCTCGTGCAAGGCCTCCCATACCTGCTGCTGCTGCAAGCGCTCAGTGACGTCAACGGCCACCACCATACCGGCCGCGCCGTCTTCGTCGGAGTAGACCGGTCCGGCCTTGAGCCGGTAGGTGCGGTGGCCGATCTGCCGGCTCCAGGAGACCTCGCGGCCGGCGAGGGCTGCGCGGTAGCGCGGTTCGAGCTCGCTGGCGAGATTGCCCCTGAGTACGTCCTGGATGCGCCGGCCTTCGAGCTCTTCCGTGCGGTAGCCGAAGGTCTCCAGTTCCTGGCCTTCGGCGATCAGGTAGCGTAGCTCGGCGTCGAAGAGGAGCACGAAGACGCCGGGGACGCTGCGCGCCAAGGCGCGGTACCGGTCCATGTCCCGTTGCCGGCGCCGGTCGGCCAGCACCCGCTCCGTGATGTCGGTGACCACGACAAAGAAGCCCTGCACCGCGCCGTCGCGGGTATCGGGAGTGTACGTGACCTCGGTGTAGCGTGACTCGCCCGCGGCATTCACGAGGGTCCGGTCAAAGTGTTGCGCCTCTCCGGCGAGCACCAGTTCGATGATCGGCCGGGTCGCTTCGAAGGCCACGTCACCGAGCACGTCCCGGACGTGCATGCCGTTCAACTGCTGCGGTTCGATCCCGAACCACTCGCAGTAGGCATCGTTGGCCAAGCGGCTGCGGAGACCCATGTCCCAGTAACCCACCATGGCCGGGATCCCGTTGAGGACTGCCCGCAGCTGCGCCGGGATCTCCGGCAGCGCCGACGGGCCGGCATCGTCCCTGTTGAGCGGGCTGCGATTAGTCATTGCCCCAGTATCCATTGCCGGCCCGGCATCGGAAAACCATCAGGGCATGAACCGGTAGCCGATGCCGGCTTCGGTGAGCAGGTGGCGGGGGTTGGCGGTGTCCGGCTCCAGTTTGCGCCGCAGCTGGGCCATGTAGACCCGGAGGTAGTTGGTCTCCTTGGCGTACGCCGGACCCCAGACTCTGGCGAGCAACTGCTGCTGTGTGATGAGTTTTTCCGGATTCCGGACCAGTTCCTCCAGGATTTTCCATTCAGTCGGGGTCAGCCGGATGTCCTCGCCGTCCCGGGTAACCCGGTGCTTGCCCAGGTCAATGGTGAAAGCCTCGGTCACGACCAGCGATTCGTCCGGTTCGACGCTGCGGCGCAGGAGGGCGCGGAGCCGGGCGAGGAGCTCGTCCAGGCCGAACGGTTTGGTGATGTAGTCGTCCGCGCCGGCGTCGAGCGCCTCAACTTTGTCCTCGGAGCCGTGCCGGGCGGACAGCACCAAGACCGGCACGCTGCTGAAGCCGCGCAGCTCTTTGAGGACGCTGGTCCCGTCAATGTCAGGCAGGCCGAGGTCCAGAATGATGAGTGAGAGCGGGTTCTGGGTGGCCGCCAGCAGCGCTGAGGTCCCGTCTACGGCGGTGGTGACGGCGTAGCCGTGGGCCTGGAGTGTGATCCGGAGGGCCCTGAGCAGATGCGGGTCGTCGTCGACGACGAGGACCGCCGTCATGTTGCGTCCGGTCCGGACGAAAGGGGCATCGCATGAGCGCGGCGCGCCACCAGCGACCGGGGCTCGAACGGGGCCTGGGCGCGGTGTCCGTCATACGGGGTCCCCGTGGACAATGGAAGCCGGATAATCATCGTCAGCCCTCCGCCCGGTGTCGCTTCGGCGCTCAGGCTGCCACCCATGGCATCCGTGAACCCTTTCGCCACCGCAAGCCCGAGTCCGATTCCTGTGGTTTGCGGGGCGTCGTCGAGACGCTGGAATGGCCGGAACATTTCCATGACCCTCTCCGCCGGGATTCCCCGGCCGTGATCGATGACCCGGAGCTCGCCGGCAGGGCGCCCTCCGAGAGTCGCCGGGCTGAGCCCGCCGGCCGCCCCGACCAGGACGATATCCGAATCGGGGGCGTATTTCACGGCGTTCTCGACGATGTTCGCAATCACTCGTTCCAGCATTCCAGGGTCGGCGTCGATCTCGGGCATGTTGGGAGGCAGGTCCACTCGCACGCGCCCCGCGGGGACGGCGCTCAGGGAACCCGGGATGACCTCGTACCACCGCACGGGTTTGAGCAGGGGATTGACGGCATCCGAGGTGATCCGGGACATGTCCAGCAGATTGCCCACCAGCGCGTCCAGCCTGTCCGAGCACTCCTCTATCGTTGCCAGCAGTTCCTGCTCCTCTGCCTGGGTGTAATGGACGTCGTCGTGCCGCAGTCCGCCGACGGCAAGCTTGATCCCGGCCAGAGGGGTGCGCAGGTCGTGCGAGACAGCGCGGAGGATGGAGGTGCGCATCGTGTTGCTCTCGGCCAAGCGGAGCATCTCCCGCCGGCTGGCGACCAGTTGCTGGCGTTCCAGCTGTGCCGCCAGATGAACTCCGAACGCCCCCAGAAGGCGCCGGTCGCTTGCCGGCAAGATCCGTCCGAACAACACGAGGCGTGTGACGGCGTCGATTTCTTCCACGTTGTCGCCGGTGCCATCGTTCCTTGGCGCGCCGGCGGACAGGGCTGGAATTTCTCCCACGGCGGCCTGAAGTTGCCATCGCCGGTCGGGTCCTGCGCCGCTGTCGCCGTCCGCGGGGCCGTAGCCAAGGCTGAAAACGGCAGCACCACGCACCTGGAAGACGCTCAGGGCTTGTTCCAGCAATGCCTGAACCGTGTCCTCCGAGCCGGCGGCACTGCGCGTCAGGTCCCCCAGCGTCGTGGCTTCGGCGCGGGCCCGCGCGGCCTCCTTGGAACGGCGGGCCGATAGGTCGACCACAACGGCAACGGCGGCCGAGACGCCTACAAACACCAGCAGGGCCAGGAAGTTCTGCGGATCACTGATGGTGAGCGTGCCCAGCGGCGGGGTCGAAAAGTAGTTCACCAGGAGGCTGCTCCACAGTGCGGCCAGGATGGCCGGCCACAACCCGCCGATCAGCGCCACCGCCACCGAGCCGGTGAGCTGCACCAGCATGGCCGCAGCGACATTCCGCTCCGGGTTCAGGAGCGAAAGCAGGAGCTGCAGGACCATGGGGAGCAGCACAGCGAGGGCGAACCCGACGGCGACCCGGACGCGGCCAAGGTCCCGGTGCTGGCGCGGCCCGGCGCCGCGGCCGCCCAGGGGATGGGAGACCATGTGGACGTCGATGTCCCCGGAATCGCGGACCACCCGGGTGCCAACCCCACCGCCGAGCAGGTTTCCGATCAGGCCGGCGAGCTTTTTGTGCCGGGAGATGCCGACGACGATCTGGGTGGCGTTGACGCTGCGGGCGAAGTCCAGGAGGGCGGCGGCCGGATCCTCGCCGGTCACGATGTGGTAGCTGCCGCCAAGGTCCAGGATCAGGCGGCGCTGGGCTTCCAGCGCGTGGGGCGACTCCTCGGCGAGGCCATCGGCGGACCGGACGTGGACCGCCAGCAGGTCCCCGCCGTTGACGCGGTTGAGGATCCTGGCCCCGCGGCGGATCAGGACTTCCCCTTCGGGGCTGCCGGTCAGCCCGACGACGATGCGTTCCCGGGCCGGCCAGCTGGCATCGATGCCCTGTTCGGCCCGGTACTTGGCCAGGCCCTCGTCCACCCGGTCGGCCAGCCACAGCAATGCCAGTTCACGCAGTGCCGTGAGGTTGCCCAGGCGGAAATAGTTCGAGAGGGCGGCGTCGATCTTTTCGGCAGCGTAGATCTTGCCGTCGCTCAGGCGCTGGCGGAGCAGCTCGGGGGAGATGTCCACCAGGTGGATCTGGTCCGCCTTCCGGACGACGTCGTCGGGTACCGTCTCCGCCTGATGGACGTCGGTGATGGCGCTGACGACGTCGCCCAGGGACGCCAGATGCTGGACGTTGACGGTGGAGAGGACGTTGATGCCGGCATCAAGGAGCGCATCGACGTCCTGCCAGCGTTTCTCGTTGCGGCTGCCCGGAACGTTGGAGTGGGCGTATTCGTCCACGACCGCGGTCCCCGGGGCCCGCACCAGGACGGCGTCAAGGTCCATTTCCTCGAACTCCGTGCCCCGGTAGGGCAGGCGCTGGGGCGGGATGACCTCAAGTCCCGCCAGGAGCGCCCGCGTCTCGCTGCGTCCGTGGTCCATGGCGAACGCGACCACGACGTCCTCGCCGCGTTCGCCGAGCCGGTGGGCTTCTTCAAGCATCTCGTAGGTCTTGCCCACCCCCGGCGCGGCCCCCAGGAAGATCCGCAGCGTTCCACGTGCCATGCCGTCATTCTCTCACTTGGTTTGAGCCGGCTGCGACGGCCGTGCGGCCGCCGCCACGGCGAGGTTGAGGGCAGTCACGTTGACCGATGGCTGGCCGAGAAACGCGACTACCCCACTGCTCGTGTACTGCTCCACCATGGCGGCGACGGCGTCGGTGCTCAGGCCGTTCGCTGCCGCCACCCGCGCAAGCTGCAGTTTGGCGTACTCGGGTGAAACGTCCGGGTCCAGCCCGGAACCGCTGGCCGTCACGGCGTCGGCCGGAACCGCTGCCGCATCCACGCCTTCAGCCGCGGCGACGGCGGACCGGTTGGCGGCGACCGCGTCGAGCAGCTTCGGGTCGTTGGGCCCGAAGTTGGTGGCCGAGGACGACGCCGGGTCCCACTTCACGGCCGAGGGCCGGGCGTGGAACCAGCGCGGGTCCTGGGCGCCGGAATCGTTGGCCGCGGCCTGGGCGATCAGGGCGGACGCGGCCGGGGCCCCGGAGCTGTCTTTGATGATGGAGCCGTTGGCCTGGTACGGGGCGATCAGTTGTCCGGTGCCAAAAACGGCCAGGGGGTAGGCCACGCCGAGAACCAGTGTGGCGAAGAGCAGGAACCGCAGGGCGGTGCCCAGCTGACGGAGGTAGCCGGTGAGGATGTTCATGGGGGTGTTCCTAGCCGATTCCGGGGATGAGCGAAATCATGAGGTCGATGATTTTGATGCCGATGAATGGTGCGATGAGGCCGCCGAGCCCGTAGATCAGCAGGTTCCGGGCCAGCGCCTGGTTGGCGGAGACGGCACGGTATTTGACGCCGCGGAGCGCCAGCGGCACCAGGGCGATGATGATCAGGGCATTGAAGATCACCGCGGACAGGATGGCCGAGGACGGGGTGGCCAGGCCCATGATGTTCAGCAGTCCGAGCCCCGGGAATGCGGCGGTGAAAAGCGCCGGGACGATCGCGAAGTACTTGGCGACGTCGTTGGCGACCGAGAAGGTGGTCAGGGCGCCGCGGGTGATGAGCAGCTGCTTGCCGATGCCGACGATGTTGATGAGTTTCGTGGGGTCGGAGTCGAGGTCCACCATGTTGGCAGCGTCCTTCGCGGCCGGGGTGCCGGAGTTCATGGCGACGCCGACGTCTGCCGCGGCCAGGGCCGGGGCGTCGTTGGTGCCGTCACCGGTCATGGCCACGAGCCGGCCTGCGGCCTGTTCCTTCTTGATGACCGCGAGCTTGTCTTCCGGGGTTGCTTCCGCCAGGAAATCATCGACGCCGGCCTCGGCGGCGATCGCCTTGGCGGTGATGGGGTTGTCGCCGGTGATCATCACGGTCCGGATGCCCATTTGCCGCAGTTCGGCGAAGCGGGCGTGCATGCCGGGTTTGACGACGTCGGCGAGGTGGATGGTTCCCAGGATGTCCGCCCGGCCGTCCTTGTCGACCTGGGCGACCAGCAGGGGCGTGCCGCCCTGGGCCGAGATTTCCTGTACCCGGTGGTCGACCTCCGCCGGAGTGTGCCCACCGAATTCGGCAACGAATGCCGCCACCGTGGAGGCAGCCCCTTTTCGGATCTGCAGCCCGTCAAGGTCCAGCCCGCTCATGCGGGTGCTGGCGCTGAAGGGGACCACGGCAAACTTGCCGGTGGAGCGTTCGAGTGTGGTCAGATCGGACCCGGTCACGCCCTTGTCCGCGGCGAGGTCCAGGATGGAGCGCCCCTCGGGGGTTTCGTCGGCCAGGCTGCAGACCCGGGCCGCTTCGATCATCCGGGTCCGCTCCACCTGGTTGGCGGGGAAGAAATTAACAGCGCGGCGGTTGCCATACGTGATGGTTCCGGTCTTGTCCAACAACAGTGTGGTGATGTCCCCGGCGGTCTCCACGGCACGGCCGGAGGTGGCCAGCACGTTGTGCTGGACCAGGCGGTCCATGCCGGCGATGCCGATCGCCGGGACCAGCGCCCCGATCGTCGTGGGGATCAGGCAGACCAGCAGGGCGACCAGCACGATCGGGGAAGGCGTGGCGCCGGCGAGGGCTGCGAACGGTGCCAGCGACATGGTGACGGCCAGGAACACGATGGTCAGTGACACCAGGAGCACGTGGAGGGCGATCTCGTTGGGGGTCTTCTGCCGCACGGCGCCCTCGACCAGCTTGATCATCCGGTCGATGAACGTCTGTCCCGGCTCGGCCGTGATGCGGATGACAATCCGATCCGAGAGCACCCTCGTACCGCCGGTGACGGAGGACCGGTCACCGCCGGATTCGCGGATCACCGGGGCTGATTCGCCGGTGATGGTCGATTCGTCGACGCTCGCCAGGCCTTCGATGATTTCGCCGTCCGAGGGGATGACGTCCCCGGCCTCGCAGATCACCACGTCATTGAGACGCAGCTCCGTGCCGGGGACGTCCTTGGTGGAGCCGTCTGGCTGCCGGAGCCGGGCCTGGACGCCCTTGCGGCTGGCGCGGAGGCTGTCCGCCTGGGCTTTGCCCCGGCCCTCGGCGATGGATTCGGACAAAGTGCCGAAGAGGACCGTGAGCCACAGCCAGACCGTCACGGCGATGCCGAACACCGACGGCCGGTACACCGAGATCGCCGTACACAGGGCGGCCCCCACCAGCACGGTGAACATGACAGGGGAATGGATCATCTGCCGCGGCGAGAGTTTCCGGACCGCAAGTGGCAGGGCGGCGACGACGGACGCGAGCGTGAGTTTTGCCGGGGCCTTGGTGTGGTGCTTATGTTCGCCCGGAGTGCCAAGGGGGTTGCCGTCGGCGTAGGTCTGGGCGTCGGTGTCCGTGGCTAATGCCGTGTGAGACCGGGTCATTTGAGAAGTCCTTCTGCGAGGGGGCCCAGGGCAAGGGCCGGGAAGTAGCTCAGGGCGGTCATGATCACTGTCACGCCCAGCAGCAGCGAGCCAAACAGCGGGCCGTGGGTGGGGACGGTGCCGGCGGAGGCCGGAATCTTGCCCTGACGGGCGAGGGAACCGGCCAGGGCGATCACCAAGACGATCGGTAGGAAGCGGCCCAGCAGCATGCCCAGGCCCAGCATGACCGACAGGAAGGGGCCCGAGGTGGTGATGCCGCCGAACGCGGAGCCGTTGTTGTTGGCCCCGGAGGTGAAAGCGTAGAGCACTTCACTGAACTGGTGTGGACCGGTGGCCGGCGCATTGGCCATGATGTCCGGCAGCAGCACGGTGATGCCGGACAGGGCCAGCACCAGGGTCGGGGTGACCAGGATGTACATGGCGGCGAGCTTCATTTCCGTCGGCCCGATCTTCTTGCCCAGGTACTCCGGGGTGCGCCCGACCATCAGCCCGGCAATGAAGACGGAGATGATAGAGAGGATCAGCAGGCCGTAGAGCCCGGAACCGGTTCCGCCGGGGGCGACCTCGCCGAGCATCATGTTCACCATGGCCACTCCGCCGGCCAGCGGCGGCAGGGAATCGTGGGCGACATTGACGGCGCCGGTGGAGGTCAGCGTGGTGGACGTGGCGAAGATCGCGCTCGGCACAGGGCCGAAGCGCTGCTCAAAACCCTCGCCCAGGCCGCCGGCGGCCGCCGTCGCGGTTCCCTGACCGGACGCCACGGCCCAGCCCATCAGCGAAATCGAAGCCAGCCACAGCGTGCCCATCACGGCGGCTACCGTGTAGCCCTGCTTCTGGTCGCCCACCATCCTGCCGTAAGCGTAGGGCAGCGCGGAGGGGATGAGCAGGAGGAGAAACACCTCGAAAAAGCTGATCAGGGCGTTGGGGTTTTCGAACGGGTGGGCAGAGTTGGCGTTGAAGTAGCCGCCGCCGTTGGTGCCGAGGATCTTGATGGCTTCCTGGGACGCGACCGGGCCACCCGGGATGAGCTGCGAAACGCCGGTGGCCTGGTTCGTGACCTCGGTGAACCAAAAGTTCTGCACCACTCCGCCGAGGACCATCAGCACGGCCGCGACGAACGCGAGCGGCAGTAGGACCCGGAACGACGTCCGGGCCAGGTCCACCCAGAAGTTGCCCAGCCGCTGCGTCCTCGTGCGGGCGATGCCGCGGATGAGCGCGACGACGACGACGATCCCGACGGCGGCGGAGAGGAAGTTCTGCACCGCCAGCAGCGTCATCTGCACGAAGATGCCTACCGTGGTCTCCGGGACGTACGTCTGCCAGTTCGTGTTGGTCACAAAGGAAATGGCCGTATTCATGGCCACCCAAGGGTCCACGCCGGGCAGGGAACCGCTGCCCGGCAGGACGCCCTGCAGCCGCTGGAGGCCGAACACCGCCAGAATGGACACGGCCGAGAACGCCAGGACGCTGCGAAGGTAGACGGACCAGGTCTGCTCGGTGTCGGCATCGACCCCGGCCAGCCGGTAGAACAGACGCTCGGGCCGGCTGGACGTCGTGCCCTCGAAAACCCGGGCCAGGTAGACGCCCAGAGGCTTGTGCAGGGCTGCCAGAACAATGAGCAGCGCCACCACCTGGACAACAAAAGATGCAGAGTTGAAGGTCATGATCCGCTCACCACTTTTCCGGATGAATCAGGACGGCCAGCAAGTAGCCGAAGAGGCACAATCCGGCAATCAGCAGGACGAGCCACATGATCGCGTCGGCGCTCACTTGCCACCCTCCGGCCGGTCATCGGCACCGCCGACCATCCCGGCCAAGACGTGGCCGATCCACATAACGAACCCCATGGCAACCATGAGGATTCCGATAACAGCCAGGTCGGCCATTGCAGGGTTCCTTTCATCTGCGCCCCGTTTGCGGGGCTACTGAAAGTCAACGCCTTCGCAAAGGGAAAAAACCCGGTCCTGATGCTTTCTTAACGCCTTGAGGGCGGATCTTGACGCTGTCTTAACGGGCGCGAAAAGCGCACCTTAACGGGCGCGAAAAGCGCACCTAACGGGTGCGGGAAGCGCAGGCGGTGCCGGGCCGAATTGATTCCGGCGGCGGAGGATCGGTCTCAGTGAGCTGCGGCGGTGGCGGGGATTTCGACGTAGAGGATGGATCCGGCAGCCGGCAGGTACCGGTGTTTACGGTGTCTTGCGGGCCGGTAGATGTGTCCGAAGGGGTCCTTCACACGGGCATGCTCCAGCCGGTCCTGACGTGCGAGCAGGCGGTCGATTTCTTCAATGTTGGACGGGCGTGATGCAAAGCCGTCGATGTCCAGAGACCAGGCGCCCGCGGCCGGTGCTGTCCCGCTTTCCAGGGCGAGGGTTTCGAACAGGTCCGAGACCACTTCGTAACGGGTAGCGGGGTAGAAGCGGCGGAGCCGGTGCCCTTCCGGGTGCGCGCTTTGCGCGTCCATCCAGGCGTGGCGGAGCCACTGGAATTCCACTGGGCCATGGGAGCGCCCGAGGATCAGGTGACGATTCGGATCCAAGGCCAGGCGGTAGGCACTGCCGCTGCGGTCGATGATGCACGCAGCTTCTTCGATGTATTCAAAGGCCCCCATAAAATCCTGTTCCGACCGGTGATACGAAAACTCCCCGCTGTCATCGACGGCGACGAAATCCCGGGTGGGACCGGCTCCGGCGGGAAGACCGGATGTGTCCTGTATCCGCCGGGACGTGGTGTGCATGCTGGTTGACTCCTGCTGGGGATCGGATTGCGGCCACGGTGGCTGCAGCGTTCCTTGTTTCATGACAGCACCGGCGGAGCGTCACCGGAACAGGCCCTAACGCTTTCCATATGGCGGGAGGCCACAAATTTGCGCTATCTTAATGCGCCCCAGATGCAGCCGCCCGGAGATGGGCTCGCATGGGAATCCGTTGGGCGTCGACCCGAGGCAGCAGCATGTCATCGAGTTGGCGAGCGGCCCCCTTTTCCCGTGCAGGCGAGCTTCCGGGGCCCGGCGATCATCTCCTGCGGTGATTCCGAGCGGTCTACCTCGACGGTTTGGTCCCCGCTACATTAGGCGCAGATCTACAATGTCTCCCCGGTACGCTTCGTTCTCCACCGAACTCGACCGAAAGGCTGGCGCAACCCAATGAAATTGGCCATCGAATACTCGTTTCGGCTCCGGTTCCAGGACGACATTCACCAAGTCGTCGTCCCTGCCGAACGGCTTTTGAATGTTCCTCTCAACATCGAGGCTGTCCGCCAAGTGGTGGAAGGCGATGACACCTTACTGAGCGAGCTCTTCCGGGACTTCGCACATGAATACCGGCAGATGGCCAAGGATCCCGGCTATTGGTCCCAAGAGCTGGAACGAACCAACGAGACGATCAGACTGGTGGAAGTCGTCTGAGAATGAGGCGCGCCAGCCTTAGCAAGAATTTGCTGCGGTACTCGGGGCATCGTGCTGTGTGCGATGTTCAAGCGCCGCAGGTGGCTCTGACTTGCCGCCTGGGGATTTTTTGTCCGGCCGGGACCGGCCGTGATGTAATGGGCAGGATTTTGTAGGGTTTCACCTGAGGGAGAGGACGTGTCGCGTGTACACCGAGCCTCCAAGTACCGGCGCCGGGGACATCTCCTCTCCCGCCTGAACCCCGTGTCCCGGGTTCCACACGTCATCCGAACGTAGCCCACGGCGGGAGAGGCCATCTTGGCCATCTCACCCTGCACTTCCTACGTCTGGACCGCCACCATGAATGCTCGCCGCATTTCCACGCGCCTGTACAAGCTCGCTTCCCGCCCCCGCCCGGACATCGGAGTCCCCGCTGCGGCCTCTGCCGGGACCCGGGACCTGGCAGCCGCGGGCCGGCCCAGCCTTGTCGACAGCGGCATCTATCTGGACGGCAGGCGGGTGTCCTCGCCGATGACGCTGCAGGAGACGTTCCAGGAACTGGGCCGCTTCGAGGGATCCATGGCGTGGATCGGTCTCGTCCGGCCGGAGGCTTCTGAGCTGCAGTCTCTGGCCGCCGAATTCGACCTGCATGAACTCGCCGTGGAAGACGCCGTCGTGGCCCATCAGCGATCCAAGCTCGAACGCTACGGCGACACCCTCTTTGTGGTCCTGCGGGCAGCCCGCTATCTGGATTCGCGCGAAGAGATCGAATTCAGCGAACTTCACGTCTTCGTTGGCCCGAACTTCATCATCACCGTGCGCCACGGCGGGTCGCCGGATCTGGTGCAGGTCCGCCGGCGCCTCGAGCACGACGCAACTTTGCTGCGGCTGGGCCCGGAGGCTGTGCTCTACGCGATCCTGGATGCCGTCGTGGACGACTACGCCCCTGTGGTCTCGGGCCTGGAGAACGATATCGACGAAATCGAAACCGAAGTCTTCGGCGGCGACCCCGCCGTGTCCCGGCGCATCTACGAGCTCTCCCGCGAAGTGATCGAATTCCAACGCTCGACCCACCCGCTGACGCGCATCCTTGAGGCCCTAGCCGGCGGCTTCACGAAATACGGGATCGCCGACGACCTGCAGCAATACTTGCGCGACGTCGCCGACCACACAGCCCAGGTCAACGAACGCATCGACGGCTTCCGGTTCATGCTCAGGGACATCCTTACTGTCAACGCGACCCTCGTCGCACAGAGCCAGAATGAGGAAATGAAACACCTCGCGGAGTCCAGCAACGCCCAGAACGAAGAGGTGAAGAAGATCTCCGCCTGGGCCGCCATACTGTTCGCCCCGACCCTCGTGGGCACTGTGTACGGCATGAACTTCGAGAACATGCCCGAGCTGCACTGGGAGTACGGTTATCCGCTTTCGGTCGCTTCGATGATCGCCGTCAGCACCATCCTGTATCGGATCTTCAGAAAGCGCAGCTGGATCTAAGCTGAATTAGCCTCAGCTGCCGGCGTGCCGTTCATCGCAGCGGCACCTGCTTTTGAAAGCCGTCATCGCGGCTGTTTGCGATCCCCTGGACCCGTGCCGGGGGGCCTTCCGGCCCTAGGCTGCGCGAGGACAACGCCGGGATATTGGATGTACTGGCAAGTTCCCCGAAGGGCATGGAATCGTGCACAGCCGGATCGTGGTTGGTGTCGATAATTCCAAGGCCGGTCACGCCGCATTGGAGTGGGCGGCCAGGCGGGCCGCCCAGTTTCATGTACCCCTGAATCTGGTGCGTGTCGTTCCTGGTCCGTGGTCCTTCCGGCACGCCGACCGGTATCAGGAGGCCATGAACCGGGCCGCTGAGCTGCTGGCTGCGGAAGCCCAGCGGGTGTCGGCGCTGGACCCCGCGGTCCCGGTCAGCACGACTCTCGGGACAGGAGAGACAGCCAGGACCCTTCGGCGGCTCTCTGGGGATTCGGACATGGTCGTGGTAGGAACCGACAGGCGCCCGGACAGGCACGGTGAGGGCTTCGGGTCGGTCAGTTTTCAGACGGCCGCCATCAGCAACTGCGTGGTGGCGGTCGTGCCCGCGGCCGGCGACGAAGACCGGTCCGGTGTTGTCGTCGGCACCGACGGGTCCGCGGACGCGGCCGTCGCTGTGGAATGGGCCGCCGCGGAAGCGCTCCGCCTTGGCCAGGACCTGATGGTGGTCCATGTCTGCAACGGTCAGGAAGAACCCGGCGGCGGGCCAGCAGGCTCCGGAGCTGACGGAATGGCCACGGATACCTGCTCGGTTCTGGCTGAAGCCGTCGCCAGTTTGGCCCAGGACCATCCCGGATTGCGGGTTAACCCGGTGCTGGAGAGCGGCAGGTACCCGGCGCCGGCCCTGGTCAGGGCCGGCGCGCATGCCGTGCTCCTCGTCATTGGATGCAAAGGCCGCGGTGGCCTGGACGTCCTGGTGGGTTCGGTCGCCCGGGATGTCCTCATGGATGTTCAATGCCCGACGCTTATCACCCGCCCGGGGCAGCACCAGCGGTCTTCCGGCACCTGAAGGTCCGGGGTGCCGGCCCGGAGCACGTCCGATGACACTTGCAGGGATCTCGCCTGGCAGTTCAGAGCCACTTGCGGTGCTTGAACGAAAGGTACAGGACGACACCCATGGCGAGCATGAGGCCGAGCGCGAACGGGTAGCCCATCGACCAGGCCAGTTCGGGCATGACGTCGAAGTTCATCCCGTATACGGTTCCCACGAGGGTGGGGGCGAAGAGGATGGCCGCCCAAGCAGAGATCTTCTTGACTTCCTCGTTTTGGCTCAGGCCCGCTTCGGAGAGGTGCCGCATCTCCTCGTTCTGGGCCAGGCTCAATTCAGAGAGACGCTGCATCTCCTCGTTCTGTTGCTGGGCTACCAGCGTTGCGTGGACGGTCAGCGCGCTCTGAAGCAGAACACGGAAAGCGTCGACGCGTTCCACGACGCGGATGACGTGGTCATGGACGTCCCTCAGCCTGCGCTGCAGCTCCAGATCAAGATGGTATTTCTCCGCACCGCGTTCAAGAGCCTCCAGCATGGGCCGAATCGGGTGCGTGGCGCGCTGGAACTCGATGACTTCCCGGGAGAGCTCGTAGATCCGGCGGGCCACGTCCGGGCCGGCGCTGAACAGCTCGTCCTCGATCTCGTCGATGTCGTTTTCCAGGCCGGCGACGACGGGTTCATACTGGTCCGCGACTTCGTCCAGGATTGCGTACAGCACGGCCTGCGGGCCCAGCGCCAGCAGCTCCGGGGCGGCCTCCATCCGGCGGCGGACCTTGGCCAGGTTAGGGGACTCCGCATGTCGGACCGTGACCACGAAGTCCGGACCGACAAAGACGTGCAGCTCGCCGAACTCAACCTTCTCTACATCGTCCAGATACCGTGCCGGGCGCAGCACGGTGAACAGCGTGTCCCCGTAGCGTTCAAGTTTGGCCCGCTGGTGACCGTGGAGGGCATCCTCAACGGCAAGCTCGTGCAGGCTGAACTCGTTCGCAACCGATGTCAGTTCATCCAGGCCCGGACGGTACAGCCCGATCCACGCCATCCCCCCGCGTGCCCGCATGACCTCATACGTTTCATCCAGATTCTTGGGGTTGTCCGTCCGCAGACCGTCAACGTAGACGGCGTTGTCGATCATGGTCATGATGTCTGTCCCTCGCTCCTGCATGCAGCCCTGGCCGATCCCACAGCCAAGGCGCCGGCGGGTCCACTGTATCCGGACGCGGGACAACCCCGCAGGATCGCGCGGATGCGCGCACGATTCAGAGTCCAGACAGCTAGTCGCGCAGGGTGCCGGACGCGTTCCGGGTCCGAGTCCCCAACGCCGCCGCTGGACGTCGTAGGCCTTGACGAAGGCAACGCGGGTGAGATCGATGAGGCGGGGGCCGCGGACGTCGGCGGAGAACACTTCGCCTTCGCGGTGGGCTATACCTTGCCCGCGTTAAGGAACCGTCAGGATTGTTCGCCTGGCGGTAGCGGCGGTTGCCGGGGCTGGTACTGTCGCGGACGGAAGCGGCGCGGTGCGCCGCGTAGAAAGGACATCATGACCACGCTCAGCCGGCCCCCGGCAGATCCTTCGGCGCCCCGGCCGGGCGCAGGGGAGCACTTCAGGAACTGGCTGCTGTTCGGCCTCCAGGACGCCAAGGGAATCCACCAAGGGCCCGGGGCCGTGAGCGACAGCCACCTGAAGAAACACACGTGGTGGCAGGTCATGTGCCTGACCGGCGTGGATTACTTTTCCACCCTGGGCTACCAGCCCGCCATTGCCGCGCTCGCGGCCGGCGTGATTTCGCCGCTGGCCACCCTGGTCCTCGTCGCCGTCACCCTGCTGGGCGCATTGCCGGTGTACCGACGTGTCGCTGGCGAAAGTCCGCGCGGTGAAGGGTCCATCGCCATGCTGGAGCGGCTGTTGCCGCGCTGGGGCGGGAAACTGCTCGTCCTGGTGCTGCTCGGCTTCGCCGCCACAGACTTCATGATCACCATGACGCTCTCCGCCGCCGACGCGACCGCTCACGCCATCGAAAACCCCTTCGCCCCCGACTGGATGCAAGGCCAGAACGTCGCGGTCACGCTCGTCTTCCTGGCCCTGCTCGCCGCGGTGTTCCTGCGCGGCTTCAAGGAGGCGATCGGCGTCGCCGTCGTCCTCGTGGGTATTTACCTCGGACTGAACGTGATCGTGGTCATAACAACGATCTTCGAGGTCATCAGCCACCCGGTGGCCGTGGACAACTGGTGGCTGGCCCTGACCACCCAGCACGGGAGCCCGCTGATGGTGGTGGGCATCGCGCTGCTGGTCTTCCCGAAGCTGGCCCTGGGACTCTCCGGGTTCGAGACCGGGGTCGCCGTCATGCCGCAGATCCGCGGTCACGCCACGGACACCGAGGAGAACCCTGAGGGCCGGATCAAGGGGGCCCGCCGACTGCTGACGACGGCGGCCCTCATCATGAGTGCCTTCCTCATCACGACCAGCTTCACCACGGTGGTGCTGATCCCGGCGCAGGAATTCCAGCCGGGCGGGCAGGCGAACGGGCGTGCCCTGGCTTACCTCGCCCACCAATACCTGGGCGACGGATTCGGCACCGTCTACGACATCAGTACCATTGCCATCCTGTGGTTTGCCGGCGCCTCGGCCATGGCCGGGCTCCTGAACCTCGTGCCGCGCTATCTGCCCCGGTACGGCATGGCTCCGGAATGGGCCCGCGCGGTCCGGCCGCTGGTCCTGGTGTTCACGCTCGTGGGGTTCCTGATCACCTGGCTGTTCGACGCCGACGTCGACGCCCAGGGCGGCGCCTACGCCACCGGCGTCCTGGTCCTGATGACATCGGCGGCGATTGCCGTGACGTTGTCCGCGCGCAGCCGGCGGCAGCGTAAGCGCAGTATCGGCTTCGGCGTCATCGCCGTCGTGTTTATCTACACCACGGTGGCCAACATCTTCGAACGGCCCGAAGGCATTCGGATCGCGGCGCTCTTCATCGTCGGGATCATCGTGATCTCCCTGCTCTCCCGCCTCCGGCGCTCCTTCGAGCTCCACGCCACTCACGTGCGGATGGACACCCCTGCCCTGGAATTCCTGGCCGCCAATGAATCGGGCCCCATCGCGATCATTGCCCACGAACCGCTGCGGCTGAGCGCCGAGGCGTACCGGGACAAGCTCACGTCCGCCATTGAGGTCAGCCACCTCCCGGTGGACTACCAGGCGATATTCCTCGAAGTCGTGGTGGACGACTCGTCGGACTTTGAGACCGCGCTCGAGGTCCGCGGGGTGATCCGGCATGGGTACCAGATCCTGGAGGTCCACGGGCCTGTTGTACCGAACACGATCGCCTCCGTGCTGCTGCACATCCGCGATGTCACCGGGCTGATGCCGCACATCTACTTCCGATGGACGGAGGGAAACCCGTTCACCAACCTCCTGCGGTTCCTGGCGTTCGGCGAAGGCGAAATCGCGCCGGTCACCCGTGAAGTGCTGCGCGAGGCCGAGCCGGACGTCACAAAGCGTCCGTGGGTCCACGTCGGCTGACGCCGGGCCCTTGAGCCGGGCGCCCGGCAGCAGGGGCCGGGGAACACAAACGCCCCTCCGGAGGAGTCCTCCGGAGGGGCGTTGTGGTCTTCGGGGAAGTGTCCCGGCCAGGCGGCCGGGGCAATTCCAACGTACTTAGAGCGGGCGGATGTTCTCAGCCTGCGGGCCCTTCGGGCCCTGCGTGACGTCGAATTCAACCTTCTGGTTCTCGTCCAGCGAGCGGTAGCCGCTCGTGGCGATTGCCGAGTAGTGGGCGAAAACGTCGGCCGACCCGTCATCCGGGGCAATGAAGCCAAAACCCTTTTCGGCGTTGAACCATTTAACTGTGCCTGTAGCCATGCCTTTATCCTTCTGAAATGCTGCTGATCTCCGGCGGCCCTGCGGCCAACGGCTGCGGAGACATTCGTCCGCTGTCCCCAACGTACGGTGCGACGGGCCGCGGTGCAAGGGTCTAGCGACGGTCTTCGTCTCGGCCGCTTGCTTCAGTCATGCCGAGACGGAGGCGTCGAAGAGCTCAATCAGGTCCCGGCTTATCTGGTACGGCGAGGTCTCGCTGGGGCTGTGGCCGCCGCGGTAGACCGCAATTCGCGCCCCGATCGACTGCGCGAAGTTGCGGTGCAGCGCCAGCGGCCAGAGGTCGTGTTCGCCGACGGCGACAAGCTTCGGCAGCGTCGCGGCGGCCAGGACCCACCGCAGATCCGGTGTGTGCTTCATGAGGCCGATGATGTCAATGACGGAGGCGCGGCGCGTAAACGCGAACCGGCTCTTCACGAACCGCAGCCGTTTGGGCGCCACACGGGCAACGTTCCTGCGGATACCCCAAATCATCAACGCTGTGCCGACCCTGCTGCTGACCCAGCGACTGAACCAGCCGGCCAGGCGCAGGCCGCGGAAACTCTGACCCGGCTCGGGCGGGCAGCTGATCAAGGTCAGGCTGCGGAATTTCTCTGGCCGTTGGGCGAAGGCCAGTTGGACTACGATCGCCGCGAAGGAGTATCCCACGACGTGCACCGCGCCTTCTTCGGCATCCAGCATGGCGAGGAGGTCGTCGCGGAAGAGTTCGTAATCGTAGCGGCGCCGGGGCGGAACGAGGTTTTCCGGCCCGGCCGGGGCGGATTCATACTGCCCGGCGATGTCGCAGCTGAGGACGAAGTAGCCGGCCGCCGCGAGCTCGGGCAGCATGAGGATGAAGTCTTCCTTGGAGCCGGTTGCACCCGGGATGAGCACGACGCGCGGGTTCCCGGGATCTCCGGTGGAGATGGTCGCCAGCGTGCCGCTGGGCGCCGCGAACTCACCGCGCACCACGCCTTTCGGAAGTTCGGCCCAGTCGAAGTCGGGCAACGCGGCGTCCCGGCGGGCGGCATCGTCCACCAGCCCCGAACCGAAGCCCTCGGGCTCGGGAAATGGTGTGCCCTCTGCGTTGCGGCCGACAGACACCATAGACCTAACATAGCCCCTTCATCTGCTTAGCCGGCCAGGCTGCCGGCGGCTTTCGCGGGGGAGAGCGGGGTATCCACCTGGCGCACCGTTCCCGCGGATCCGTCCACGGTCACCCTCTGGCCGGTCCGGAGCCGGGTGGTAGCGTCCGGCACTCCCACCACGGCCGGGATGCCGTATTCGCGGGCCACCACTGCGCCGTGCGAGATCACCCCGCCCATCTCCATCACCAGGGCGCCGGCGGTCATGAACAGGGGTGTCCACCCAGGGTCGGTGGAAGGTGCCACGAGGATTTCCCCGGGCTCCAGGTGGGCGCCCACCGGATCCAGGATGACCCGGACCGTTCCGGTGGCGGTACCAGCCGACGCCGGTGTCCCGGCGAGGGCGCCGGAGGCGGGGGACTTGGCCATCACGGCGGCCTCCACGTCCGTGCCGTCGGAGAGCAGCAGCCGGGGAATCCGGCGCCGGCGCAGTTCGACGTCGTAGAGCCGGCGGCGGTCCGCGACGATGCCCTTGAGGTCGGCTCCCCGCAAGCCCACGCGGACCTCGTCGAATTCGAGGAAATACACATCGTCCGCGGCGGCAACCGAACCGGTCCGGGCCAGTTCGGTACCGACCTCTTTGAGCTGGCGGCGCATTTCCGCGAGCGCGAGGACGATGTAGAACTTGGGCAGTTCGCGCAGCCCCGACAACTGCCGGGTCCGGCGCAGGCAGAACTCGACCTGATGCGCCCGGAACCGGCTGCGGGCCCTGGTCCGTTCCACAAGGTCGCGGATCCTGGCCTCGGCATGTTCCTCAGCGCGGGCGAACTGCCGGTCCGGGGCCTGTTCGGGGTCCTCAACGTGGAGGTAGTTCGAGATCATGCCGAAGATATGGTCCGGCTTCTCCGACCACCGCGGCATGCCAAGGTCTATCTCCGCTACGGCGCGGTGGCCGTACCGGTCCAGGAACCCGTGCACGCCGGTCTGCGCCACCGCGGGCAGCGCGCCGGCCGCGTAGCTGGCAGCCAGTTCCTTCGGAGCGTGGGCCAGGAAAACCTCACGGGATGCGTCATTCGCGCCGATGGAGACGGCCAGTTGCCAGAGCTCAAGGTCCATCTCAGTGGTGACGTTGTTGGGCAGCCCCCGCAACACCGCCTCGAGTTCCCGCGGTTCCGCGATGCCGCGCAGCAGCCTCCGGGCACCGGCCAGCAGGAGGTAGCCAACGGACGGTCCGGGCAGCGTCGCCTGGATCAACCCGTCCACGGTGTTGTCCAGGATGCGCTGGGCGTGATCGAGCCGGCCAAAGGTGGTTGCCGGTTCCGGCAGTACGAGCTCCGCTTCGAGGCGATTTCCGTAGTCGAAGGCGCTGCGCAGTTCGGCTGCGGGCCGTACCGCGGCCCGCAGCATGGCTGGAATCAGCCGGACCGTCATGCCCAGGTTGGCCATACGTGCCGCAGTGTTCGCTGCAGCGCCGACCTTCCCGGGCTTCCGCGGGACCGGCGCGCCCGGTACGGCCGGACGGGTTCGCCGGGACGGCCGTGGGCGCACGCCGAACCGCGGGTCATCCAGGAGCGCCGGGAAAACCGCGCCGGACCTCCCGTCCGCCAGCGGGAGCATTCGCAGCAGGTAGCGGCGGCCGTATTTGTTGTGAACCAGGGGCGTCATGTCTATGTACATGCGCAGCCCTGGGTTTACGTACTGCCACGGCCCATTTCGGTTCCTCATGGAGCCCAGCACCGAGAGCCCCATCGGGGTGAGCGGCCGGGTCAGGCCCTGGAGCAGCGTGCCGCACAGGTACACGCGGGTTTCAGCCGAGGCCGCCGACTCTGTGCCAAGGGGTTCGGGGGCGGCCGGGTCCGGCAGCGGGTACAACGTGGTGATCGGCCGCGACTGGGTCACCCAGATCTTGCCGGCGGCGTCAATCACCCATTCCATATCCTGGGGTGCGCCGAAGAGCCGCTGGACGGTATCGCCCAGCGCCGTGAGTTCGCGGATCCGGGCGTCGTCCAGGCTCGGCCGCCGCCTGGCCGCGGTCCTTTCCGGGGAGCGGAGCAGGATGCGTCCGGTGGCCGTATCCACGACGAAATGGTCCGGGTTCACGCTGCCGGAGACCACCGCCTGGCCGGGCCCGGCGCTCGCATCGATGACCGTTTCGGTCCGGGTGCCGGTCACCGGATTGGCGGTGAACAGCACGCCGGCGGTGGCGGCAGCGACGACGTCCTGGACGACGACGGCGAGCCCGACGTCGCGGTGGCTGATCGCGTTGGCGCAGCGGTAGGCCACGGCCCGTTCGGTCCAGAGTGAGGCCCAGCAGCGGCGGGCGGACTCGACCACGGCATCGGCTCCGGAAATGTTGAGGAAGGAATCCTGTTGTCCGGCGAAGCTGGCGAAGGGCAGGTCCTCGGCGGTGGCGGAGGACCGTACCGCCACGGCGGCGCCGCTGCCGAGCGCGGCATACGCGGCGCGGAGGGCGGCATCGACGTCGGCGGGAATCGGCGCGGTCACGATCATTTCCCGCGCCTGCCTCGCCAGCTCGCCCAGGTCAGGCCCGGGGTGGTCCAAGACGGCGTGGCCCGGCTGGCCGTCGTTCGGGGATCCGGGCTGCGCGGCGTCCAGGCGGGCCGCCAGTGCGTCCAGTTCGGCCGGGGCGGCCTTCCGGTAGGCGGCCGTGGTGAGGCAGAAGCCGCGCGGCACAGGGAACCCGGCTGCGGTGAGCTTGCCGAGGTTCACGGCCTTGCCGCCGACGAGTTGCAGGGGAGTGGAGCCCAATGCACTGAGATCCACGACGAAGCTTTCCGGCGCCCTGCCCTCTGCAGAACCCATTTTCCTGCTCCCACGTCCTGTCCGCGTATTCAAGCCGCGTATCCAGGCCGCGGCTTGAAGCCGTGGCCGGTTGCCGGTCCTGCGCCCGGTGCGGCATCCCTGCCAAGTGTTGCTGCAGGCCTACTGGCCGGCGTCGGCCTCGCCGGTGTCCTCCCACATGAGATCCAGGTTGCGGAAGACCGGCGGACCGTCGCACAGGGCGGCCATCTTCGCGGCGAATTCGGAGGTCTCGGGCCGGTTGGAGTTCTCCATGGCGGACTCGTAGGAGTCGAATTCAACGATCGTGAGGTAGGTGCCGGGGCGGTCGCGGTCGGCGGTGGCCATGATGCGGCGGAAGGTCGGGGCCGTGGACCCCTCGGTTCTTGACGGGCGGCCGAGTTGTTCGATCTCCTCGATGCGGGACGACTGGAACTCGATGATCTGCACAAACCTGGCCATGACGGCTCCTCGACGGCGGCGGATGCTGATGCGCTTCACGCTAGACCCTCGCCCCTGCCCGTGCAAGGGCGGGGGCAAGCAGTCGCGCGGCCTCCGGCGCCGCCGCCGTCGTGGGTCCTGCTACGGGGTCAGCAGGACCTTGATGGCGCGCCGTTCGTCCATGGCGCGGTAGGCCTCGGGCGCCTCCTCGAGCGGCATGACCGAGTCGAACACCCGGCCCGGATTGATGGTGCCGTCCAGCACGTCGGCCAGCAGTTCCGGGATGTACGTCCGGGCCGGGGCCATGCCGCCGCCGATCGAGATGTTGGTGTCGAACAGGAAGCGCAGCGGGGCTTCGGCCCCGCCGGTGGGGACGCCCACAAAGCCGAGGGCGCCGCCCGGGCGGACGCTGTGCAGCGCCTGTTCCATGGATTCCTTGGTCCCCACACACTCCAGCACCGAGTCGGCCAGAACGCCGCCGAGCAGTTCGCGGACCTTGGCGACACCGTCGTCCCCGCGTTCGGCGACGATGTCCGTGGCCCCGAATTCGCGGGCGATCGCCTGGCGGTCGGCGTGCCGTGACATGGCGATGATCCGCTCCGCGCCGAGGCGCTTGGCGGCCAGCACGCCGCAGAGGCCGACGGCGCCGTCGCCGACCACGACGACCGTCCGGCCGGGCCCGGCCTTGGCGGCGAGGGCCGCGTGGTGGCCGGTGGCCATGACGTCGGAGAGCGTGAGCAGGCTGGCGCGGAGGGCATCGTCGGGATCGGTGACGCCCGGGACCTTGACCAGTGTGGACTCGGCGAGCGGCACGCGGACAGCCTGGCCCTGGCCGCCGTCGATCCCGTGACCGGTGTCATCTTTGCCGCCCCAGCCGGCGAGGTGATCGCAGGCGACCGTGACGCCGTTGAGGCACTGGGGGCACTCGCCGCAGCTGACCACGAAGGGTGCGATCACGAGGTCGCCCACGGCAAGGTCCTTGACGTCCTCGCCGATGCTTTCCACCGTCCCGATGAACTCGTGTCCGATTGCGGACGGCTTGTGGGTGGGCTTGACCCCGCGGTAGGGCCACAGATCCGAGCCGCAGACGCAGGAGGCGGTGACCTTCACGATGACGTCGGTGGGCCGCTGGAGGGTGGGGTAGTCGCGGTCTTCGACTCGGATGTCGCCGGGACCGTGGATGATGGTGGCGCGCATGGGGGCTCCTCGCATGGTGGTGGGTGGGCTTGGACCGAGTTTAGTCGTCCCTGCGCGGCTGGCCGTTTCGAACCGTGCCCTGCGTCCCGGGCGGACGGCGGCCGCTAGCGCATGCCCTCGCGGCGGATCGCGGTGGCGATCGCTGCGGCCCGGGTTTCCACTCCGAGCTTGGCATAGATGTGCGCCAGGTGCGTTTTCACGGTGGCCTCGGAGATGAACAGCCGCTGGCCCAGCTCACGGTTGCTGAGGCCTTCGATCAGCAGGCTCAGCAGCTCGGCTTCGCGTGGCGTCAGGATTTCGTCCGGGTTCCGCAGCTGCTGGAACAGCCGTGACGCCACCGGCGCGCTCATCACGCTCTTGCCTTGGACCGCCCCCCGGATCGCGGCGAAGATCTCCTCTGGCGCGGCGTCCTTGAGCAGGTAGCCCATGGCGCCGGCGTCAACGGCGCGGACAATGTCAGCGTCCGAATCGTAGGTGGTGAACACCAGGACGGCCTGCCTGCTGTTGCGGCGGCGCAGCTGCTTGATGGCCTCGATGCCGTCCATGCCGGGCCCCATGGCGAGGTCCATCACCACCACGGCGGGACCGAGCTGCTCCATCTGGACCAGCGCCTCCTCGCCGGAGGCCGCCTCGGCCACGACCTGTATATCGGGCTGCGTTCCCAGCAGTGCCCTGAGCCCGCTGCGCACCACCAGATGGTCGTCCACCAGCAGGACGGTAATCGGATTCACTGTTCCTCCGCAGTTGGCAGTTGCGCGGCCACGATGGTTCCTTCGCCGGGGGTGCTTTCCACCGAGAATACGCCGCCCAGCCGTTCCACCCGCTGGCGCATGGCCCGGAGCCCGTAACCTCCCGCGTCCGACGGCGGTGCCAGCGACTGCGGGTCGAAGCCGGCGCCGTCGTCGTAAACATCCAGCGTGACGGCGCCGGGCAGGAAGCCCAGCGTCACCGTGGCGCTGGCCGCCGCTGCGTGGAGTTTGATGTTGGCCGCGGCGCTCTGGACCACGCGGAGCAGCGCGTGCCGGACATCCGCGGGGACTGGGCGCGGCTCGCCCGTGACCAGCAGACGCACCCCTGGGACGTACTGGGACGCCGCCTGAAGCAGGGCATCCGGAAGCGGGGCCGTGTCCAGCCCGGGGGAGGCGAGCTCGTGGACCAGGCTGCGGGTGTCCGCCAGGTTCCGGCGCAGCATTCCGCTGACGGTTTGGACGTCCGCGCGCGCCGCCGGGCTGGGCCATGACCTGTTCGCGGCTTCCAAAAGGAGGAGGCTGCTTGCCAGGCCCTGCGTCACGGTGTCGTGGATTTCCTGGGACACTCTCTCGCGCTCCTCGACCGTGCCGGCCCTGCGCTCGCTGGCCGCCAGCCGGCCCTGCGCCAGCGACACCTCGGCGTGCAGCCGGCGCTGTTCGGTGGCGTCGTGCTCGATGCGGGTGTAGATCAGCGTCAGCATGACGCCGACGGCCAGCGGCCCCAGGAGCATGGCAATATCGCTGCCGCCGCTGAGCCGGAACAGCCCCACGGCGGTGGCTGCCGCCGTCGCGCCTCCCGCGAGGTACGCCACGGGGCCGCTGAAGGCGGTCCGGCACAAGAAGAACAGCGCGAACGAGCACCACGCGAAGCTTGGCGCCGCGATCACCAGCACCGCCCAAAGCGCCACCAGGACGAACATCCACACCGCCCACGGCCGGCGCCGCTGCGAGAGCACGGCGATCACGGCGTACAGCGAACACACCGCCGCGGCCAGGGCCAGCACCCACAGGTTGTCCGCCGGGCTGTGCCGCATCACGTAGCGGACCGCCGACGCCACCAGCAGGACGGCAAAACCAAGATGGACGACGGCGTCAATCCGGCCCAGCGGGCCGCTTCCGGCAGCGGTGTTGTGCGGGACGGTGGAGGGGCCCGGCGTGGGGAGGGCTGGTGAAGGGGAGGGCATGGGGTCCGGTTCCGGTGGAGGAGTGCTACCCACCATGCTATGACCCGCGCCGTTACTGGTCTCTCAGCCTTTTGGCTGATACGCCCAGCCCGATGGGGGAGGTTGCGGCAGACTAACGCCCGATGCCCTGCCAGGTCCTAAAGGGAAGCATGGATTCGAGGCCCGGGGCACGAATCCGGGCAGTCCCCAGAACCTGATTCCTAGGAGTACTCGTGAAGATGTCCAAGAAAATCGCCGCTTCCGCTGCCGTCGGAGCACTGCTCCTGACGGGCGGGCTGACGGCTGCAGCCAACGCCGGCACCCCAGCCGGCGCTCCTCCGGCGGCCGCCGCTCCCGCCGCTGTTCCCGCCGTCGACATCCAGCCGGTTCCCGAAACCGTGGTTGCCCAGAACCGGATCAGCGTCGGCGCCTCCGCTGACGCGGTCAAGGCCGCTCTGGCCAAGTGCCAGGTGGACAAGTTGCCGTTCGTCACGGTGGCCTTGGTGGACAGGTTCGGGACAGTGCAGGCCTTGCTCCGCGGCGACAATGCTGCCGAGCACACCATTGAAGCGGCGCAGCAGAAGGCCTATACGGCTGCCGCCTTCGGCACGCCCACCAGCGAACTTGCCAAGCGCATTAACGGCAACGGACCCAGCATCGCGGACCTCCCCGGCACCCTCTTCCTGGCCGGCGGAGTCCCGCTCAAGGTCAACGGGGTCTCCGTGGCCGGGATCGGCGTGGGCGGCGCCCCGGATGGCATGCTGGACGAAGGCTGCGCAAGTGCCGGGGCCGAGGCCATCGCTGCCGGGGCCTCGAAGTAGGCGCTGGGTTCATGCAGCGGTGCAGGGCATGGCGGCGGGCACGGCAGGTATCCGTGGCGGTCATCGCAACAACAGTCCTGGCTGCCTGCCTGGCATCCTGCCAACAGGCTTGGGATCCCGGCCCGTTCGCGGCAGCGCCGTCGGCAAGTCCTCCAACGGTCGCGGCAACGCCGCCGGCAAGTCCTCCAACGGTGGCGGCAGCGCCGTCGGCAAGTCCTCCAACGGTCGCGGCAGCGCCGTCGGCAAGTCCACCAACGGCCGCGGCAACGCCGTCCACCGGTCCCGCCTTGTCCCCTGAGGCGCAGGCTGACCTCGACCAGAGGCTGATCCGGGCCGCGAAAGCCAACGATGCCGGCGCTGTAGCGGAGCTAATCCGGGCCGGGGGCAACGTCAACGCCAAGGACGCCCTCCAGGACTCGGCGTTCCTCTACGCAGGTGCAGAGGGTTTCAACGAGGTGCTCCAGCTGACCTTGGCCGCCGGTGCGGACGTGCGGAGCACCAACCGCTTCGGCGGAACGGCGCTGATTCCCGCCAGCGAACACGGGCACGTGGACACCGTAAAGATCCTGATCGCTGCGGGCGTGCCCGTGAACCACGTCAACAGCCTGGGCTGGACGGCCATGCAGGAAGCCGTCCTGCTCAACAATGGCGGGCCACGGCAGCAGGAGGTGGTGCGCCAGCTCCTCGAAGCCGGCGCAGACTCCGGCATCCGTGACCCCCAGGGCCGCACAGCCCTGGAGAACGCGGAACGCCTGGGCTTCGGCGCCATCGCGAAGCTGATCCGGGAGCGGGACCAGCCGCGGTGACGGTGCGGAATTTCCCCACCTTTGCCGCCGGTGGCCGCGCGGCGGCCCGGAACGCGCCGGTCAAGGCGGTCAAAGGTGGGGAGGTTCGGCGGCGCCTTGGTGTCCGTCCCCGGCTAGACGGCTTCGAGCACGCTGACGTAGTTGGCGATGCCCACGCCGCCCATGTTCTGCACCGCGGCCCGGCGCGGGTTGGCCAGCTGCATGGCGCCGGCCGTCCCGGTGAGCTGCATGGCGGCGATGACGTGCTGGGAGACGCCGGTGGCGCCGACGGGGTGGCCCTTGGCCTTGAGCCCGCCGGAGACGTTGACCGGCAGCTTGCCGTCCTTGAAGACCCAGCCTTCCTCGAGCGCCCGGGCCCCCTGGCCGCGTTCGGTCAGTCCCATGGCCTCGTACATCAGCAGTTCGGCGATGGTGAAGCAGTCGTGGACTTCCGCGAAGTCGAGCTCCTCCAGCCCGACGCCGGCCATCCCCAGGGCACGCTGCCAGGAAGCCCGCGTGGCGGCGAATTCGGTCGGGTCCCGGCGCTCGGCCGGGAAGAAGTCGTTCGCCTGGCCGAAGCCGGCGAGCCGGACCGGGGCGGTGACGCCCCCGGTCGGCGCGACGCTGAGGACGACGGCGGCGGCGCCGTCGGACACGGGGGAGCAGTCGGTGCGGCGCAGCGGATCTGCCACCATCGGGTTCTTGTCCGAGACGGTGCGGCAGAACTCCTCGCCGAGGTCCTTGCGGAGCTGGGCGTAGGGGTTGTCGACGCCGTTGCGGTGGTTCTTCGCCGCGATGGTGCCAAGGACGTCGCCGAGGCTGCCAGAGCCGTAGCGCTTCCCGTAGTGCTTCGCGACCTCGGCGAAGAGCCCCGTGAACCCAGTGGTGGAGGCCTTGCCGGCCATGTCGTAGTCCGCACCGAGCAGGGCCGCGCCCACGACGTCGGCCCCGGCCTGCGTCATCTTTTCGGCACCGATCACCAGGACGGTCTTCGCGGTGCCGGCCAGCAGGGACTTGGTGCCCTGCTGGAACGCGGCCGAGCCGGAGGCGCAGGCGTTCTCGACCCGCGTGGAGGGCACGTTGGCCAGCTGGTCCGAGACCTGTAACGCGAGCGAGGACGGGAAGGCCAGCGGCATCATGCCGGAGTTGAACTGGCCGAGGTAGATCTCATCGATCTGGCCGGCCTCGATCCTGGCGTTGCCGATCGCCTCGGTGGCGACCTGCACGATCAGGGACTCGAGGGTGTCGTCGGTCAGCTTGCCGAAGCGGCTGTGGCCCCAGCCGATGAGCAGGACATCCTTGCCGAACTGGTCTTTCAGGCTCATGCGCCTGCCACCTCCACTGTTTCTTCGATCTCAAGGGTTCCTTCGAGCTCCGGGCCGACGCCGAACTCTGCCTCGGTCTTTGCGCGGATCTCCTCCACGGTGACGCCGGGGGCCAGCCGGGTCAGCGTCAGCTGCCGGCCGGCGCCTGTTTCCTGTTCGTCCTTCACCAGGTCGAAGACCGCGAGGTCGCTGATGATGCGGTCCACGCAGCTGAGCCCGGTGAGCGGCAGCGTGCATTCCCTGACTATCTTGGCGGTGCCGTCCTTGGCGTTGTGCTCCGTCAGGACCACGACGCGCGGGGTGCCGGCCACGAGGTCCATGGCGCCTCCCATGCCCTTGACCATCTTGCCGGGGATGGTCCAGTTGGCGAGGTCGCCGGCGCCGGAGACCTGCATGGCGCCGAGGATCGCGACCTTGACGTGGCCGCCGCGGATCATGCCGAAGGACGTCGCGGAGTCGAAGATGCTGCCGCCAGGCAGAACGGTCACGGTCTGCTTGCCGGCGTTGATGAGGTCGGCGTCTTCCTCGCCCTCGTAGGGGAACGGGCCCATGCCGAGCAGCCCGTTCTCGCTCTGCAGGACAACGCGGACGCCGTCGGGCAGGTTGTTGGCCACCAGCGTGGGGATGCCGATGCCAAGGTTGACGTAGTCGCCGTCGTTCAGTTCTTCGGCCGCGATGGCGGCCATTTCATCTCGGGTCCAAGCCATGGTGATTCTCCTGAAAAGGTGTGGGTGGGCGGCGCGCAGGCCGGATTAGACGGTGACGGCGGATGCCGCTTGCGCCGCTTCTGCTTCCGCATCGCGGCGGGGGCGGACGGTGCGCTGTTCGATGTCCTTGACGCGGCCGCTGGCCTGGACCAGGCGCTGGACGAAGACGCCGGGGGTGATGATGTGGTTCGGGTCCAGCTGGCCGGGCTCGACGATCACTTCGGCTTCGGCGACCGTCACTGCGCCGGCCGTAGCCACCACCGGATTGAAGTTCTGGGCGGTGTAGCGGTAGATCAGGTTGCCGTCGGTGTCGGTGGTGTGGGCGTGGACCAGCGAGACGTCGGCCTTGATGGCGCGTTCCAGGACGAAAGTCTCGCCGTCGAACTCCGCCAGCGGCTTGCCTTCGGCGACCAGGGTGCCAACACCGGTCTTCGTGTAGAAGGCCGGGATGCCGGCGCCACCGGCACGCAGCCGCTCGGCTAGGGTGCCCTGCGGGGTGAACTCCACCTCCAGTTGGCCGGCGAGGTACTGCTCGGCGAAGAGCTTGTTTTCCCCGACGTAGGACGCGATGACTTTGCGGACCTGGCCGCCTTCGATCAGTATGCCGAGGCCCTTGCCGTCCACGCCCATGTTGTTGGAGACCACCGTCAGGTTCCTCACCCCGGAGTCCCGCACTGCCTCGATCAGGTCAGCGGGGATCCCGCTGAGGCCGAAACCGCCGACGGCGAGCGTCATGCCGTCCCGCAACACGTCCTGCAGGGCGGCTGCTGCCCCGGATTTCACCTTTGACATTGCATCTCCTCATTGAGCTTTTGAGCCACCGGCGGGCGGGGCCTGGAGCCCGCCGCCGTGATCCACTTTGTGGACTATTCTTCTGAAGAAGGAGCCTATGGTGTGGCGTGAAGCACTGTCAACGCCGAATTTCCGCTTGGACTGGTGCATTTTTACAGTGTGGACGGTAGGCTAATCGGTGTCCACAATGTGGATCTATTCCGAGGAATCGCGAGGAAAATGATGAACTCCGTCCCCGTGCAGGGCGCCCAGGTGGTGAGCCGGGTCGCGGCCCTGCTGAGGATCGTGGGCCAGAAGCCGGAAGGCTCCCCGCTGGTGGAGCTGGTGCGCGACTCGGGGCTGACGCGCCCCACGGTGCACCGTCTGCTCAGCTCCCTGGCGGCCGAGGGCCTGCTGGACCAGGATCCGGGCAGCGGCAACTGGGTCCTGGGCCCGGAGATCCTGCTGCTGGGGTCCGTGGCCTCGGCGCGTTTCCCCCTGGAGGACATTGCGAGGCCGAGCCTCCGGCGCCTGGCCGAAGAGACCGGCGAGAGTGCGTTCTTCTCCATCCGCCGCGGCAACGAAACGGTGTGCCTGCTCCGGGAGGAAGGCAGCTTCCCGGTCCGTTCCTTCGTGCTGCATGAAGGCGTGCGGTTTCCGCTCGGGGTTGCCTCCGCCGGCACCGCCATCATGGCTTTCCTGCCGCCAGAAGAGCAGGAGGAACTGCTCGCGGACTGGGCAGCGCACGCCGGCAGTTTTGCGGCTGCGCACACCGAAGCCCGTGTCAGGCAGAATCTGGAGGCGACGCGGCAGGCCGGTTATTCGGTCAACCCGGGGCTGGTCCTGGAAGGCAGCTGGGGGATGGGCGCGGCGGTCTTCAACCAGCGGGGCCGCCCCGCCTGGGCACTGTCCCTCACCGGCATCGAGCCACGCTTCCGGGAAGACAGGCGCCCGCAGCTGGGGCGGCTGCTCATGGACGAGGCCCACCGCATCTCGACGCTGCTGCAGGGCTAGCCAGGCGCCTGACCCTCGCCAAGGGCCTGAATCTCGACGGCGCTGCCCGCCGCTCGATCGCCGCCCGGCCATCGTGGGGCACTTTGACGCGGACACGTCGGCAATTGAGGCCGAAACGGTCCAGCCAGGGTTCAAAGTGCCCCGGTTCGGCTCAGGCTACCTCGGACGGTTCACCTGGTCTCGAGGCTCTTGCGCAGGCGCCGGTTGTGCCAGAAGCTGGCAGCACAGCTCACCATCGCGTCGAGCCGAAGGAGCGCAGCCTCATGAAAAACATCAAGATCTCTTTCGATCACTATGGCAGCCCGGACCTCGTCACTGTGGGCGAGGAGGAACTGCCGGCTCCGGGGGAGAGCGAGGTCCAGGTGGGAATCCGCGCCGCCGCTGTCAATCCGGTGGACTGGAAAGTCGTTGCCGGCTACCTGGATCGGTACCTTCCCCTGGACTTCCCCGCAGTTCCCGGCTGTGAGGCGGCAGGAACGGTGACCGCCGTCGGCCCCGGCGTGACCGGGTTCGAGGTGGGCGACGAGGTCATCTGGAATGGCATTTCCGGAGGCTACCGCGCCGTGGCAAATCTTCCGGCCAGCCAGCTGACGCCAAAGCCCGCGGGCATCGATTTTGAGCAGGCGGCGTGCGTCGCGATAGCCGGCGGCGCAGCGTATTCGGCGCTGGTCCAGCTTGGCATTGGCGTGGGGGACACGGTCCTCATCCACGGCGCAGCAGGCGGGGTCGGCTCGGCGGCAGTCCAGATCGCGCGGCACCTCGGCGCCCGGGTCATTGGCACCGCGTCAGAGCAGAATCATGACTATTTGCGCGGCCTCGGCGCCGAGCCCGTGGCCTATGGCGAAGGGCTCGTGGAACGCGTCCGCTCCCTGGGCACCATCACCGCCGTCGTGGACACCTATGGCGGCGAGGAGACTACTACAGCGACGGTCCAGTTGCTCGGCGGCCACGGCGCCGCGGTGACCACTGTGCCTGGCAAAGAGGCCAACGCTGCCGGAATTGCGCCGGTCAGGCTGCTGGACGGACGGGTAGCGGAGACGGCCCGGCTGTCCGCCGATGGAAAGCTCCGCTTCAGCATCCAGGAGCGGATTCCCCTCACCGATGCGGCCCGGGCGCTGGGCATCAGCCGCGCAGGCCATGTCCGGGGCAAGCTCGTGCTGATCCCGTAACTGGAACCTCAGCGGGGCTCAGGCTATTTCCACCACGTATCGAAAATCGTCACCGGGACCGTGCGCTTGTGGCGGGTCCGCAGATACATTGCCTCGATCCGTTCGGCCGCGGCATCCGGTACGTCGCGGCCCTCGAGGTAGTCATCGATCGTGTCGTAGCCCAGGCCGAGCTCGTCCTCGTCGGTGCGGCCGGGCTTGCCGTCCAGGAGGTCCGCCGTCGGGATCTTTTCCCAGATCCGGGCCGGCGCCCCGAGTTCGGCCAGCAGCGCGCGGTTCTGGCGCTTGTTGAGGCCGAACAGCGGCAGGATGTCCGCGCCGCCGTCGCCAAACTTGGTGAAGAACCCGGTGACGGATTCGGCGCCGTGGTCCGTGCCGATCACCAGATAGTTGTGCTCACCGGCCAAGGCGTACTGGGCAATCATCCGGGTCCGGGCCTTGGTGTTGCCCTTGTGGAAATCGGAAATCTCCGTGCCCACCGTCTTCTGGAATTCGTCCTCGAAGCCGTCCACCGCGGCCGAGATGTTGAACATCCATTCGGTCTTGGCGCGCACGAAGTCCAGGGCAGCCTGGGCGTCGTCCTCGTCGTGCTGGACGCCGTAGGGGAGCCGGACGGCCACGAAATTCGCCTCGGTGCCCTCGGCCTCGAGTTCCTCAACCGCCAGCTGGGCCAGCCGGCCGGCCAGGGAGGAGTCCAGGCCGCCCGAGATGCCCAGGACGAAGCCCTTGGTGTGGGTGGCCGTCAGGTATTCCTTGAGGAACGCCACGCGTTTGCGCACCTCCCCGGCAGGGTCGATCCGGGGCTGCACGCCCATTTCTTCGATGATCTTCGCCTGGAGTTCACGCATGACCCTCAGCCTAGCCAGCGCTGTCAACAACGCTCAACTGTGACTGTCAGCTGGGCGCTGCGCACCACCACTGGCGCTGCGCACCACCGTTGGCGCTGCGGCACCATACCCTGCGCTGCGCAAAACCGCTGGCGCTGCGCCAAACCGTTGGCGCTGCGGAGATACCCGTAGCGCAGGGTATTTTGCGCCGCGCCCGCCAGGTTGCGCAGCGGAAACCGCGTACGCCATCACGACGCCTGCCGCGCCGGTCCGGTGGAGCCGCGGACCGTGAGGTGGGTGGGCATCACGGACCGGCTTCGGGTGCCGCCGCCGGCGAGCGGGTTCAGCTGGGCCAGCAGCATGGAGACCGCCACGCGGCCGGCCTGTTCGATTGGGGAGGCCATGGTGGACAGCGGCGGGTTGCAGAAGTCGGCGCCAAAGATGTCGTCGCAGCCCACAATGCTCATGTCCTCGGGGACGCGGATGCCGCGTTCGCGAAGGCGCTGGAGCATGCCGATCGCGATGAGGTCGTTGAACGCAATGCAGGCGGTGACTCCACTGTGTACGGCGGCGTCCGCGGCTGCTGCGCCAGACTGCGTCTTGGGGGCGAAGGGACCCAGCCGGCGCACCTCCACGCCGCGCTCCTCGGCTGCCTCGGACAGCGCAGTCCACCGCCGTTCGCTGGACTGCGACGTCGGCGGGCCAGCCACATAGGCCACGCGGGTGTGTCCCAGCGAGATCAAGTGGTCCAGCGCCTGGCTGGTGGCGGCCGGTGTGTCGATCAGGACCGCGGGAACGCCGGGCACGTCACGGTTGATGGTGACCATGGGCATCTTCGCCGCCGCGTCCAGCAGGGCTTCGTCGCTGAGCCGGGATGCGGCAACGATGATGCCGTCAGCGCTCTTGCGCAACTGCTCCACGGTGCTGGCCTCCACCTCGTCGGATTCCTCCGTATCCACCAGCAGTTGGGTGTACCCGGCCGCCTTGAGCTGGAGCTGTGTGCCCCTGATGAGGTCGAAGTAGAACGGGTTGGTGATATCCGGAACCAGGACTCCCACTGCGCCCGTGCGGCCGGAACTCAGCGCCTTCGCCTGGCTGTTGGGGGTGTAGTGCAGCTGGGCCGCGGCCGCCTCGATCCGCTGCCGCGTCCTGATGTTGACGCGGTCCGGGGTGGAGAGCGCCCGGGAAACGGTGGAGGCCGCCACGCCGCAGAGAGCGGCAATGTCATGGATGGTGGCCGGGCGGTCCACTGCTGCTGGTTGCGTCGTCGCCACGGCGCTCCTCTCTGAACGTGGTGGCCGGGCCGTACGGCCGGGTCGGAAGGGCGGCCCTGTGACTGCCGCCACAGAACCGGTCAGCAAAGAATGTCACAGATTCCCAACATTTGGCAATCGGTTGTCATTTGATTGCGGCACTGACTAAACTGGGTGTACACCATTTGTGAACTGCGTCACCGCGCTGGAGCCGGAAGCTGCCCGCGGCGGCCGCGAAACCCAGGAGATCCGCGTGAGCAACACATCAACCGCAGTCTGGTCGCTTTCAGGCTTCGGCGACGAAATAGATCCGGACCCGGCAGTTCAGGCGGCCGTGCTGCTGGCACTGGGCGCAAGCCACATCGAGGTGCGCAGCGCCTGGGGCACCAATGTCTCCGAGCTTGAGCCCGAACAGGTTGCCCGGCTGAAGGAAATCTTCGATGAGAAGGGCCTCAAGGTCTCGGCTGTGGCCAGCCCCATCGGCAAGGTGGACGTGAGCCTGCCGGTGGAGCATGAACTGGATCGGCTCCGCCAGATCATTTCGGTGGCCAAGGGGCTGGAGACAAAGTACGTTCGCATCTTCTCCTTCTACCGAGCCGAGGGCCGCAGCGCTGAAGATATCCGCGAGGACGTCCTGGTCCGCATGGGCGCCCTCGCGGCGCTCGCCGCGGAATCCGGAGTCGTGCTCCTGCATGAGAATGAAAAGGGCATCTACGGCGATACGCCGCAGCGCGTGCTGGACATCATGGAGTCCGTAAACTCAACCGCACTCCGGATCGCGTGGGACAACGCCAACTTCGTCCAGGTGGGCGTCAAGCCCTACACCGAGGGCTACGCCATGCTGCGCCCCTACCTGGAGTACTTCCAGGTCAAGGACGCGCTCGCCGCCACCGGGGAAGTGGTGCCCTCCGGCGAGGGCGATGGCGAGCTCGACGCCACCATCGCCGCCCTCAAGGCGGACGGGTACGCCGGCTTCGCCTCGCTGGAACCCCATCTGGCCAGCGCCCACGAACTGGGCGGCTTCTCGGGCCCGGTGGCCTTCGGCACCGCGGCGCGCGCCTTCGCCGCGCTGGCCGCCAAGAACCAGATCGAACTCGTCTAATCGAACCCGTTTAGCAGGAATGCACCACCACTGAAGAAGCCACCACTAAAGAAGTAGGGAGCTCCGGATGCCAAAGGCGGCAATCATCGGCTGCGGCGACGTGTCGATCGTTCACTTTGAAGCACTTGCAGGAATGGCCGACGCCGAATTGGTGGCGGTCTGCGACACGGATCCGGCGCGCCGCGCCGCGGCGCAGGAGGCTCACGGGGTCCCCGGCTTCGAGGACTACCGCGACATGCTCGAGGCGGCCGACCCGGACGTCGTGCACATCACCACCCCGCATCACGAGCATGCAGCGATCGCCATCGAATGCCTGCGCCGCGGCGTCCACGTGGTGCTGGAAAAGCCCCTGGCGCACACCTTGGCCGAGGGTGAAAGGCTGCTGGCCGCTGCTGCTGAAAGCACGGCGAAAATTGGGCTGTGTTTCCAAAACCGCTACAACGCCCCGGTGCAGGCAATGCGCCGGCTGCTGGACTCCGGCGAACTGGGCAAGGTGCTGGGAGCCTCGGCCACGGTCATGTGGCACCGGCAACCTGATTACTACCTCAGCCGGCCCTGGCGCGGAAGCTGGAGCGAGGGCGGCGGGGGCCTGATGATGAACCAGGCCATCCACACCGTTGACCTGCTGCAGTGGCTGATGGGCGACGTCGTCGCGCTCGCCGGCAGCGCCTCGACCCATGCGCTGGCAGAAGCCATCGAGGTGGAAGACACGGCAGAGTTTGCCGCGCTCCACAGCAACGGCGCGCGCAGCGTCTTCTACGCCACCCTCGCCAACACCCTCAACGCACCGGTCACCTTGGACATCAGTACCGAGACGGCAATGCTGAGCCTGCGCGGGGACCTTACGGTCACTTACGACGACGGGCGCAGCGAGGTGGTGCGTGAGCGCGCCATCGGCTCGGGCGGGCGTTCCTACTGGGGTGTTTCGCATGCCCTGCTGATCGCAGATTTCTATGCCGGACTGGCGCAGCCGGGCCCGTTCTGGATTGACGCCGCCGAAGGGGCGAAGTCGCTGCGGATCGTGAAGGAACTCTACCGGCAGGCCTACCCCGGCTCTGAGGAAAAAGTGTCCTAACCGGACGCCTCCCCGCGGCGTTCCCAGCCCGCGTGCGGACTTCTTGTGCGCCACGCGGCTGCCCAGCTACACCATTGCCCCAACTACGCGGCTGCCCAACCGTGCCCGCCGGGGCGCCCCCGCCTCAGTGCGTGCGCGCTTCCGGCGCGCCGTCGTGCGGCCCAACCACCCCCGTTCCGCAATAATTCAAAAAGGTTATGACAACCGGTTGCCAGATGTGGCAACCCAACGTACGCTGAACCCACAAGCGGCTCTGTGGCCCAGGCCACAGAGCCGCCGCAAACGTCCCGTGAAACGGACCTCGTCAAGCGATCCAAAGGAGCCAACAATGAAGTTCGGTCCCAAGGCAGCAGCTGCTGCCCTCATCCTCAGCGCGTCCCTCGCGCTCACCGCCTGTGGCGGCGGCGCCTCGGGCGCCAACAACGCTGCCGGCTCCAAAACAACCACGCTGACATTGGGTGCAGTACAGGAAATCCGTTCCTGGGACCCGGCCCAGGCGCACGTAGGACACTTCCTGCAGCCGTACCAGGCAGCATACGATTCCTTGCTGCTGCGGGAACCGGACGGCAAGCTCAGCCCCATGCTGGCCACGGCGTGGAAGTACAACGACGCCAACACCAAGCTGACCGTTGATCTCCGGACTGACGTGACCTTCAGCGACGGGGCCAAGTTCGACGCCGACGCGGCCAAGGCGAACCTGGATCACTTCAAGAAGGCGAATGGCCCGCAGATGGCCCAGCTCACCGCGGTCTCAGGGGTCAGAGTGGTGGATGCTGACACCATCGAGCTCGACCTGACGGCGCCCGATCCCTCGCTGGAGTTCTACCTCAGCCAGGCCGCGGGCCTGATGGGCAGCCCCAAGGCGCTGGGCACTGAAGGCATCAAGACCGAGCCCGTGGGCAGCGGCCCGTATGTCATGGACAAAGCCGCCACCGTCAAAGACTCGCAGTCGGTGTTCACCGCCCGCAAGGACTACTGGAATAAGGACGTTCAGAAGTTCGAGAAGGTCACCTTCAAGATCCTCGTTGACCTGACTGCCAGGACCAATGCCCTGGTTTCCGGACAGGTGGACGCCACGCTGCTGGATCCCAAGACCGGCAAGCAGGCAGAGGGCGCAAAGATGAAACTGGCAGCGACCGAGGTGGACTGGCAGGGCCTGACTCTATTCGACCGCGACGGCGCCAAGAACCCCGGACTGAAGGACGTCCGCGTCCGCCAGGCCATCAACTACGCGTTTGACCGCAAGACGATCCTGGACCAGGTCATGCTGGGTCAAGGCACCCCGACGTCCCAGCCCTTCGGCAAGGCCAGCGGCGCCTGGGTTGAGGAGCTCGAAAACAAGTACCCGTACGATCCGGCCAAGGCCAAAGCACTGTTGAAAGAAGCAGGCTACGAGGCCGGACTGGTACTCCAGGTCCCGAGCGTACCCGGGTTTGAAACGCAGCTGGCAGTGATCAAGCAGCAGTTGGCTGACGTCGGGGTCACCCTCGAAGTGGGCTCCGCCATCACGAACACCTACACCACCGATGTCGCAGCCCAGAAGTTCACCAGCATGTACTTCTCACTCTTCCAGGGTGAGCCGTGGGTGGCCATCAACCAGATCATCTCCACCAAGGCGCTCTACAACCCCTTCAAGACCACCACACCCGAACTCCAGGCCAAGATCGATGCCGTCCAGAACGGCGGCAAGGATGCTGGCAAGCTGGCCCAGGAAGTCAACAAGTACGTGGTGGAGCAGGCATGGTTCGCACCGCTGTTCCGTGTGAACCAGATGTACTACCACAACGCCAAGATCGACGTCACGCCGCAGATCCAGATGGCCGTTCCCTCGATCTACAACTACTCACCCGCCAAGTAGTACGGGCCAGGTAACCACTTAAAACCGGCGCAGGTCCGGCAGCCCGACCACCACAAGCGGCGGGCTGCCGGATCCAGCAGCCACACCATGCCAGTTCAATGGAGCCAGCAATGACCAGATTCATCCTCAAACGCCTCGGCAGCGGCCTAGTGGTCCTGTTCGCCGTCTCGGTCCTTACTTTTTTCCTGCTTTACATATCGAGCGGCAGCATTGCCCGGAACATCCTGGGAGACCAGGCAACACCGGAGCAACTGGCCGTAAAGGAAGCGGAGCTGGGGCTGGATCAGCCCATCGCCGCGCGCTACTTCAGCTGGCTCACGGACGCCCTGGGCGGAAACCTGGGCACATCCTGGTTCACTTCTGAACCAGTGGCCAGCTCTCTCGCCACCCGCATCCCCGTCACCATGACAATGGTGTTCGCGGCCATGATCCTCATCGCCATCATCGCTACCCTGATCGGCGTTGCCGCCGCGGTGAAGCGCGGCTGGGTGGACCGGGTGGTTCAGATCGGCGCCATTGTCGGCGACTCCATTCCAGGCTTCGTCATCGGCATCATCCTGGTGACCATCCTCGCCATCCAGCTGGGCATATTCCCCGCCACCAGCACCATTTCCCCGGGCGAACCTGCGTCCGCTTGGGTGCTGTCCCTGACGCTTCCGGTGATCGCCCTGCTGATAAACGGAGTCACCGGCGGTGCGCAACAGATCCGCAGTGCCGTCATCAAGCAGCTCGAACGCGATTACGTTCGCACCTTGCGCAGCCGCGGGATAGGTGAGCGCGAGGTCCTGTTCAGGCATGTCCTGCGCAGCGCTGCTCCAGCCGGACTCACTGTGCTCAGCCTGCAACTGATCGGCATGCTGGGCGGAGTGGTCATCATCGAGCAGATCTTTGCCCTTCCCGGCATGGGCCCGCTCGCCGTTGCTGCCACCGGCCAGAGCGATCAGCCAGTGGTGATGGGCGTCGTCATGTACACCGTCGCCGTTGTTATTTTGGTCAACCTCATCGTTGACCTCCTCAACGGCTGGCTCAACCCGAAGGTGCGTGCCTCGTGACCGAGTCCGTCGAAACCACAGCCCTGACGCCCGTTCCCGGCGCGACCGGCCAGACCGGCACCGTAGTCCGTTCCACGGTTCTCAAACGGCTCTTCAAGAATCCTCTAGGCATCATCGCCCTCGTCATCCTGCTGGGGATGGCACTGCTGGCTTTGTTCGCGGATGTTCTGGCCCCGTTCGACGAGAATTTCGCCAACATCTCCAAAACCCTGGCCAGCCCCGACTCTGTAAACCTCCTGGGTACGGACAGCTCCGGGCGCGACGTCTGGAGCCGGCTGCTGTTCGGCGCGCAGCTAACGCTCCTCTCCGCGCTGCTTTGCGCCGCCGTCGCCATCGGGATCGGTCTTCCCGCCGGCCTGATCGCGGGCTACTACGCCGGCAAATTCGAGGCCGTTTCCAACTGGATTGTCAGCATCCTCATGAGCCTTCCGGGCCTGATTGTGCTGCTGACCATCCGCGCGGCCTTCGGCCCCTCGGTGTGGATTGCCATGATCGCGTTCGGCGTCCTGATCAGCCCGTCCTACTTCCGCCTGACGCGGTCAGCGGTGCAGTCGGTCCGCAACGAGCTCTACGTGGATGCAGCCCGGGTGTCCGGGCTCTCAGACCTGAGGATCATCACCCGCCACATCTTTTCCGTAGTGCGGGCCCCGATCATTATCCAGACGGCGGCGATTGCCGGTGTGGCCATTGCGATCCAGTCCGGGCTCGAGTTCCTTGGACTGGGGGATCCGGCCAAGGCAACCTGGGGTGTGATGCTCAGCGAGGGATTCAAGAACGTCTACCTCACGCCGACGCTGCTTTTCTGGCCTGCGTTTGCCATGGCGCTGACCATCGGCGGCCTGGTCCTGCTGGGCAACGCCATCCGCGACGCCCTCGAAGACGGCGAAAAGATCACGTACCGCAAGAAGAAGGCAATCTCGGTAAAGGGAACGACGGCGGCGCCCGCCGCCGCGCGCCCGTCGCGCAAGTCCGTGCCCGCCGTCGACCCCGGAACGGAGCACCACCTCGTCAAGGTGACCAATCTCGGCGTCGGCTATCCCCAGGCGGACGGTTCCATCAAGAAGGTTGTTGACGACGTCTCCTTCCACGTGGACCGCGGCGAGATCCTGGGCATCGTGGGCGAATCCGGCTCGGGCAAGTCCCAGACCGCCTTCTCCATCCTTGGGCTGCTGCCGGACAACGCCCGCATTGTGGGCGGCTCCATCCAGTTCGACGGCAGCTACACCGTGGCCCCGGGCGAGGAACGCGTCAGCCAGGAGCGCCTGTCCAAACTGCGCGGCAAGCGGATTTCCTACATTCCGCAGGAGCCCATGAGCAACCTGGATCCCGCCTTCACCATCGGCTACCAGCTGGTCACACCCATGGTGCGTGTCCTCGGAATATCCAAGGCCGAGGCCAGGAAACGGGCGCTGAAACTGCTCACCGACGTCGGAATCGTCAACCCGGAACGGACCTTCAACGCCTACCCGCACGAAGTCTCCGGCGGCATGGCCCAGCGGGTGCTGATCGCCGGAGCCATCAGCTGCGAACCGGACCTGGTGATCGCCGACGAGCCCACCACGGCCTTGGACGTCACGGTGCAGGCGGACGTGCTGGACCTGCTGCGGGAGCTCCAGCAGCGCCTGAACATCGGCGTCATTCTGGTGACCCACAACTTCGGGGTGGTGGCGGACCTCTGCGACCGTGTGGCCGTCATGCAGAACGGCCGGCTCGTGGAGGAAGGACCCGTCCGCGACATCCTCCGCAATCCGCAAGAACCCTACACACAGACACTTTTGGCGTCGATGCTTGAAGGCAAGGAACCCATGTCCACGCTCGTATCCCCCTTGCAAAAGGAGCCAGTCGCATGAGCACCACCAAAAGCGCGCCGCTGCTCACCGTGGACCAGTTGGTGGTGGAGTACCCCAGCAAGAAGTTCCGGGCAAAGCCCTTCCGAGCCCTGACGGACATCAACATCACCATCGGCCGCGGCGAAACCCTCGGCCTGGTGGGGGAGTCCGGTTCCGGCAAGACCACCCTGGGCCGCGCCATCCTGGGGCTGGCACCGGTGACCGGCGGGAAGATCGGCTTCGACGGCAAGGACATCAGTCACGCCACCCGCAAGGACCGGCGGGTCCTGAGCCGGGACCTGCAGGTGGTTTTCCAGGATCCGTACACCTCGCTGAACCCCGCGCTTGAGATCGGTGACATTCTCGCCGAGCCACTGGGCGTGCAGGGCATGGAAGCCGCGGCGGCCAAAAAGCGTGTGAAGGAACTGCTGGACCAGGTGGGCCTGCCCTCTGACGCCATCAACCGGTTGCCGCGCGAATTCAGTGGCGGGCAGCGCCAGCGCGTGGCGATCGCCCGCGCCCTGGCCCTCTCGCCCAAGCTGATCGTCTGCGACGAGCCGGTCAGCGCGTTGGACCTTTCCACCCAGGCACGCGTACTGGACCTGTTCCTGCAGATCCAGAAGGACACCGGCGTTTCCTACCTCTTCGTCTCCCACGACCTCGACGTCGTCAGGCACATCAGCCACCGTGTGGCTGTGATGTACCACGGGGAGATCGTCGAGCAAGGCCCGGCCGATATCGTTACCCGAGACCCTGAACACCCCTACACGCAGCGGCTCCTGCTGGCGTCCCCAGTACCCGATCCGGACCGGCAGGAACAACGCCGGGCGGACCGGCATCGGCTGCTCGAATCGCAGCGGATGCAGCACGAACAAGCGGGCGTCCTCGCCTGAGGACACCTGCGGCGTCAGATAGAACAGGCCGGCGTCGTCGCCAGAATCTGGCGGCAGCACCCAACCGGCAACGAGGGCCCTTGCGGGTCCGGAACACCACGGAGGAATACAGTGGCCAAAATTGGCGTACAAGCGATGATGCTGCGAGACAGCTTCGCCGAAGTGGGGGCGTTCGAGACGCTCCGCAAGGTCAGTGCGATCGGTTACAACGCCGTCGAGATCTCCCAGATCCCGATGACCCCGGAGAACGTCGCCGAACTGGACCGTTCCCGCAGCGAACTGGGCATGGACATTGCAGCTTTGTCCGTGGCCATGGAGACCCCCAAGGGCCGCCCCGGAGATTCGCTGAAGGACCACTTCGACAAGATCGTGGAGGACGCGAAGCGCCTGGACACGACGCTGCTGCGGATCGGCATGCTGCCGTTCCCGGCGATGAAGTCGATCGGCGCGGTCATTGACTTCGCCAAACAGGCCAACGAATATGCCGAACGCCTACAGGAGCAGGGCCTGGGCCTGTACTACCACAACCACCACATCGAGTTCGCGAAGTTTGACGGCAAGTACATGCTGGACATCATTGCCGAGAACTCCCCGGCCATGGGCATGGAAATCGATGTCCACTGGGTACAGCGCGGTGGCCTCGACCCCGTCCGTACCCTGGAAAAGTACGCCGGCAGCACTGCCATGGTTCACCTGAAGGACTACCGGATCGGCCAGCTCCCCGAGAGCGCCTTCGGGCTGCTGGAAACCGGGGACTTCAAGGGCTTCATGACCGAGTTCAAGGACGTGGTCCAGTTCGCCGAGGTGGGCGAAGGCAACCTGGACTTCCCCGCCATCATCCCCGCCGCCCAGGCCGCCGGCGCCCGGTACCTGCTCGTGGAGCAGGACGAACTTTACGGGCGCACGGTGTGGGACGCGCTGCAGACCTCCTACACCAACCTCGTGGCCATGGGCCACTCGAACCTTTTCTAGACAGGGAGAATCACCACATGAGTAAGAAAGTACGCCTTGGCATCATCGGCCTGGGCCAGCAGGGCGGCGCCTATGCCCAGTTCATCACCGACGGGCTGGTCCCGAACATGGTGATCGGCGCCATCTGCGACACCGACCCCGCGAAGCAGGAACTGGCCGCCTCCCGGTACCCCGACGCACCCTTCTACGAGGACTACATCGCCATGCTGGAAAGCGGCGACGTCGACGCCGTCGTCACCTGCGTGCCGCACTTCCTGCACCCGGAGATGGGCATCGAGACCCTCAAGCGCAACATCCACGCCCTCGTGGAGAAGCCGGCCGGCGTGTACACCAAGCAGGTCAGGGCGCTCAACGAGTTCGCTGCCAGCAAGCCCGAGCTGTCCTTCGCCATCATGTTCAACCAGCGCAACAACCCGCTTTACCAGAAGCTCAAGGAGATCGTCGACAACGGCGAGATCGGCAGCATCCGCCGCACCAACTGGATCATCACCAACTGGTGGCGCCCGCAGGGATACTACAACTCCAGCGAATGGCGCGCCACCTGGGGCGGCGAGGGCGGCGGCGTGCTGGTCAACCAGGCACCGCACCAGCTGGACCTGTGGCAGTGGATCTGCGGCGTACCGAAGTCCGTCTACTCCAAGGTTGCCTACGGCTTCCGCCGCGACATCGCCGTGGAAGACGAAGTCACCGCCGTGGTGGACTACGGCAACGGCGCCACGGGCGTCTTCGTCACCGCGACGCACGACCTCGTGGGGACCGACCGCTTCGAGATCCTGGGCGACCAGGGCAAGATCGTGGTCGAAAACAGTAAGACCGCCACCGTTACCCGCCTGACGAAGCCCGAGCGTGAACTCAGCGACGGCATGGGCCTGGACGATGTCCGCAAGCTCTTCATGGGCGAGCTGAATCCCGAGGAGTACTACACCACCGAGGTCATCGAGTTCGAGTCCGCCTGGGGTGCGCAGCACTCCGGTGTCCTGGCGAACTTCGCCGCCAACATCCTGGACGGCACACCGCTGCTGGCCCCGGGTTCGGACGGCATCAAGGGTGTCCGCCTGGCCAACGCCATCCACCTCTCCAGCTGGCGGGGCACGGAGGTGGGGCTGGACTTCGACGAGGACGAGTTCCTCGCCGAGCTGAACAAACGCATCGCAGACGAAGGCAAGTTCCCCGAGCGCCCCTAGCCCACCCAACTGAGTCGCAGGTGGGGCCGTTTTGAGCGCTCAAAACGGCCCCCGCTGCGAGCTAGTTGGGTTGTTTCCTCGTTAGGATGGGGCAGTGACTGAACCCAAGACGCCGGACGCTGCCGCAACAACAGGCCCGGCCAAGAAGCACTCCCGGTCCGGAAAGTCCAACGCCACCATCTACGACATCGCCAAGGTTGCCGGCGTCAACCCATCCACCGTCTCACGTGCGCTCAGCAAGCCAGGCCGCGTCAGCGCCAAGACGCAGAAACTCATCGAGGATGCCGCCGCCGAGCTGAACTACCAGGTCAATCCGTTCGCCCGTGCGCTGCCTACCGGCCGTACCAATACCTTCGGCCTGATCGTCGCGGACATCACCAACCCCACATTTTTCGACATCATCCGCGGGGCGGAAACGACGGCCACACTGCGGGACTACACCATGGTTCTGGCTGAGTCCGCCGAGTCCGGTGTCACGGAGCTGACGGCAGCCCGCCGGATGATGGCTACTGTGGACGGCCTCATCCTGGCCAGCCCCCGCATGGACGACGACGACATCCGCACGATCGCCCGTGACAAGCCCGTGGTGGTCATCAACCGCGAGGTCGACGGCGTGCCGTGCGTGGTTCCCGACGTGAACAAGGGCATCAGCGAGGCGGTCCGCAGCCTGGCCGGGAACGGGCACCACAAGGTTGCCTTTGTCGCCGGTCCGCCGCAGTCCTGGATGTCCGCGCGCCGCTGGGAAGGCGTGCAGGCGGCCTGCGAATGGTCCCGTCTCGAGGCCGTGCGGCTGGAGTCCACCAAGCCCACCGTCGACGGCGGCCGCCAGGTGGCCCGCGACGTGCGGGCCAGCGGTGCCACGGCGGTGCTGACCTACAACGACCTCCTGGCCATCGGGCTCATGCAGGAACTCCAGGCCGCCGGCATGGTGATCCCGGACCAGATCAGCATCGTGGGCTTCGACGACATCTTCGGGGCGGATTTCACCACACCTCCGCTCACCACCGTGCGCTCGCCGCTGGGGGAGTGCGGCTCGGGCGCTGCCACGCTGCTGCTTGATCTCCTGCACGGCGATCTCCCGCGAAGCACGGGGGAGTCTGCCGCCACCCTGCGCGTCGAGACGGAGCTGGTGCTGCGGGGCTCGAGCGGACGGCTGCTGCCCGCGGGGTAGCCTTGCCGGCGAAGCCCCGCAACTTCATGGCAATTAATGGCAACCGGTTGACAAATGCCTGAAGCAAGCCGGACCATTGATCTATGTCACAGTCGATTGCCGCCAACCCAGACCGGCTCCTGCCCGCGGATCCCGGAACGCGCAGCATTGCGCGAGACCTCCTGCAGCGCGTCCAGGACCTCCCCATCATTTCCCCGCACGGGCACGTTGACGCCGCAGTCATCGAGCACAACAGCCCGTTCCCGGATCCGGCAGCGCTGCTGGTCAGCCCGGACCATTACGTCACCCGGCTGATCCACGCCAGCGGCGTTCCGCTGGACCGGCTGCGGGGCTCGGCCGCCGCCGATGCGGACTCCCGCACGGTCTGGCGCGAGTTCTGCAAAGCCTGGCCGCTGTTCGAGGGGACGGCCTCCGGCTACTGGCTCCGCACCCAGTTCGACAGCGTTTTCGGCCTCCGGCAGGAGATCAGCGCCGAGACCGCCGACGCCAGCTACGATGCGATCTCCGCCAAGCTGCTGGAACCCGGCTTCCGGCCCCGCCAGCTCTTCAAGGACTTCAACATCGAGGTGCTGGCCACCACGGACGACCCCCTGGACAGCCTCGCCAGCCACCAGGCGATCGCCGAGGATCCCACGTTCCACGGCCGCGTCCTGCCCACCTTCCGCCCGGACGCCTACCTGAACATCGCGCACCCCACGTGGAGCGCGAACGTGGACCGGCTCATCGCAGCAGCGGGCGACGGCGCCACCGGCTACGCCGGCTACATCACCGCCCTGGAGAACCGGCGTCGTTACTTCGTGGACCACGGCGCAGTCTCGGCCGACCACGGCGTCCGTACCCCCGCAACGCTCAAGCTCGACGCCGCCGACGCGGCCAGGCTGTTCGACCGCGCCCGCTCGGGGCAGGCCACGGCGCAGGACCGCGAAGACTTCGAAGCCCACATGATGTACCAGATGGCACGGATGTCCGTGGAGGACGGGCTGGTCATGACCATCCACCCGGGCTCGTTCCGCAACCACCACGAACCCACGTTCAACGCCTTCGGCGCCGACACCGGCCACGACATCCCGTTTGCGGTGAACTACACCGAGGCCATCCGCCCGCTGCTGCAGGACTTCGGCACCGCCAAGGACTTCCATCTGGTGCTCTTCACCATGGACGAGACCGTGTTCTCCCGCGAACTCGCGCCGCTGGCCGGCTTCTATCCGTCCGTCTACCTCGGCGCCCCGTGGTGGTTCCTGGACGCACCGGACGCCATGCTGCGCTTCCGCTCCGCCGTGACCGAAACCGCAGGATTCTCCCGCTCGTCCGGCTTCATCGACGACACCCGCGCGTTCTGCTCCATCCCCGCGCGCCACGACGCCTCCCGCCGGATCGAGGCCTCCTTCCTGGCCAGGCTCGTCGCGGAACACCGCGTCAGCGAGGACCGCGCCCATGAACTGATCGTCGACATCGTGGACGGCTCGCCCCGACGGGTGTTCAAGCTGTGAGCGTCGACCAGCACTCCGAGGTGGCACCCGCCGTCGAACTGCCCCCACTGAACCGCCGCCTGCGGCCGTCCGCCAAGGCGCCCGTGCGGATCATTCACCTGGGGCTGGGCGCCTTCCACCGCTCGCACCAGGCTTGGTATACGCACCAGGCGTCCGACGCCGCGGACTGGGGCATCGCGGCCTTCACCGGCCGCCGCCCCGACGCGGCGCTGGCACTGGCTGAACAGGACGGGCTCTACACGGTAGTGAACCGGGCCGACGACGGCGACTCCTTCGCTGTGGTCAGCAGCATCGTCGAAGCCGTGGACGGGGCGGATGTGCAGCGGCTGGCGGAGCTGGTTGCCGCTCCGGCCACCGCGGTGATCACTCTGACCATCACCGAAGCGGCCTACCGGCTCCGGGCAGACGGGCAGCTTGACCGAGCTGCGCCCGACGTCGCCGCGGACCTTGCGCTGCTGGCTTCCGGCATCGCAAGCCCGACGACGCCGCTGGGCCGGCTGGTCTTCGCCCTCGCTGCCCGCCGGGCTGCCGGGGCGGGACCGCTCGCCGTCGTCTGCTGCGACAACCTCTCCAGCAACGGCATCGTGGCGCACAACGCCGTGGCAGGCATGGCCGGGGCATGGGACGCCGGGCTGGCCGGATGGATCGACGCCAACGTCAGCTTCGTCAGCACCTCGGTTGACCGCATCACCCCGCGCACTACGGCCGCGGACATTGCCGCCGTCCAGGCCGCTTGCGGCTACCGCGACAACTCGCCCGTAGTGGCCGAGCCCTTCTCCAACTGGGTGCTCAGCGGGGACTTCCCCGCCGGGCGGCCGCGCTGGGAAGACGCCGGTGCCGTGTTCGTGGCAGAGATCGAGCCGTACGAGAACCGCAAACTGTGGCTCCTGAACGGCGCGCACTCCCTGCTGGCCTACGCCGGCCAGCTTCGCGGCCACACCACCGTGGCGCAGGCCCTGGCGGACCCGCTGTGCCTGCAGGCCGTCGAGAAGTTCTGGGACGAGGCGGAGGCGAACCTGGCCGGGCCGGAGGGCCACGCCGCGGATCTTCAGATCCCGGCCTACCGCGCCGCCCTGCTGCAGCGATTCGGCAACGCCCGGATTGCCCACCACCTCGCACAGATCGCGATGGACGGCAGTACAAAGCTGAGGATGCGGGCCGTTCCCGTGCTGCAGGCCGAGCGTGCCGCGGGCAGATCCGGCGCCGCCGCCGCTCTCATGATTGCTGCCTGGATGGACTACAGCGCCGCCTCCGCCGCGTTCCAGGACCCGCTGGCCGACGAGGTCGCCGCAGCCAACCGGCTCGCCGGCGCCGAGCGGATCCGCGCCTTGCTGGCCCTGGTGGATCCGGCCCTCGCAGAAGAGCGTTCCGTCGTGGATCTGATGGAAAGCTTGAGCGGAACGTTCGGGGAGCAGACGCTCTCCCCGTAACGCCTTGCGCGCAAGCACTGCTGCCCGGCCCCCGGACCATCTGGAGCCGGGCAGCAGTGTTTCGCCAAACTTTCAACAAAAATTATGGCAACCGCTTGCCATTTGATTGCCAAGTGATTAGGATTACAGCAAGAGCAAAAACCGGCCCCCAGCGCCGGCCCTCAAAATCCTCCCCCCGGCACTGCCCGCAAAGACGCGATAGGACCTCCCAAATGCTCAAGCCCCAGGCCAGCGAAACCCGCGAGATCGTCAACCTCGACGGCCTGTACCGCTTCAAGGTGGACTTTGACCGTGCCGGCCACCGGGACGAATGGTTCAAGGCGCCTCTGGAAACCGGACTGGAAATGGGCGTCCCGGCCAGCTACAACGACGTCTTCCCGGACAAGGCCATCAGGGACCACGTTGGCTACGTCTGGTACCAGCGCGAAGTCCGCGTCCCGCGCGGCTGGGCAGGCGAACGCATCCACGTCCGCCTCGACTCCGCCACGCACGAGGGCATGGTGTGGGTCGATGACACCCTCGTGGCCCAGCACACCGGCGGCTACATGCCCTTCAGTGCGGACATCACCGAGCACGTCACGCCCGGGCAGCTTTTCCGCCTGACGGTGTCCGTCAACAACGAGCTCACGCAGGCCACCATCCCGCCCGGCACCATCACCGTCACCGAGGACGGCCGCCGGCAGCAGAGCTACCTCCACGATTTCTACAACTACGCCGGCCTGCACCGCAGCCTCTGGCTGTTCAGCACCCCCGCGGTGACGGTCGATGACATCACCGTCGTCACCGGCGTCGAAGGCAGAACCGGCAGCGTCGACTACACGATTGCCACCGCCGGCGGCACCGGCAGCGAAACGGTCACCGTTTCCGTCCGTGACGCCGACGGCGTCGAGGTCGCGCGCGCCGACGGCGCCCGCGGCACCCTGACGATCGCCGACGTCGTGCTGTGGAAGCCAGGCGCCGCCTACCTGTACAGCCTCACGGCGGAAATCCGCGACGCCGGCCTGCTGCTGGACAGCTACACCCTGCCGGTCGGTGTCCGCACCGTGGAAGTCCGCGGCAAGGAATTCCTCATCAACGGCGAACCGTTCTACTTCACCGGTTTCGGCATGCACGAGGACCACGTGGCCATCGGCAAGGGCCACAGCAATGCCCAGATGGTCAACGACTTCCAGCTCCTGGACTGGGTGGGCGCGAACTCGTTCCGGACCTCGCACTACCCCTACGCCGAGGAAGTCATGGAGTTCGCGGACCGGCACGGAATCGTGGTGATCGACGAAACCGCCGCCGTCGGGCTGCACCTGGGCTTCGGCGCCGTCTTCGGCGGCATCGCGAAAAAGACCTACGAAGAGGGTGGAGTGGACGCCAACACCGCCGCCAACCACCGGCAGGCCATTTCCGAACTCGTCGCCCGCGACAAGAACCACCCCTCTGTGGTGATCTGGTCGATCGCCAACGAACCCAACGGCTCCGAGGAAGGCGCCCGCGAGTACTTCGCACCCCTCGTGGAGCTGACCCGGCGCCTGGACCCCACCCGGCCCGTCGGCTACGTCAACGTCCTGTTCGACACCCCGGACAAGGAACTGCTCGGGGACCTGTTCGACGTGATCATGCTCAACCGCTACTACGGCTGGTACATCGATAACGGCGACCTCGAAACGGCCGAACAGCACCTCGAGAAGGAGCTGCGCGAGTGGGAAGCCAAGTACGGCAAGCCCATGATCATGACCGAGTACGGGCCGGACACCATGCCCGGCTTCCACTCCATCTATGAACAGCCCTGGAGCGAGGAATACCAGGCAGCGTTCCTGGCCATGTACCACCGGGTCTTCGACCGGGTCGACGCCATGGTCGGTGAGCAGGTCTGGAACTTCGCGGACTTCCAGACCTCCAACGGCATCATGCGCGTGGACGGCAACAAGAAGGGCGTCTTCACCCGGGACAGGCGGCCCAAACCCGCCGCCTATGCCCTGCGCCGACGGTGGACGGCACTGGCCGGCACCAAGAACATCACTTCTGAGGCGTAGGCCTTAACGCACATTTTTCGCCGGGCCCGAGGTCCGGCAACGGGTAAAGGAGCCCATTCATGAAAAAGCTGAACAAGCTCAGCATCATCGGCTATGGCGCCGGCGATGCCGCCAACAATCTCGCCTTCACCACCGCCACGATGTTCCTGCTGGTGTACTACACGGACGTGGCCGGGATCTCCGCCGCGGCCGCCGGCACACTGTTGCTGGTGGTGCGGATCTTTGATGCCTTCGCCGACGTCTTCGCCGGACGCGTGGTGGACCGGACCTACAGCAAGCGGTTCGGCAAGTTCCGCCCGTTCATCATGTTCGGCTCCATCCCGCTGCTGCTGCTGAGCGTGGCAACCTTCTCTGTCCCTGCGCTCGGCGAGTCCGGCACCCTGCTCTACGCCTACGTCACCTACGCCGCCCTGGGCCTGGCCTACAGCCTGGTCAACATCCCCTACGGCTCCCTCGCCGGCGCCATGACCCAGGACCCGGCCGAACGCGCCAAACTCGGCTCCGCCCGGATGATCGGCGGGATGCTGGTCGGCTCCGCCCTTGGCATCTTCGTAGCCCCGCTGATCAAGCCGGGCGCCAACCTGCAGGCCACCTTCACCACCATCACCCTGGTGTTCGTCGTCATCGGGGCGGCTCTGTACCTCTTCACCTTCCTGACCGCCAAGGAACGGGTCCACCGTACCGTCCCGAACGTCACGTTCAAGCAGAGCATGGACACGCTCAAGGGCAACCGGCCGCTGCTGATGCTGTGCCTGAGCTCCTTCTTCTTCCTGACCGGCTACCTTGCCCTCACTTCGGTCCAGCTGTACTACCTCCGCGATGTCCTGGGACGGCTGGACCTGTACCCCGTGCTGTCCATCACCCAGCTCGTCCTGACCTTCGTGCTGGCGGGCTTCATGCCCAAGCTGGTCCGGAGCCTCGGCAAGAAGCGCGTCTACATCTTCTCGTCGCTGCTCACGGTCATTGGCGGCGCCATCGTCTTCTTCACCCCGGCAAGCCAGGTTTGGCTCGGATTCACCGGCCTGGTGATCAGCCTCGTGGGCGTCCTCGCGGTCAACATCGTGGTCTGGGCACTGGAAGCCGACACCGTCGAATACGGCGAATGGAAGACCGGCGTCCGCACCGAGGGCATCACCTACGCCCTGTTCTCCTTCACCCGCAAGACCGGCCAGGCAGTCGGCGGTGCGCTCGCGGCCTACGCCCTGGCCCTGGGCGGCTACAAGTCCGGCGCCGTCCAGACGCCCGACGCCGTCTTCGGCATCCAGCTCGCCGCCGGCGCCCTGCCGGCCGTCATGACCATCCTGGCCGTGCTCGTGATGGCCAAATACACGCTTACCGATGCCATGCACGCCCGGATCCTCACCGAAATCCGGGCCCGCCGCACCGACGGCACCGGACCTTCCGATAGCGCCGGAGCTTCCGACGATGCCGCCGCGGCTGCCGCTGTTCCCGCCGACGCCGCTTCCGCGGAGGCCGCGCCGCTGGCGCCCCGCAACTAAGACACCCCCGTTAGACCAGAAAAGGACCTGTTGTGAAAATCATTGCCGCTGAAGTCTTCGTGACCAGCCCCTCCCGGAATTTCGTGACCCTGCGGATCACTACCGAGGACGGGGTGACCGGGATCGGGGACGCGACCCTGAACGGGCGCGAGCTCGCGGTGGCCGCGTATTTGAAGGAGCACGTCGCGCAGCTGCTGATCGGCAAGGAYCCGCACCGGATCGAGGACACCTGGCAGTTCCTGTACCGGTCCTCGTACTGGCGCCGCGGCCCGGTGACGATGGCCGCGATCGCCGCGGTGGACATGGCTTTGTGGGACATCAAGGGCAAGCTGGCCGGCATGCCGGTCTACCAGCTCCTGGGCGGGGCGTCCCGGAACGGGCTGCGCGCSTACGGCCACGCCTCCGGCGCGGACCTCCCCTCGCTSTTCGATTCGGTCCGGGAGCACCTGGAACTGGGGTACAAGTCGATCCGGATCCAGACCGCGGTSCCCGGGATCAAGGCCGTCTACGGCGTCGCGGCCCAGGCGCAGGCCTCGGGCGAACGCTACGACTACGAACCGGCCGGGCGCGGCGCGTTCCCKCAGGAGGAGGACTGGGACACCCGCGCCTACCTCCGCCACCTGCCCACCGTGTTCGAGGCGGTCCGGAACGAGTTCGGCCCGGAAATCCCGCTGCTGCACGACGGGCACCACCGGATGACCCCGATCCAGGCCGCGAAGCTGGGCAAGGCGCTGGAACCCTACGACCTGTTCTGGCTCGAGGACTGCACCCCGGCCGAGAACCAGGAGGCGCTGCGCCTGGTCCGGGCGCACACCACCACCCCGCTGGCGATCGGTGAAATCTTCAACACCGTCTACGACTACCAGAGTCTGATCAAGGAACAGCTGATCGACTACGTGAGGGCCGCGTCCACCCACTTCGGCGGGATCAGCCCGCTGAAGAAGGTGATGGACTTCGCCGCGCAGTACCAGATCAAGTCCGGCTTCCACGGCCCCACCGACATCTCCCCGGTCGGGTTCGCCGCGCAGCTGCACGTCGGCCTGGCGATCCACAACTACGGCATCCAGGAATACATGCAGCACTCGGATGCGACCAACGAGGTCTTCGAACAGTCCATGACCTTCGTGGACGGCTACCTGCACCCGGGAGACAAGCCCGGCATCGGCGTCGAATTCAACGCCGAAGCCGCCGCCGCCTACCCCTACCAGCAGGCCTACCTGCCCTACAACCGCCTCGTCGACGGCACCGTTCATGACTGGTGAACCGGCCATGACTGGTGAACCGGCCATGACAAGTGAACTGAAGACCGCCGGTCCCGCCCACATCGTGGTGATGGGCGTGACGAGTTGCGGCAAAAGCACCGTAGGCGCCGCCATCGCCGACCGCCTCGGCGCGGAATTCCTCGACGGCGACTCGCTGCACCCGCAGGCCAACATCGACAAGATGGCCTCCGGCATCCCGCTGGACGACGACGACCGGGCACCCTGGCTGGCCGAAATCGGCAGGCGCTTCTCGGCGTCGGACTCCGGTCTGGTCATCGCGTGCAGCGCGCTCAAGCGCTCCTACCGCGACATCATCCGCAGCGGGGACTCATCCGTGGTGTTCGTGCACCTGCACGGCACCCGGGAACTGCTGCACAAGCGCATGGCCGCACGCCCGGGACACTTCATGCCGCTCTCACTGCTGGATTCGCAGCTGGAAACCCTGGAAGAACTCCAGCCCGACGAAGCAAGTGTTGTAGTGGATATCGCCACGCCGGTGAAGCAGATCGTAGATGACGCTGTTGCGGCCCTCGCCGGGCCGCAGGGCGATGCAACCCGGTTCCTGGTGGACCTGAAGGCCGCGCCGTTCAACCTCGACGAATCCGCCATCGCCTGGGTGGAGTCCACCATCGACTCCATGACGGACGAGGAAAAGATCGGGCAGCTGTTCATCAACCACAACAACGACTACTCCCCGGAATACCTCGACGGTGTCCTGGAGCAGTACCACGTGGGCGGCATGCGGTACCGGCCGGGGCCATCAGCCGACGTGCAGGAACACATCCGCTACGCGCAGTCCAAGACACGGGTGCCGCTGCTGATCGCGTCGAACCCCGAAATGGGCGGCGCCGGCAGCTGCGACGACGGGACGTTCGTCTCGACCCACCTGCAGGCGGGTTCGCACCCGGACAAGGACATCGCCCGCCAGATGGGGCGCGTTGCCGGTGTGGAGACAGCCGCGCTGGGCTGCAACTGGGCCTTCGCGCCGATCGTGGACATCCACTACAACTGGCGCAACACCGTCATCTCCACCCGGGCCTTCGGCAACACCCCGGAAATCGTGGTGGAACGGGCCAAGGAGTACTTCGACGGCATCAGCGAATCGCCAACCGTGTGCGCCATGAAGCACTTCCCGGGGGACGGCCTGGACGAACGCGACCAGCACGTGGTCACGTCCTACAACACGTTCGGCTACGAGGAATGGACCAGGACCTACGGGCATGTGTACCGGGAGATGATCGGGCACGGCGTGCAGTCCATCATGGTCGGGCACATCGGCGCGCCGGACTTGTCACGGCATTTCCGTCCCGGCCTGGCGGCGGAGGACATCCTGCCCGCGACCCTGGCGCCGGAACTCCTCCAGGACCTGCTCCGCGGCGAGCTCGGCTTCAACGGGCTGATCCTCACCGACGCGTCCCAGATGATCGGCCTCACCCAGGCCATGAAGCGCAGCGAGCTTGTGCCGGCCACCATTGCGGCGGGCTGTGACATGTTCCTGTTCTTCCGCAACCCCGCGGAAGATTTCCGGTACATGATGGACGGCTTCAAGTCCGGGGTCATCACGGAAGTGCGGCTGCAGGACGCCCTGCGCCGGATCCTGGGCCTGAAAGCCTCGCTCGGACTGCACAAGGCCGCACGGGAATCCCTCGTCCCGCCGGTCGAAGCGCTGCAGCTGATCGGGAGCGCAGCCCATTTGGCCATCGCTGCCGAAGTTGCGGACAAGACCGTCACGTTGGTGAAGGATACTGCGCAGAACCTGCCCATCACCCCGGAGACGCACAAGCGGATCCGGCTGTACGGCATCTCCGGCGGTGCGGATTTCACCATGGCGGATCCTCTGGCCTACCTGGACACCGTCCGGGACGAGCTCGAGAATGCCGGGTTTGAAGTCCATCTGTTCAAGACGGCGGCGCAGCGCAAGGCGGCAGGGGAGGAGGGCGTGAATTTCATGTCGGTCATCTCCGAGGAAGCCACGGCGGATTACGCGCAGAAGTACGACGCCGCGTTTGTCTTCGCCAACGTGAAAGGCTTCGCCCAGGAAGCAGCCATCCGGATCAAGTGGTCAACACCCATGGCGGCCGAGATTCCCTGGTACGCCACCGAAGTCCCCACCGTGTTCGTCTCGCTCAACCAGCCCAACCACCTGATTGACGTGCCGATGGTGAAGACGGCCATCCACGCCCACGCCGGGTCGCCCGAGGCCATTCGGGCGACCATCGAGAAGATCCAGGGCAAGTCGGAGTTCCAGGGCACGTTCAACGAGAACGTCTTCTGCGACTCCTTCGACACCAGGCTCTAAGCCGGCGACGCCGGGCTGCGCGGCGCCCAGGTTTCGGCTCGCCGCTGCGTTCTCGGGCTGGCGCCAGGGTTTCGGGCCGGCGCTACGCGGATCCCCGCCGCGCCGGTCCGAAGCCGCAGCGCAGGTCCAAAACCTGCGCGAAAACCCCTCCCGCGCCACCCCGTGCAGGCGTAGCGTGGGGCCATGGAGAAGACCGGATGCGCGGTGGTGGGCGGTGGACCTGCGGGGATGATGCTTGGACTGCTGCTGGCCCGGGCCGGGGTGCAGGTGACAGTCCTAGAGAAGCACGCTGACTTCCTGCGGGATTTTCGTGGCGACACGGTGCACCCCTCCACGATCCGGCTGATTGACGAACTCGGGCTCGGGCAGGACTTCAGGCAGCTGCCGCAGAGCCGCCTGAAGAATGTCGCTTTCCCCGTCCCGGGCGGGCCGCCCGTGACCATGGGCGACTTTAACGCCCTGCCGCCGCCGTACAACTACGTCGCCATGATGCCGCAATGGGATTTCCTGAACTTCCTCGCCGCCGCCGCAGCCGAAGAGCCGGGATTCACCGTGCTCATGAGCCGTACGGCCACCGGGCTGGTCCGCAACGGGGGCCGTGTCCGCGGAGTCCGCTTCCGGACCCCGGACGGCACGCAGGACGAACTCCTGGCGGACGTCGTGATCGCAACGGACGGCCGTCATTCCGTGCTCCGCGCCGCGGCCGGGCTGGCGCCGAAAGAGTTTCCCGTGCCGTTCGATACCTGGTGGTTCCGGTTGCCGCGGTATGCCTCCGAAACTGGCGAGGTGGCGGGCATCGTGCCGGCCTTCGGCCCCGGCGAGGCGCTGCTGGCGCTGTTCCGCAACGACTACTACCAAATGGGCTACCTGGCGGCCAAGGGCACCGACGCCCGGATTCGCGCGGAGGGCGTCGAAGGGTTCCGGCGGCGGGTCGCGGCGCTCCGCCCGGACCTCGCCGACCGCGTTGACGCCATCCGTTCCCTCGATGACCTCCACTGGCTGGACGTGCGCCTGAACCGGCTGCGCTCGTGGCACATCAACGGGCTTCTGTGCATTGGCGACGCCGCCCATGCGATGTCGCCGGCTGGCGGCGTCGGAATCAACCTCGCCATCCAGGACGCGGTGGCCACCGCCGAGTACCTTGCCCCCGCACTGCTCCGCGGCCGCGTGAGCACGGAAGACCTCAAGAAAGTCGAACGACGCCGGCGGCTGCCCACCGTCATCGTGCAGACCGTGCAACGTGTCATGCAGCGGGCGGTCTTCGTCCCGATCATGACCGGTAAGCGGTCAAAGGCGCCGTCCGCGGCACTCTTCCTTGCCCGGCACGTTCCGGTGTTCCGCACCATCATTCCCCGCTTTATCGCTTTCGGTCCGCGCCCGGAGCACGCACCGGCCTTCGCACGCCGGGCCGAACCCCAGCCGCAGCCCTAGCCGCGGCCTGTCCGCCACCGTCGATTGCTCCGTAGCCGCCCTTTAGAGCTCTCAAAACGGCGGTTACGGAGCAGCCGATGGGTCAGCCGTGCGCCGCGAGGTACCCGATCAGCCCCTTGAGAGTGGACACTGCCGGGTAGTCACGCTCCGGGATGTCCACGCCGGTGTCCGTGTCGATCGTTTCCACCAACCGAAGGAAATCCAGCGAGTCAAGCTCGAGGTCCTGCCGCAGCCGGGCGTCCTCGTCCACCTCGGCCAGGTCCACGTCCGGTGCCACCTTGCCTATCGCGGACTGCACCGCCGCCCGGGCGTCTTGTTCGTTCATGGTTCCTCCGGTTTCACAGGTGCTCCGGTTCTTGCAGCAGTTCGTCGATCCGGGCCAGGTAGCGGCCGCCGCGCAGTCCGTCGCTGACCCGGTGGTCCGCCGAGAGCGTGGCAATGACAGCGTGCCGGACCCCGAGGAGCCCGTTCTGGGCCCAAGGCTGTTCCATTACGCGCCCGAATCCCACCATGGCGACCTGGGGCGGGTAGATCACGCCGTAGACACTGTCCACGCCGAGGTCCCCGAGATTGGTCACGGTCAGGGTCGGATCGGCCATTTCCGCTCGCTGCAGCCGCCCGGACCTGGCCCGGCTGACAAGATCCCGCAACTGCTCCATCAGCACGTCCAGGGGCAGGGTGTCGGCGTCGTGGATTGCCGGGGCCACGAGGCCGCCCTGGCGCAGGGCCACCGCTATGCCCAGGTGGACCGAGGCGCTGGGCCGGAACCCGCCGGCGTCGTAAAATCCGTTGACCTCCGGTACGTCCCGTGCCGCCAGCGCCGCGGCCTTGAGCAGGAGCGCCGAGGAGACCAGCCGGGCGGAGACGGGCCGGTGCGCGTTGACGGACTGCATCCATTCGACGGCGGCCCGCAGATCCAGCGTGGTGCTTAGGTAGTAGTGCGGGATGGTCTGTTTCGAGCGCGTCATCAGGGCGCCGATGGCGCGGCGCAGGGTGGCCACGCGCTCCGACGGCGGCCTCCCTTTTATTGGCGCCGTAGGCGCCGCCGGCGCTTCCGGCGTCGCCAGTGCCGGTATGCCGCGGTCCGGCACCCCTGGCTCCGGCCCTGCGAGTTCCGGCCCGGCGACGGGCAGGGCGGTCTCCGGAAGTCCCGGACGCGCAGCGCTGGCGGCGCCCTGCACGTCGGCCACCGTCACGGCGCCGTTCCTCCCGGTACCGGTCACGGTTGACAGCCCGATCCCGAGCTCCGCCGCGAGGCGCCGGGCCCGCGGCGAGGCACGCACCCTGCCCGCATCGCCGGGCCTGGCCGCCATCGCGTGTTCCACGTCCGCCCGGGTGATGGTGCCGTCTTTGCCGGTGCCCTGGATCCTGCCGGTGTCCACGCCCAGCTGGTGCGCCAGGTGCCGCACCGGTGGCGCGATCGGCGGACCCGGCGCAGGGCCGGGCGCTTCCGGAACCTGGGACTTGGCCGCACTGGCTGGCGACGGCGTCCGCGGCGGGACCGCTTCCGGAACCCCGACCTCGGCCGGGGTCTGGGTGATCCGGGCCAGCGGGGTTCCCACCGGAACAGTCTCGCCGAGGTCCACCAGCAGTTCGGCGACCACCCCCTCCTGGAAGGATTCCACGTCCATGACGGTCTTGTCTGTATCCACGACCGCCACGAGGTCCCCGCGGCGCACATAGTCACCGGGCTTGACCAGCCATTCGACAATCTTGCCGTGCTCCATGTCAGCGCCAAGTGACGGCATCAGGAAGTCACCCACTGGTATCCACCGTCATTTTGGCCGCGGCCACGATTTTCGCCTCGGACGGGAGTGCCGCCAGTTCCAGGTGCTTGGCATAGGGGATCGGTACCTCGGCGCTGCAGACTCGGGCCACCGGCGCATCGAGGTCGAAAAACGCCTGTTCGGTGATCCGTGCGCTCACCTCGGCCGAAAGGCTGCCGCTGCGCCAGCCTTCATCGACCACCACGGCTCGGTGCGTACGGGTCACGGAGGCCAGGATGGCGGCGTCGTCGAGCGGTCGGAGCGTGCGCAGGTCCAGGACCTCGGCGTCGATCCCGTCAGCCGCGAGCTGTTCCGCGGCGCTGAGCACCGCGGGGAGGGTCCCGCCGTACGTGATCAGCGAGATGTCGTTGCCGTGGCGCCGGATGGCGGCAGTGCTGATGTCCACGGGGCCGGCGCCGTCGGCCAGTTCCCCGGGGACGTTGTACAGCGAGCCGTGCTCGAAGATGAGTACGGGGTCCGGGTCCTGAAGCGCCGTCCACAGCATGCCGCGGGCGTCTTCGAGGGTAGCCGGGGCGAGGATCCGCAGGCCCGGAATATGCGCGTACCAGCCCTCGAGGCTGTGCGAGTGCTGGGCACCGAGCTGGCGGCCCGCACCGGTGGTCATCCGGATCACGAGCGGCACGTGGAACTGGCCGCCGGACATGTGCAGCAAGGTGGCGGCGTTATTCACGATCTGGTCGAGGGCCAGGAGGCTGAAGTTGACTGTCATGATTTCCACGATCGGGCGCATCCCGCCCAGGGCCGCCCCGATCCCGGCGCCGACGAACCCGGATTCCGACAGCGGGGTATCCCGGATCCGGTCCGGGCCGAACTCCTCCAGCAGGCCCAGACTGACCGCGAACGAGCCGCCATAAGCGCCCACGTCCTCGCCCATCAGGAACACCCGCTCATCGCGGATCATGGCGTCGCGGATGCCCGCCCGGAGCGCCTCACGGTAGCTGGACTTCATGGGGCGCCAGTTTCCTCTCCGGCACGCTTTCCGGCAGACTGCGTGCCGGCGCCAGTGACCGTGCCTTCTCCGGCGACACGCTCGCTGTAGACAAAGCGGGTCAGTTCCTCCACCGGTTCCGGGGTTCCGGCCTCGGCGAAGTCGACGGCGGCCGCGATTTCCGCCTGGGCGTCCGCCTGCAGTTGCTCCCACCCGGCGGCCGGGAGCTGGCCCGCGGATTCCAGTGCGGTCCGCAGCAGCGTGATCGGGTCCCGTTCCATCCACCGCGACACCTCGTCCTTCGTGCGGTAACGTTCGGGATCAAACATGGAATGGGCCCGGAAGCGGTAGGTCCGCAGCTCCAGGAAGTGCGGTCCGCCGCCGGAGCGGACGGCGTCCACTGCGCGGCGTGCGCCCTCCTCGACGGCCAGGACGTCCATTCCGTCCACGGCCCACGCGGGGATCTCGTACACGGCGGCCTTGAGGGCGATGTCCGTCTGCGATTCGGAGCGGGCCAGCGCCGTTCCCATGGCGTAGAGATTGTTCTCGCAGCAGAACAGCACGGGCAGATGCCAGAGGGCCGCCAGGTTAAGGCTCTCGTGGAATTCACCTTCGGCCACGGCGCCCTCGCCGAAGAAACACACCGTGACGTTGGTGCGTCCGGCCATCTTGTCGGCGAGCGCCAGGCCTACCGCGAGGGGCAGGCCCCCCGCGACGATCGCGTTGCCGCCGAAGAAACGGGTGGCGGCATCGAAGAGGTGCATTGACCCGCCGCGCCCGCGGCAGCACCCTTCAACGTAACCGTACATTTCGGCGAGGATCGCCCCGGCAGAGACGCCGCGCAACAGCGCGTGGCCGTGCTCCCGGTAGGTCGCGACCACGGCGTCTTCCGGTCCCAGGCACGACAGGACACCGGCGGCGACGGCCTCCTCGCCAATGTAGACATGCAGGAAGCCGCGGATCTTGGCGGCACTGTAGAGCTCGACACATTTCTCTTCGAGCTGGCGGACACGAAGCATCTGCAGCAGCAGTTCCCGGCCGTGGGCCGCGTCCACGGGGCCTCCGCGCGGGCCCGCCGTGCCCGTCATTTCGGCGCCTGCTGTGTCGGGGCCGGCTGCTTGGGGTGTGGGGCACTCGCCGGGGCCGGGGGCGTTTCGATGGTGGAGGTATCGCCCTCGGGCAGACCGAGCTCCCGGGCCTTGAGCAGGCGCCGGAGGATCTTCCCGCTGCGGGTCTTGGGCAGCGCGGTGGTGAAGTCGAGCAGCCGCGGTGCGACGGCGGCGCCCAGCCGCTTGCGGGCGAATCCGATGATCTCCAGTGCCAGCTCCCCGGACGGGTCCCAGCCGGTCCGGAGCTCAACGAAGGCCTTAACTACCTCGCCGGCCACCGGGTCCGGAACTCCGATCACACCGGCTTCGGCCACGGCCGGGTGCTCCATGAGGGAACTCTCCACCTCGAACGGGCCGATCAGGTGCCCCGAGGACTTGATGACGTCGTCGCCCCGGCCGACAAACCAGTAGTAGCCGTCGGCGTCGCGTCTGGCCAGATCCCCGGTCAGGTACCAGCCGCCGGCGAAGCAGCGGCGGTAGCGCTCCTCCTCGTGCAGGTAGCCGCGGAACATGGAGGGCCAGCCGGGCCGGAGAGCCAGTTCCCCCATGGCGTCGGGGGCCGTGACCAGCGCCGCTTCGCCGTCGCGGATGACGGGCTTGCCGTCCGGGTCCCGGGCCACGAGGGCTGCCTCGACGCCGGGGAGCGGCCGGCCCATGGAACCGGGCCGGATCTCAGTGGCGGCGTAGTTGGAAATCATGATGCCGCCGGTTTCGGTCTGCCACCAGTTGTCATGCACCGGCTGCCCGAACGCCTCCTGCCCCCACACCACCACCTCGGGGTTGAGCGGCTCGCCGACGCTGGCGACGAAACGCAGGGCGGAGAGGTCGTGTCCCGCGGCCCGGCCGGTCCCGGCTTTCATGAGCATGCGCAAGGCCGTCGGGGCCGTGTACCAGACCGTGACTCCCTGTTCGGCGAGGATCCGGTACCACCGGTCTGCGTCCATTTCCTCCTCGTCCACGATGGCCGTCACCCCGTGGCTCAGGGGCGCGATCACGCCGTACGAGGTTCCGGTGACCCAGCCGGGGTCCGCCGTGCACCAGTAGACGTCCCCGGGGTGCAGGTCCAGGGCAAAGGTGCCGGTCGCGTGGTGGGCGGTCACGGCGTCGTGCACGTGGATGGCGCCTTTCGGGGTGCCGGTGGTGCCGGAGGTGAAGTGCAGCAGGGCCATGTCTTCGGGTTGGGTTGCCGCGATCTCCCCGTCCGGCGGGGCTTCCCGCATGAGGGCTGTCAGGTCCAGGGTTCCGGGCTCCGGATCGCCTTCGGCGTCGATGAGCAGGACGTGGCGCAGTTCCGGGAGCTGCTCGCGGAGCTGGGCGATCTTCCGGCGGTATAGCGCCCGCGTGGTCACCAGCGCCCGGCCGGAGCCGAGCAAGAGGCGCTGCCGCACGGGCTCGGGGCCGAACGCGGAGAACAACGGGCAGAACACGCTCGCGTTCTTGAACGTGCCGAGCACCGCGACGTACAGGTCCGGGCCGCGGCCGGTGAAGGAGAAAACCCGTTCCCCGCGGCTGATGCCCAGACTGCGCAGGACCCCGGCGAAGCGGTTGGTCTGTTCCGCGAGTTCGGCGTAGTTCAGCGAGTGCGTGCTGCCATCGGCCCGGACGAACCGCAGAGCCTCCCGGCCGGCGCCGCTGCCGGCCGCGTGCCGGTCCACTGCCTCGTAGGCAATGTTGAGGCCGCGGCCTCCGGGGAGCCCGGACAGGGCGCGTCGGCCCTCATCCCAGGTGAACGCCGCGCGCGCCGCGTCATAGTCCACCAGGTTCGGCCGGACCCGGAAACTGCCGATGTCTTTGGTGATCGCAGGCCAACGCATGGATGGTTCGGTTCCTGCCGTCATGGTTCCATCCGACTCCCGTGTGCCGGTGCCGCCAAGAGTAAAAGGTCCCGGGCCGCCGGCCCCGGACCAGCCACTAAACTGGGACCCATGACTGCCACCCGTGACTTCGCAGCTGACGCTGCCTCTGCCCGTGCCCGACTCCTGGAACTGATCAAGGAACTGGCCGTCGTCCGCGGCAAGGTCATTCTCTCCAGCGGAGCGGAAGCCGACTACTACATTGACCTGCGCCGCATCACGCTGCACCACGAGGCGTCCAAGCTGGTGGGACAGGTCATGCTCTCCCTGATGGAGGACGCCGGGATCGATTTCGAGTGCGCCGGCGGGCTCACCATGGGGGCAGATCCGGTGGGCACCGCCGTCATGCATGCCGCCGTCGACGCCGGCCGCCCGGTGGACGCGTTCGTCGTCCGCAAGGCGCAGAAGTCCTACGGCATGGGCCGCCAAGTTGAAGGTCCCTCGGTCGAGGGCCGCAAGGTCCTGGTCCTGGAGGACACCTCAACCACCGGCGGTTCCGCGCTGACCGCCGTCGAAGGCGTCCGCAAGGCCGGCGGCAACGTGGTGGCCGTCGCCGTGATCGTGGACCGCGACACGGGAGCCAAGGAAAAGATCGAGGCCGAAGCCGGTGTTCCGTATCTCTTCGCCTTCGGCAAGGACGAACTGGGCCTCAACTAGCGCTCCGCCCTCGGCTGACGGGGATGGACGGGGTACAGGGGGTGACTTATCATTTCTTAAATACCCCCGTCCGTACCCGCATCTGGAGAAACGCGCCATGCTCCCGCACCCCGAAGACTTGAGGGCTGACTCCGTCGGCACTGTCGACCAGATCCAGAACCTGATCCTGGACAGCGCGGACTTCGAAGTGTTCCTGAACGAACTCGCGCGTTTTTCCGCGCACCAGGTGGCGGGCTCCGGCGACGACGCGCTGTGCGGAATTACCTTGCTCCGGGACCGTAAGGCCGCCACGATCGGGTGGAGCAGTGACTCCGCCCGCGAAGTGGACGAGATCCAGTACTCACTGTCCCAGGGCCCATGCCTGACCGCTGCCAAGGAGGAACGGGAAGTCTACGTCCCTGACCTCTTCGACGAGGACCGCTGGGGCCCTGACTATGCCTCCGCCGTCGCCTCGCACGGCCTGCGCTCGGTGTTGTCGGTGCCTTTCCACCTCCAGGGCGAAGCCCAGGCGGCGCTGAACCTCTACTCCGATGTCCCGCACAAGTTCGACGGCGACGTCGCTGTCCGGGCCCGCGGCTACACCCGTGAAATCTCCCAGGCACTGCGGCTGGCAGTCCGCTTCTCGCTGCACACGGACAGCGCCACCAACCTGCGCGCCACCCTTGAATCCCGGACCGTCATCGACATGGCGATCGGGATCGTCATGGCGCAGAACCGCTGCGACCAGGAAACCGCGGTCCGGATCCTCACCGATGCGTCCAGTAACGGCAACGTCAAACTCCGCGATATCGCCACCTCCCTGGTGCAGTCTGTGGGCGGAACGGCAACCCGGACGCACTACGAAGAGCCGGACCGGCGACAGGCGGGCTGAACCGGCAGCCACCTATGACTTGTGTGCAACCACAAGCGCGGATACGCTGAATGAGGTTGAGCCGTCGGCCATAGACATCCTTCTTTGGAGTACCTATGGACCAGACACTGCAAGCCCACGTCAAACTCGATGTCGTTTCCGACGTCGTCCGGATTAGTGTCCGGGGGAGCCTCACGCAAGCCTCCCGCCCCTCCCTGACGCACATTGTCCAGCGCGTTCGCCGCATGGGGATCATCTCGCACATCCGCGTCGACCTCGGCCTGGCCGCATTTGTGGAATCATCGGCGCTGGCCGGCCTGCGCAACGACCTCAACGCGATCGACGGCGGGAGCGCCGGCTCGGACATCGCCGGCATGCCCGCCCCCGGCGGCGTTTCCCTGGAGCTGACCGCGCACCGCGACGATTCCGCCGCATTGCCCACCCTGGACATGTCCGGGGAATTCCTGTCCTCCGTCGATCCCTCCGGCACCCGGCGGCTGACCCGGTTCTCCGACGACGAACTCTTCGCCGCGAGCGACTGTGTGTTCGGCCTGCTCGATGACCCCGCTGACATGGCCCGCTCGGAACTGCTGGCAACGTATGACGAGATCGGCATGGAGATCAGCCGTCGCGAGGTCGGCCGCGAGCCCGAGCCTGTCTAGCCGGCCAGCGGCGGCAACGCCGCTCCAGGCTGCCCTTCTGTCTTCCGGATTGGTCGGGTTTCTCATCCCCGCCGGACCGTGGATACGGTAGTAATGTGCCGGCCGAGATGGAACCGAACCATCCGCGAGGCCCCGGTGCTGCCGAGGCCCGCATGCTCCGCCGCGCCGTCGAGCTTAAACGGGTTTCCCGGCGGACATTCCTGATCGGCGCCGGGTCCGCTTCACTGCTGGCGGCGGACATGCTGTTCACGCGGCGCGTGCAGACCGATCGGCGTGTCACCCGGATCCTCGAAGTGCCGGATGACGTCGCCGAACTGTACTATCCCCACGCCAGCTGGATCCTGTTCCCCGGCTACAAGACGGGCTGGGAAGAAGCCCTGTGGATCCTGAACGCCTTGCGCGGATCCTTGAACAAGAGGGGCCGGCTCGGCGCCGTCGGGTATTCCAACGAGGGGCTGGACATCGACGAGGTGGTCATTGCCGTGATCGAGTACGTCCGCGCCCACAATCTCACCACCCTCTACTTCTACGGCCATAGTTTCGGCGGCATGGTGGCAACTCAGGTGGCTGCCCGGCTGCGCGAGCTGCACGGCGTCGAAGTGGCGTTCATCCTCCTGGATTCCAGCCCGGCGAGCCGGCACGACGTGCTGGACCAGAGCTGGTTTGAGGGCGTGGTGCTGCTCTACGAAAGCGGGTTCCGCTTCCCTACGGTGCTGCGCGGTGGCTACGAGCTCGGCGAGAGGATGCTGCACAAGAATGAGCGCAGTTGGGGCCAAGTAGTGGACCAGACCCTGGAACAGCTGTCTCCGCTCGCGCCGTCCAGCGTGCTGATCCAGTCCGAATCCGCCTACATCTACCACTTTGAGGCAAGCCGTTTCGTCGGGAAACTCGGCGAAACAAAGATGGCGTTCATCGGCAACCCCCGGGACAAGACCGTGGACTACGAGACCGCCCGGGATACGTGGTCGCTGACCTTCAAAGCCAACATGGCCTCGGATGACCTGCGCACCGACGGGGCGAGGCCGGAGCACGCGAGCCCGGGCTGGAGCCCGTTCGTCTACCGGCCCATCATCGACAAACTCCAGGACGACCTCTTTCCGCTGCCGGGCGGCGGCGGGAAGAAGACCGCGTTCTAGGGGTTTCCTCAGATCTGGTTCTTGAGGTCCGCCACGGAATTCAGGATCTGGTTCGGCCGGAACGGGTACGCGGCGATGTCGTCCCGGTGGGTGATGCCGCTGAGCACCAGCACCGTGTGCAGGCCCGCTTCCATGCCGGCGATGATGTCGGTGTCCATGCGGTCGCCGATCATGGCTGTGGTTTCCGAATGCGCGTCGATCTGGTTCATCGCCGAGCGGAACATCATCGGGTTGGGCTTGCCCACAATGTACGGTTCGCGGCCCGTGGCCTTGGTGATGAGGGCGGCGATGGCCCCGGTGGCAGGCATGGGGCCGTCCTTCGAGGGCCCGGTGGCGTCCGGGTTGGTGGCGATGAAACGCGCGCCGGCCAGGATCAGGCGGATGGCCATGGTGATGGCTTCAAACGAGTAGGTGCGGGTCTCGCCGAGCACCACGAAGTCGGGGTTCTGGTCGGTGAGGATGAAGCCTGCCTCGTGGAGCGCCGTCGTGAGTCCTGCTTCGCCGATCGTGTAGGCGCGGTTCCCCGATTCGGAGCCGCGGACCTGGTCCTTGAGGAACTGGGCAGTTGCCAGGGCCGACGTCCAGATGTTCTCCTCCGGGATTTCCAGTCCGGAAGAACTGAGCCGGGCCGCGAGGTCCCGGGGCGTGAAGATCGAGTTGTTGGTCAGCACGAGGAACCGTTTGGAGGTGTCCACCCAGCGCTGGATCAGCTCCGAGGCGCCCGGGATGGGCTGGTTCTCGTGGACCAGCACGCCGTCCATGTCCGTGAGCCAGCATTCGATTTCCTGGCCACTGCGGTACATCGAGGCATATGAACGTGCCCCGTCTGAGTCGGTCCCCTGCTCTTCGCGCTGATCTGCCATGGTGTCCTCCGCCGTAAGTGTGCCGCTACCTGCCTCCCAGTCTAATGTTGAGGCGTGACTGAACCCGAGATCCCCGGCGACGCCGGCGTAGAGCCTGTGCCAGAGACGTCAGCGGACCCGGCGGCAGTGGCGGAACCGAAGGCGGAGGTCGGCGTCGGCCCCTGGGAAGGCGAACTTCCACAGGGCGAGCACTGGGACCCGGACCTCCTGGCGGACGGCGACCGGCGCAACGTGGTGGACAAATACCGCTACTGGAAGCACGAGGCGATCGTGGCGGACCTGGACTCCAAGCGCCACAATTTCCACATCGCGATCGAGAACTGGCAGCACGACCTCAACATCGGCACCGTGGTCCGGACCGCCAACGCGTTCCTCGCCAAGGAAGTCCACATCATCGGACGACGCCGGTGGAACCGCCGCGGGGCCATGGTTACCGACCGCTACCAGCACGTCCGCCACCACCCCACCGTTGAGGACTTCGTGACCTGGGCGCAGGGGGAGGGGCTGGCGATCATCGGGATCGACATCTTCCCGGACTCCGTCCCGCTGGAAACCTACGAACTGCCCAGGGACTGCGTCCTGGTCTTCGGCCAGGAGGGCCCGGGCCTGACCCCTGAGGTCCACGACGCGGCGCTGGACACCTTGTCGATCGAGCAGTTCGGCTCCACCCGCTCCATCAACGCGGCCTCTGCCGCCGCGATCGCGATGCACGCCTGGATCCGCCGCCACGTGTTCGGCCAGCACCTCTAACTGCCGCCGAGATGGCACTTCACGGCGATGCTTTCGCCCAACACTGCCGCGAACTGCCGTCTGGGCGGGAAGCTCGGGCGGTGAGCGGCAGGCGGGACCGCCGGGGGAGCGAGTGTTACACAGGCACAGTGACCGGAGACACTGCCCCGGCGCAGGAATGACTAGGATGGTTCCTAGCCGACGAGGTTCCCTCCAGGAGCACCAGCCCGTAGACGAAATTCACTTTAGGAGTCAGCATGCCCATTGCAACCCCAGAGATCTACTCCGAGATGATCGACCGTGCAAAGACGGGTGGCTTCGCCTTCCCGGCTGTCAACGTCACGTCCTCCCAGACCCTAAACGCCGCCATGCGCGGCTTCGCCGAGGCGGAATCCGATGGCATCGTCCAGGTCTCCACCGGCGGCGCGGCCTACTGGTCCGGTGCCTCCACCAAGGACATGGTTGCCGGCTCCCTGGGCTTCGCGGCCTTCGCCCGCGAGGTCGCCAAGAACTACGGCGTCAACATCGCCCTGCACACGGACCACTGCCCCAAGGACAAGCTGGACGGCTTCGTGCTCCCACTGCTCGCCGCTTCCGAGGCAGAGGTCAAGGCCGGCCGCAACCCCTTCTTCAACTCGCACATGTGGGACGGCTCCGCCGAGACCCTGCAGGAAAACCTGCGGATCGCCCGGGAACTGCTCGAGCGCACGGCTGCCGCCAAGATGATCCTCGAAGTTGAGATCGGCACCGTTGGCGGCGAGGAGGACGGCGTCGAAAACGCCATCAACGACAAGCTTTACACCACGGTCGAGGACGCCCTGGCCACCATCGACGCTCTCGGTTCCGGCGAAAACGGCCGCTACATCACGGCGCTGACCTTCGGCAACGTGCACGGCGTATACAAGCCGGGCGGCGTCAAGCTCCGCCCGGAGATCCTCAAGGACATCCAGGAGCAGGTGGGCGCCAAGATCGGCAAGTCCAACCCGTTCGACCTCGTGTTCCACGGCGGCTCCGGCTCCTCGGACAAGGAAATCGCGGACGCCGTCTCCTACGGTGTCATCAAGATGAACATCGACACCGACACCCAGTACGCGTACACCCGCCCGGTGGTGGACCACATGTTCCGCAATTACGACGGCGTGCTGAAGGTCGACGGCGAGGTCGGCAGCAAGAAGCTTTACGATCCCCGCGTGTGGGGCGCTTCCGCCGAGGCCGGTCTGGCCGCCCGTGTGGTCGAGGCCGCCCAGCAGCTGGGCTCCACCGGCAAAACCTTCTAGCCATGTCCGACGAGTTCCGCAAGAACCTGATGGGTCCCGAGCCCACGCTCCTGCCTGCCGAGACTGAGATCTACCAGCACCTCGCGCTCGGCCAGGAAGCCGTGGACCTTGTAGCCAAGCACCCCACGTCCTCGCTCCTGTGGGCCATCCTGGCCGAGGAAGCGTGGGACGAGGGCCGCACCATCGATTCCTACGCGTACTCGCGGGTGGGCTACCACCGCGGCCTGGATTCGCTGCGCCGCAACGGCTGGCGCGGCGTCGGGCCGATCCCGTGGGAGCACGAACCCAACCGCGGCTTCCTGCGCTCCCTCTACTCGCTGGGCCGGGCGTCCGCGGCGATCGGCGAGGCCGAGGAACCGGAGCGGATCGAAAAGTTCCTCAAGGATTCCGATCCCGGCGCAAGGGCCGCCATCGAGTCCGAGGGCTGACGCGCGGTTAACCGACGACGGCGGGCTCCCACCTCAAGGTGGGAGCCCGCCGTCGTTAATGCGTGCGGGTGGGTGGGGATCAGGCCTTGGCCAGGCCTGTGCGGGCCATGGCATCCGCGTACGCGGTGTGCATCTCCGCCAGGTACTCTTCCTGCCGGGCCGGAGTGCCGGCGAATGCCCGGCCGCTGAGTGAGCGGACCTTGTAGGTCTTCAGGCCGCGGCGCCAGATCATGGGCACTTCGGTCTTGAGCAGCAGGTTGGCCAGGCGGTTGGCCTCGGTGCCGTGGGCCACGATCACGGAGGCGCGGGGCACGAGGGCCAGGAACTTCAGCAGCGGCTTGAGGCCTGCGGAAATCTGGTCCGGCGTGAATTTGCCGTTGGGTTCGCCGGGGACGTACCACGGGTGGACGTTCCACGGCATGACGAATTCGGGGCGCAGGCCCAGCTTCCACTGGATTCCCAGCATGCGGGTGGCCGCCTCGTCTTCGCCGGCGGTGATGAAGCCTGACGCATCCGCGGTGCCGATGTTGGAGTACAGGCTGATGATGCGGCACTCATCGACGTCGTGCATGGGGTCCACGTAGGGGACAGTGGTGCCAGCCTTGGTTGCCTGGAGAGCGTCAAGGAGTTCGTTGACGGGGGCAATGCTAGGTTCGTACCGGCGGCTCAGGAGCTCTTCGCGGAAATTTTCGGTGGCCAGGGCTGTCATATGTTGCTGGGTCTCCTGCGGGATTGGCAAAGCAGCCACACCGGATGCGAACACGCCGAATACCGGGCATGCGGAGCAATGGTGTGGTTTGAAAATGTGGTGTGGACCGATTCCTGGTCGATCCTTATCAGTCTATCAAGCCCTGCGAAATGCGGCGCCGGCCCCGGCCTGGGCTACCAGAGCCGCTTGGTGGCGCGGCGTGCCCCTTCGCTGAGGGCCTCCAGCTTGGCGTACGCAATTTGCGGATGCACCCTGCCGCCCAGCCCGCAATCTGTGGAAGCAATCACATTTTGACGCCCCACGAGGTCCGCGAAGCGCACGATCCGGTCGGCCACGAGGTCCGGGTGCTCCACGACATTGGTGGCGTGCGAGACGACGCCCGGGATGATGACCTTCCCCTCGGGCAGCAACGCGCCCTCCCAGACGCGCCATTCGTGCTCGTGCCGGACGTTGGCCGCCTCGAACGAGTAGCCGCCGGCATTGATCTGCAGGACTGAGTCGACGATGTTCGCGAAGGGGATGTCCGTGGTGTGCGGGCCGTGCCAGGAACCCCAGCAGACATGCAGCCGGATCTGCTCCTGGGGAAGATCGCGAAGCGCCCAGTTTGTTGCTTCGACCCGGAGCTGGATGAACTTCAGGTAGTCAGCCAGGCTCGGCTCGGGGTTGATCTGGTCCCAGCTCTCGGCCAGGGAGGGGTCGTCGAGCTGGACCGTCAGGCCGGCGTCGATGATGGCTTTGTATTCCTCACGCATCGCGTCGGCACAGGCGTAGAGGAGTTCCTCGTCGCTCCGGTAGTACTCGTTGGCCACGCGGGCGCATGAGCCGGGGGAGAGGGAGGCGACGAATCCCTCGGTCAGCCCGGCCGCGGCCAGGCCGGTCTTGAGGTTGGCAATGTCCGAAGCCACGAGTTTTTGGCCGGTGTACGTCAGCGGCCCCGCGATCTTCGGCTGCGTGACGGCCTTGCGGTGGGCCAGGATTCCGGAGGAGGGGTCGTTGTAGGCGTCGTCGAACTTCAGCCGGTCCCGGCGGTCGGGGAAGGAGGTCAGGACGATGTGGCCCGGCGAGGAACGGTGCACCTTGGCGTCGGCCCAGCGGTCCACGTCGGTCGGCACCAGTCCGCCCAGCCGGGAGAAGGAGTAATTCCACCAGGCGCCGTAGTCCACGGAGCTGGACATCGTGTGCCCGTACTCGCCGTCATTGGGGATGTCGATGCCCAGATCCTTTTGGCGCTGGACGACGTCGGCCACCGAGGTTTCGAGCAGGTCCAGGAATTCGGGCGTGATGCCGTCGGTTTCCCTGGCCTCGTTCGCGGCGATCAGCTCGGGCGTGCGGGGCAACGAGCCGGCATGGGTCACGCGGATGTGGTCGCTGTTCTGGGACCCGCTGTTCCGGGACATGGCACGTTTCCTTTCGGCGCTCGGGATCCTCACTCCCACTCAATTCCACTCCGGGCGCTCCCGCAAGTGGTGCCCGCTATGTGTCGGGCCACTTGGTGAAAGATGCAGCTATCCGCGCCCTCGAACTCCCCGGCGGGCAGCTCTTTGATCCGTCCGGGATGGGGTGCCCGTTCAAGGACTGGGTGGAAGTGCCTGTGGCCTCCGCGGAGGCGTGGCCCTCACTCGCGGAAGCCGCCCTGGCGTTCCCCACAAGCTTGCTGACACGTCCAAACAAGGACCCAAAGCCATGCCGGTGACCGTTTTCGGCTAAACTTGGGTGGTAAGAGCCCCGGAACTCTAGCGTTGGGTAAGAGCACAGCGGTAGATTCGGGGCATTCTCATGAACGGCGCTGAGCTGTGGCGACCACCTGGTGGATCACACGGAGTTCGGCCCGAACGAATGGGGGAGGATCCCATGCCAGCAATCGTGATCGTCGGAGCCCAATGGGGCGACGAAGGCAAAGGTAAGGCCACTGACCTGCTTGGCGGCCGCGTCGACTATGTCGTCAAGCCCAACGGCGGTAACAACGCCGGGCACACCGTCGTCGTGGGCGGTGAGAAGTATGAGCTCAAGCTCCTTCCGGCCGGCATCCTGAGCCCGAACGCGATTCCGATCATCGGCAACGGCTGTGTGGTGAACCTGGAAGCCCTGTTCCAGGAGATCGACGGACTGGAGGCCCGCGGCGCGGACACGTCCAAACTGCGTGTCTCCGCCAACGCGCACCTCGTGGCGCCCTATCACCAGGTCCTGGACAAGGTCACCGAGCGTTTCCTCGGCAGCCGCGCCATCGGCACCACCGGCCGCGGCATCGGCCCCGCCTACATGGACAAGGTGGCGCGACTCGGGATCCGCGTGCAGGACGTCTTTGACGCCTCGATCCTGCGCCAGAAGGTGGAGGGCTCGCTGCGCCAGAAGAACGAACTTCTGGTCAAGGTCTACAACCGCCGCGACATCGAGGTGGACGAGATCGTGGAGTACTTCCTGTCCTTCGCCGAGCGTCTGCGCCCGCTGGTCATCGACAGCACCTATGTCCTGAACACCGCCCTGGACGAGGGCAAGGTGGTCCTCATGGAGGGCGGTCAGGCCACGTTCCTGGACGTTGACCACGGCACGTACCCGTTCGTGACGTCCTCGAACCCCACCGCGGGCGGCGCCTCCGTGGGCTCGGGCATCGGCCCCACGCGGATCTCGCGTTCCATCGGCATCATCAAGGCGTACACCACCCGCGTGGGCGCAGGTCCGTTCCCCACGGAACTGTTCGATGAGATGGGCATGTACCTGCAGAAAACCGGTGGTGAGTTCGGCGTCAACACCGGCCGGCCGCGCCGCTGCGGCTGGTACGACGCCGTCCTGGCGCGCCATGCCTCCCGCGTCAACGGCTTCACGGACTACTTCGTCACCAAGCTGGACGTCCTGACGGGCATCGAGCAGATCCCGGTCTGCGTGGCGTACGACGTCGACGGCGTGCGGCACGACGAAATGCCCATGACCCAGACCGAGTTCCACCACGCCAAGCCGATCTTCGAATACTTCGAAGGCTGGACCGAGGACATCACGGGCGCCCGCACCCTGGAGGACCTGCCGGAAAACGCCCGGAACTACGTCCTTGCCCTGGAAAAGCTCTCCGGCACGCGGTTCTCCGCGATCGGCGTCGGCCCGGACCGCGACCAGACGATCGTGGTCAACGATCTCATCAACGACTAGCACCGGCTGACGCTCTAACTGGCGCACGACGGCGGCGGGCCMCCCTGGAAAGGGCGGCCCGCCGTCGCAGTTAAGTCGCCTTGTCCGGCAGCGCTATGCCTCCCGGAGCTGGTATCCGACAATGCAATGTATTGCATATTTGTTGTTCACCCAGCCGTTTCCCACCGCGAGCGAAGGACCGACGATGGCCATCACCGATTTTGAGCGCTACCCCCTGATGTTTGGACCGAGTCCCGTCCACCCGCTGCCGCGGCTTAGCGCGCACTTGGGCGGGGCCACGATCTGGGCGAAGCGGGAGGACGTCAACAGCGGCCTCGCGTTCGGCGGCAACAAGACCCGCAAGCTGGAGTACTTTGTCCCGGAAGCCCTGGCGCAGGGCGCGGACACCCTGGTCTCAATTGGCGGCTACCAGTCCAACCACACCCGCCAGGTCGCGGCGGTGGCCGCGAAACTCGGCCTCAAGGCCCGCCTGGTTCAGGAAAACTGGGTCGACTGGCCGGATCCGCTGTCCGACCGCGTGGGCAACATCCTGCTCTCGCGCATCATGGGCGCCGACGTCCGGCTGGAGAGTGCCGGCTTTGACATCGGTATCCGCAGCAGCTGGGAAAACGCGATCGAGGAGGTCAAGGCTGCCGGCGGCAAGCCGTACGCGATCCCGGCCGGCGCGTCCGACCACAGGCTGGGCGGGCTGGGCTTTGCCAACTGGGCCTACGAGGTGGAGGAGCAGGAGCGCGAGCTCGGCATCTTCTTCGACACGATCATCGTCTGCACCGTCACGGGCTCCACCCATGCCGGGATGATCGCGGGTTTTGCCGGCCAGGACAAACCACGCCGCGTGATCGGCATCGATGCGTCGGCGACCCTGACGAAGACCCGCGACCAGGTTGAACGCATTGCCCGGAACACCGCCGAGCTGATCGGCCTGGGCCGGGAACTCCGTGACGACGAAATCAACGTCATGGAGGGCTGGGCCGGGGACCGCTATGGAATTCCCGTCGACTCCACCCTGGAAGCCATCCGCCTGGGTGCCTCGCTCGAAGCCATGATCACTGACCCCGTCTACGAGGGCAAGTCCCTGGCAGGACTGATCGACCTCGTGACAAGCCGGGACATTCCGGCCGGGAGCAACGTTCTTTACGCACACCTGGGTGGCCAGATCGCCCTCAATGCCTACAGCGGACTCTTCCGGTCCTGACGCGGCGCACGGCGGCGGCGGGTTCCCTGACGGGGACCCGCCGCCGCCGTCGTTAAGCCCCGGCAACACCGGCCCAAAAAAGAAATCAAGAAATTTCTGATTGGTGCGTAACCTTTCGGGCCCGCCCAGCGATTACCTCTTTGTAAGCGCCGCCGGAGCCTTGGACCCCCCACCAGGCACCGGCTGTCCTTCCACCGTAAGTGCCGACCGGCGCCTTCCCCCCATCTGGTCTCCGGTCGGCCCTTTACCGTAAGCGCTTGCCGGCGCCTGCCCCCATGGGCGCCGGCCAGCCTTTTCTGGCGAGAGTGGGCTGTCGACTGCCCCCAAGAGGCCTCAGCCCGCCTTCCACCAAAAAACAAAGGATGTACGTCTGTAATGAAGAGTGTTAGCAAGACCACCAAGATTGCTGTCGGCGCCGCCATCCTGGCAGTCGGAGGTTTCTCCGGCATCGGACTGGCCAATGCGGCCCAGATGTCCAGCACCGAGCAGACTGAAGTGAACCACGCTACGCCCGCCACTCCAGCTGTCCCGGCCACACCTACGCTCCCGGCAAAGCCGGCCGTCCCCGCAGTTCCGGCCGCGCCGTCGACTGACGGCAAGGCCAAGGGCGACGCCGATGTGGACGGCACCGAGGGTGCCGTCGACGGCTCCGTTGATTCAAAGAAGGGCGCCACTGTCAAGGGTGCTGCCGGTGAGGCACGCGCCAACGCCAACGTCAACGCCGCAGTTCCGGCGACCCGGGCTATCCCCGCGGTTCCCGGCGCCAATGGCGTCCCGGCCACCCAGGCCGTTCCGGCCCAGCCGTCCGTCGAGCTGCCCCAGCACGACAAGTAGTATCCGGCTGTTTAGCCTGGACCCGTCACGGGTCTGAAAGCAAGGAGGGAGCCCTCATTTTGAAGGGCTCCGGGGTGCGGCCGCTAGACTTACGGGGGCCGCACCCCAGCAGTAACGGAAGGACAGCTTCTTGGCACAGCAGCTAAGCGACGACGAATTGTCAGCCGCTTTAGCTGGTGACCCATCAGGTTTCAGCGCGGTGTACGCTGTCATTTCCCCTGCCGTGCTGGGCTACTTCCGGGCCCGGGGCGTGGACGACGCCGAGGCCCTGACCCAAGACGTGTTCGTGGACGTCCTGCCGAAACTGGCCGGCGTCAGCGGCGGCCACAAGGGCCTGCGGACGTTCATTTTCTCCGTCGCCCACGCCCGGCTGGTCGACTACAGGCGGCGGGCAGAACGCACGCCGCACCTAGCCGAGTACGACCCCCTGACCGACGCGCGGTACTCGGCATCAGCCGAGGACGAGGTGCTCGGATCCCTGGGCGGTATCTCGGACACTCTCGCGAGGCTCAATGAGGAGCAACGGGAAGTTCTGGTCCTGCGGATCGTCGCAGACCTTTCCATCGAACAGGTGGCCGGCATCATGGACAAGACGCCGGGTGCCATCAAACAGCTTCAGCGCCGCGGGCTCAGTGCCCTGCGCGAACTCGTAACCGAAAAGGACCACGCAGCATCATGACCGGCACCCGCGACCCCCAGCAGGATGGCAGCATCCAGACCATGCTGAGCGACTCCGGCCTCGAAGCCGCGGCCGAGCTCCGGAGCGCGCTCGAACAGCTCCGCGCCGTGATCCCGGATGCGGCTCCGGCGCCCCGCGCCGACCTCGCGGCACTGCTTGCCGCCGGAGTAGCCCGTTCAGCCGCCCCTGTCTCAGCCGCGACGACGGCGCTGCCCGCGGTCGCGTCCGCCAAGGATGCCGCCGATGAATCGCTGCCGACCGGGGTCACGAGCCTCGCCGAGCGCCGCGGCCGAAAGCGTCGGCTGGCAATCGTCGGTGGCGCCGTCGTGGGTGCCATGACCCTTGGTGCCGGCGCCGTGGCGGCATCCAGCGAGGACTTCCGGCACAGTGTCAGCCAGAGCGTCGGCGTCATCTTCCAGTCCCCGGGGCACGGCACTCCGGCCCCCGAGCATGTCCAGCCGTCGCCGTCCTCGGTCCCGGTCTTCCCTGCACCTGCCGCGACGTCGCCGGCAGGAACTCCCGGGGCTGCCCCATCCAGCACTGCAGCTACTGGCGCGGGATCGGACGGCGACGAGGACTCGGACAAGAAGGCCGGACGCAAGCAGCGCACCACGCCGCCCGCCGTCGGGCGTGACGGTATCCTGCCGAGGCCGAGCCAACGGCCGGGGCTGCCGGCGCCCGGCCTCCCGGGCCGGGGCGCGGACCGGGGTCTTCCCTCGGATCCGGTGCCGGCGCCGACCTTTCCCGGTTTGCTTCCCACGCCCCCCGGCCAGCCCTAGACCGCCTTCTAACCCAGTTGCGCTATCACTTAGGGCTGTTCTGAGCGGTGGGAACGACCCTAAGTGATAGCGCAACAGGTGGGTTGGCGGGTGACGGGTGCTGTTGGGCCTGCCGCTTTTAGGCCAGGACCTGCCGCTTGGAGGAGATGACGCCGGTGTCGAAGCCGGCCAGGTGCAGGCCGCCGTGGAACCGGGCATGCTCAATCTTCACGCAGCGGTCCATCACGACGTCGAGCCCGGCGGCTTCGGCCTCTTTGGCCACGTCCTCATGCCAGGAGCCCAGTTGCAGCCAGAGGGTCTTGGCGCCGGCGGCGATGGCCTCGTCCAGGACGCCCGGCAGGTCACCGTGCTTGCGGAACACGTCCACAATGTCCGGGCTTTCCGGCAGATCCGCCAGCGACGCGTACGTCGGCTGACCCAGGATTTCCTTCACCACCGGGTTCACGAAGTAGACCAGGTACCGGGTGGAGGACTGCAGGTAGGTGGCCACGAAATAGCTCGCGCGCGACGGCTTGTCCGAAGCGCCCACGATCGCGATCGACTTCGCCTGCCGCAGCAGGTTCAGGCGCTCCGGCGCCGAGGGCCCGGTCCAGGTCCGTTCTTCAACAGTCATCAGTTCGCTCCGATCGTGCAGGCTTCAGCCTCTGCTGTGTCCAAGCCGCGGGCGGATGCATCCGAGGCTGCCTCCCGGGACGCCGCGTCCAGGGCCTGATCAAGGTCCCAGAGGATGTCGTCGATGTCTTCCAACCCGATCGAGATGCGGACCAGGTCCTCGGGGACGCCGGCGGATTCGAGCTGTTCGGGGTTGAGCTGCTGGTGGGTGGTGGACCCGGGGTGGATGACCAGGGTCCGGGAGTCGCCCACATTGGCCAGGTGCGAGGCCAACTGCAGGGACTCGATGAACTTCTGGCCCGCGGCACGGCCGCCCTTGACGCCGAAGGAGAAGACCGAGCCAGGACCCAGCGGCAGGTACTTCTTGGCCCGCTCGAAGTGCGGGTGCGAAGGCAGGCCGGAGAAGTTCACGTAGGCCACGCGCTCGTCCGCCTCGAGCCATTCAGCCACGGCCTGCGCGTTCTTCAGGTGCTCGTCGAGGCGCTGGGGGAGCGTTTCGACGCCCTGCAGGAGCTGGAAGGCCGACTGCGGGGACAGTGCCGGGCCGATGTCGCGCAACTGTTCGCAACGCAGCTTTGTCAGGAAGCCGTACTCGCCGAAGTTGCCCCACCAGGACACATTTCCGTAGGAGGCCACCGGCTCCGTCATCGTGGGGAAGTTGCCGTTGCCCCAATCGAAGCGGCCGCTTTCGACGATCACGCCGCCCAGGGTGGTGCCGTGGCCGCCGAGGAACTTCGTGGCGGAGTGGATCACGATGTCCGCGCCGTGCTCGATCGGCCGCACGAGGTACGGCGTGCTCAAGGTGGCGTCGACGACGAGCGGGACGCCGGCGTCGTGCGCCACCTTCGCGAGGGCCGCAAGGTCCTGGACCTCCGAGGACGGGTTGGCCACCACCTCGACGAAGATCGCCTTGGTGTTTTCCCGGACTGCGGCGGCGTAGTCCGCCGGGTCGGTGCCGGGGACGAACGTTGTGTCCACGCCGAAGCGGCGCAGCGTGACGTCCAGCTGGGTCACCGTACCGCCGTAGAGCTGGGAGGCGGCGACGATGTGGTCCCCGGCCTGGGTGAGCGCGGCGAAAGTGATGAACTCCGCCGCCATGCCCGAAGACGTGGCCACGGCGCCGATGCCGCCCTCCAGGGAGGCGATGCGCTCCTCGAACGCGGCCACGGTGGGGTTGCCGATCCGGGAGTAGATGTTGCCGTATTTCTGCAGCGCGAAGAGGCTCGCGGCCTCCTGCGTGTCCTTGAACACGAAGGAGGTGGTCTGGTAGATCGGCACGGCACGGGCGCCGTGCTCGGCGTCGGGGGTGCCGCCGGCGTGCAGCGCGCGGGTGCGGAAACCGAACTTGCGCTCAGCCATTACGCAGCTACCTCAACGTTTGCCACCGGGGTCTGGGACAGGTCCAGCTCGATGCCGTTCTTGCGTGCCAGGTCCGCCTCGAGTTCGCGCACGATCGGCAGGACGTCCTGACCGAACACGGCGACTTCCTCCTGGAAATGCAGGTAGCCGGTGAGGAACAGGTTCACGCCGATCTTCTTGTACTCCACGATCCGCTCGGCGATCTGCTCCGGTGTGCCAATCAGCTGCGTCTTGAAGCCGTCGTTGTACTGGACCAGATCCTCGAAGCTGGAGTCGGCCCACATGCCCTTGCCATCCGTGGTGGACGCTCCGGCTTCCTGCACGGCGGCGCGGAACCCTTCGACGGCGGGCTTGTGCGCCTTCTCGACGATCTCGCGGAGGGTGTCGCGGGCTTCCTTCTCGGAATCACGGGCAATGACGAAGCCGTTGAGGCCAAACCTAGGAGAGGGGAGGGCGGGGAGGTGGGAGGAGCTCCGGGGGGGCAGCCCGGCGCCGCTCCCGCGCCCGGCAGCACGCCCGACTTCTCCTGCGGAGGCCACGACGCCGGCGATGTTCTCCTTGAACCCTTCGAGGTCCTTGCCGTTGGAGAAGTACCAGTCGGCCACGCGGCCGGCAGTGGCCTGCGCGGCTGTGGAGTTGCCGCCAAAGAAGATCTCCGGGTGTGCCCGGCCCGGCACGTCCACCGGGGCCGGGTTCAGGGTGAAATCGGTGATGTTGTAGTACTTGCCGGACTGGCTGTATTCCTGCTCGGTCCACAGCCCGCGGAGGACCTTGATGAATTCCTCGGTGCGGACATAGCGCTCGTCGTGCTCGAGCCATTCGAGCCCAAAGTTGGTGAATTCGTCCTTGAGCCAGCCGGAGACGATGTTCACTGCGGCGCGGCCGTTGGAGATGTGGTCCGCGGTGATGATGTACTTCGCCAGCACGCCGGGGTGCCACATGCCCGGATGGACGGCGGAGATCACTTTGAGGCGCTCGGTGGCGGCCAGCAGCGCCAGGCTGAACGAGGTGGCCTCGTGCTGCTTGTCCGCGCCGTAGGAGGCGGCGTACCGGGTTTGGGTCAGGGCGTATTCGAAGCCGGAGTTTTCCGCGATCCTGGCCAGCTTCTTGTTGTACTCGAAGTCCCAGCCGGTGCGCTGTTCGATGGTGGAAACCACCAAGCCGCCGGAAACGTTGGGAACCCAGTAGGCGAACTTGAGCGGTTCGGAAAGACGGGCGACGCTGCTGATGTCAGTCATGGGTGTTCCTTACTTCTGGGGTGTTGTTGCGTTCGCGCAGCACATCCTGGATGCCCGCGATGGATGGTTCGTTCTGGAGCGACGTGGTGTCCCCAAGCGCGGTTCCTTCGAACAGCTGGGTCAGCAGCCGGCGCATGATCTTGCCGCTGCGGGTCTTGGGCACATCGGGAACGACGACGACGTCGCGCGGCTTGGCGATCGGCCCGATCTGCTTAGCGACGTGCGCCTTCAATTCGGACGCGATGTCCTCGGTAGCCGCCGAATCCTTCAGCACGACAAACGCCACGATGGCATGCCCGGTCTTTGGGTCCGCGACCGGGCAGACGCCCGCTTCCACCACGTCCGGATGGGAGACGAGCGCCGACTCGATCTCGATCGTGGAGAGCAGGTGCCCTGAGACGTTGAGGGTGTCATCTACCCGCCCGAGGATCCAGATGTCTCCGTCGTCGTCATACTTGGCGCCATCACCGGCGAGGAACCAGCCCTGTTCGGCGTATTGACGCCAGTACGAATCGAAGTAGCGGCGCGGGCTCCCCCAGACTGTCCGCGCGATCGCGGGGCCGGGGGAGTCCACCACGATGAAACCCTGGACGCCCGGCGGAACCGCATTGCCGGCGTCGTCCACGATGCGCGTGCTGACCCCGGGCAGCGGACGGGCCGCGCAGCCGGGCTTGAACGCGGTGTCCGTCGGTGCGGGGGAGAGGATGGTGGCGCCGGTTTCGGACTGCCACCAGGTGTCCACCACCGGGGCGGTGCCGGCGCCGATGTTGGCCCGGAACCAGCGCCAGGCCTCGGGGTTGATGGCCTCGCCCACCGTGCCGAGGAGACGGATGGAGGAGAGATCGTACGCGTCGGGGACGCCGTCCGGGAACCAGCCCATCAGGGAGCGCACCAGGGTGGGCGCGGTGTAGTACTGCGTGACGCCGTAGCGTTCGATGATCTCAAAGTGCCGGCCCGGGTGCGGGGTGTTGGGTGTTCCCTCGAAAATGACCTGCGTGGCGCCGTTGGAGAGCGGGCCGTAGAGCTCGTAGGTGTGCGCGGTGACCCAGGCGAGGTCGGCCGTGCACCAGTGCACGTCCTTCTCCCGCAGCGCGGGGTCCGGGTTGCTGAACAGGTGCTCGAAGCTCCACGACGCCTGCGCGAGGTAGCCACCGGAGGTGTGGACCAGGCCCTTGGGCTTCCCGGTAGTGCCGGAGGTGTACATGATGAACAGCGGCGTCTCGGCGTCGAACGGTTCGGCTACGTGGACGTCGGAAGCTGTCCCGACGGCGTCGTGCCACCACACATCGCGGCCCGCGGTCATCGGGACGGTCCCGAGTTCGTCCGCCGGAGTGGTCCTGTTGACCACCAGGACGTGCTCGATGGCGTTGTCGCCGGAGACGGCGGCATCCGCGTTGTCCTTGACCGGCACCGCGGCGCCGCGGCGGAACTGTCCGTCGGTGGTGACCAGGAGTTTGGCGCCGGTGTCCTCCACACGGAACTTCAAGGCCTCGGCGGAGAAGCCGCCGAAGACCAGGGAGTGGATGGCGCCGATGCGGGCCACGGCGAGGGTGATGATCACGGTTTCGGGGATGACCGGGAGGTAGATGACCACGCGGTCGCCCTTGGTGATGCCGAGGTCCAGGAGGGCATTGGCGGCCTTGGACACCTCGCGCTGGAGGCCGGCGTAGGTGACAGCACGGCGGTCACCGGGCTCGCCCTCGAAGTGCAGGGCCACCTTGTCTCCCCGCCCAGCCGCTACATGGCGGTCGACGCAGTTGTAGGCGACATTGAGCCTGCCGCCCTCGAACCAGGTGATCTGCGGGCCGGTGCCGGCCTCGACGTCGGCCGGGATGCGGCGGTGCGCGGTGTGCCAGGGCTTGCCGCCGATGTCGTTACTGAGGGCACCGTCGGCCGGTGCCGCCCAGTCGAGGCGCAGGGCCTGTTCTTCCCAGAAGGAAACCGTGTCGGCCACTGCCGTCGCGGCGGTGTGGTGCCTGGGGGTGGTGCTGCGGTGACGCGCCGGTCCGTCGGTGGGGGCGCCGTGCACTGCGCCGTCCGTGGGCTCGGTCAGGGACCATCCCGACGAGCCGCGAGAGGAACCGGGCGCGTCACGCAGCCCTGCTTCGTTCGCCGTCGCGTCCGAAGTGGTTTGTGGGGTTGCCTCGGACGCAGTCCGGGCAAAGGTGGGCAGGGCGGAAGAATTCTCAGGGGTCATGGCAGCACTCCATCGGTCCTGGCAGTAGCACCCTTGGTTCCTCTGGTTCCCTCGAATTCAATCGAAAGTGAGCGGAACAGTTCCGTGGGAATGGTCGTCTCACGTCACCGGGGGTTGCTGCGGCTTCATCGATCCAGGTCTCTCGGCCGCTCGGGATGGTCACTACCTACTAGAACCGAGATGCACGATTCCACAAAATCCGCGTCTCACGCGTTGTAATATTCGTTCACGGCGGCGCCCGGCGGCGCGAAATCGTTCATTTATTCGACGATTGTCCAAAAAAGTCGCAGGAGTAAGGTTAATGCATGGCCCACGTTAACGATCCGGCAGTCATTGACCGCCTCATGCGAACCAAAGGCACGTGGGCGGTGGTCGGCCTGACCACCAACGAATGGCGCTCGGCGTACGACGTCTCCCTGTATATCCGTGACCGGATGGGTATGGAAATCATTCCGGTCAACTTGCCCGGAGACGACGTCCATGGCGAGAAGGGGTACCGCTCCCTGACGGAGATTCCCGCGGCGAAACACCCGATCGACGTCGTGGACTGCTTCGTCAACTCCCACAAGGTGGGGGCCGTCATAGACGAGGCCATTGCCGTAGGCGCCAAGGCCGTCTGGCTGCAACTGGGCGTCTTCGACGACGCCGCGGCGGAGCGTGCCAAGGCCGCCGGGCTGGACGTCGTCGTGAACGAGTGCCCCGCCCGCGAAGGGTGGCGCGTGGGCCTCTAGCGGAGTCGGTGGTGCTGGCCGCGGCCCGGGAGCTCGACGCCGGTGCGGATCAGGACCTGGAACTCACCCCGGAGCAGCGCTACATCCGCGGCGAGATCGCGGTGGAAAAGGCCCAGCTGCTGGTGCCCGAGCTCGTCCAGTCCGCGGCCCAGCAGCTCTTCGACGTGACCGGGGCATCCGCCACGTCGAAGTCCAAGTCGCTGGACCGGCACTGGCGCAACGCCCGGACCGTGGCCACCCACAACCCGGCCGTGTTCAAGGCCCGCACCGTGGGCGATTACGAAGTCAACGGCACCACTCCCGAAGGGCTGCACAGCATCGGCGATGCCCGCACTGCCGGGTAGACCGCAGCCGGATAGGCTCGTGTCATGGACGTTGCCACCCTCCGCGAGATCTGCCTGAGCTTCCCGGGCGCCTTTGAGGACTTTCCGTTCGGCCCGGAGACATCCGTGTTCAAAGTGCGCTCTGCCGTGGCGGGTGGCGCGCGGCAGGACGCCAAGATGTTCGCGTTATCCGCCATGGACCCGACGGACTGGTCCGTGAGCCTCAAATGCGAGCCGGCCCTGGCCGAACAGCTGCGGGCCATCCACCCGGAAATCTCCGGCGCCTGGCATATGAACAAGACGCACTGGAACGGGGTCCGGCTGGACGGATCGCTGCCGGACGACATGATCCGGGACATGGTGGAGGATTCCTATGACCTGGTGGTCGCATCGCTCAGCCGAAAACAGCGGGAGCAGCTGGGCTGGGCAGGGCTCGCCCGGGGCCAAGGCACATGAGCGGCGGCCCTGACGCCGGCGGCATCGCGGGGGCCGGGCTGAACTATCCGGGCATTGGCTCCACCGAGCACGGGCAGGCTCCGGAAGGCTTTCCCTGCCTGGTGTCCCAGACTTACCTGGGCGATGGCCTGGCACTGTACCGGAGGGTGGCACAGGGGATTCTTTCCTGGCAGCTGCAGAAACGCTCCGGGCTGCGGATCCGCACCGACTCCGACGCCGTCGTGCCCGGTGCGCGCGTGGTGAGCGGATTCGGCGTCGGGCCCTTCCGGATCAACGCGCCCTGCGAGGTGGTGTGGGTGCGCCGGCCGGTGCCCGGCGACGGGCCCCAACGTGCCGGGTTCGGGTACGGCACGCTGCCCGGCCATCCCGTGCGGGGCGAGGAAGCCTTCGAAGTGGAGATCGACGCCGCGGGGCGGGTGTTCCTCAAAATCACGGCCTTCAGCAGGCCGTCCAACTGGTTCTACGCGGCCGGCAGCGCCCTCGCGGGACGTGCACAACGGCATGTCACTTCCCGATACATTGGGAGTGCACACGAACTGGCCGCAGGTGAAAGCTGAGCAGGAGCAGGTGGATGCTGGAACAGACAACCCTTGACCAATTGTGGAACTTCGACGACCCCGCCGGATCGGAAGCCCGTTTCCGGGCGGCCGCCGCAGATGACAGCTATGACGCCGACGAACGCGCCGAACTCACCGCCCAGCTGGGCCGGGCCATCGGGCTGCAGGGCCGCTACGAGGAAGCCGACGCGCTGCTGGATTCGATCGATGCCGACGAGCCCACCGTGGCCGTCCGGGTGCTGCTGGAACGCGGCCGGGTGCTCAATTCCAGCGGCCACGGGGCGATGGCCGTGCCGCTCTTTGAGCAGGCGGCAGAACTGGCGGACCACCTGGGCGAGGAATTCCTGGCCGTGGACGCGCTGCACATGCTCGCCATTGCCGACTCCGCGCACGCCGAGACCTGGACCCGGAGCGCCCTGGAGTATGCCTCGACGGTCCACGACGAGCGGACCAAGCGGTGGGTGGTCTCGCTGCACAACAACCTCGGCTGGACGCTGCACGACGCCGGCCGCTGCACCGAGGCAATGGTGGAGTTCCAGCTCGCCGAGCAGTGGGCCGACCGGATCGGCACCCCGCGGCAGCAGGAACTTGCCCGCGAGGCCATCAAGGCCTGCTGACCGCCTGCAAGAATGGAACCTCCGGAATTTCGAATGAAAGGCAACAGCTCGTGATCTTCATCGTCGTCAAATTCAAGGTCAAGCCGGACTGGTCCGAGCGCTGGCTGGGACTCGTGGACGATTTCACCCGGGCCACCCGCCAGGAGCCAGGGAACCTCTGGTTCGACTGGTCCCGCAGCGTGGAGGATCCCAATGAATTCGTCCTCGTTGAGGCCTTCAAGGACGCCGCCGCCGGAGACCACGTGAACAGCGCCCACTTCAAGCAGGCCATGGCGGACATGCCCCAGGCCCTGGCCGAAACTCCCCGGATCATCAGCCGCCAGCTCGACGGCGAAGGCTGGGACCGGATGGGCGAACTCACCATCTAACCGGCGTCGATTGCTCCGTAGACGCCATTTTGAGGCCTCAAAACGGCGGTGGGCCCACGCTGGCAGGGTTCCCTGGCCGAGCTTGCGAGGCGAGGGAGCCGGTGGGGAGCAATGGATAGGCTTATGGCATGTGGATCGGATGGATCGAATTCGACATCCTTCTGGGCGACGTTCACAGCCTCAAGGAGAAGCGCTCCGTGGTGCGGCCGCTGCTGGCGGAGCTGAAGCGGCGCTTTGATGTCTCCGTGGCCGAGGTCGGGGACCACGAACAGCACCGGCGCACGCAGTTGGGCGCCGGCCTGGTGGCAGCCGACCGGGGACACGTCGTGGAGGTGCTGACCGCCGTCGAACGCTTCGTGGCAGCCCGGCCCGAACTCGAACTCCTCAGCGCACGGCAACGGGAACTCCGCAGCGACGACTAACCCCGTCGATTGCTCCGTAGCCGCCCTTTTGAGGTTCATTGGGGTGGGCTCGGATTCGCCGCAGGCCTTCCGGAACCGGAGCTAAACGTGCCGATCATCGACGATGCGGGAACGCGGCACCACGAACCCGACTTGGCCTATCGGAAATACAGAATCGGCGTCGATGGCGGCCCGGGCGTTAACGAACGATTGCTCCGTAACTGCCGTTTTGAGGGTTCAAAACGGCAGTTACGGAGCAACCGATGGAACGGGCCCACGCCGCTAGGGTTCCCTGGCCGAGCTTGCGAGGCGAGGGCTGCGGTGGGTGGGCCCACGCCGCCAGGGTTCCCTGGCCGAGCTTGCGAGGCGAGGGCTGCGGTGGGGACTAGCCGAAGTACTTCGGCAGGGTCGCCTCGTGGGCTTCGCGGAGCGCGTCGAGGCTCATGGTTTCGACGCCATTGATCTCCAGCGTGCCGCCCTCGGCGTCCACCACGCCGATCCGGACGTGCGCGAAGCCGCGGGCGGTGCACATGTCCGTGAAGCGGATTTCCTCCGAGCGGGGCACAGCGACGACGGCGCGGCCCTGGGTTTCGGAGAACAGCGCCGTGAACAGGTCCACACCGTCGCGGTCCAGGACATCCTGCAGCGCGATCCGGGCGCCCACGCCGTAGCGCAGGGACGACTCCACGAGGGCTGCAGCGAGGCCGCCTTCGGAGAGGTCGTGGGCGGAATCCACCATGCCGTCGCGGGAGGCGTTGATCAGGATCTGCCCCAGTTCGCGCTCGGCGTCGAGGTCAACCTTGGGCGGCAGGCCGCCGAGGTGTCCGCGCATGTTGGACCATTCCGAACCGTCCAGCTCGGCCGCTGTCGTGCCCAGCAGGTAGATGGCCTGGCCATCTTCCTTCCAGCCCGACGGCGTGCGGCGGGCGACGTCGTCGAACTTGCCCAGCACAGCCACCACGGGGGAGGGGTGGATGGGGGTGGTCCCGGTCTGGTTGTACAGCGAGACGTTGCCGCCGGTGACCGGGATGCCGAGGACCATGCAGGCGTCGGACAGGCCGCGGATGGCTTCGGCCAGCTGCCACATGACGTCGGGATCCTCGGGGGAGCCGAAGTTCAGGCAGTCGCTGACGGCCATCGGAACGGCGCCGGAGGTGGCGACATTCCGGTAGGCCTCGGCCAGGGCCAGTTGCGCGCCGTGGTACGGATCGAGGTAGGTGTAGCGGCCGTTGGCATCGGTGGCCAGGGCCACGCCGAGGCCGGTTTCCTCGTCCACCCGGACCACGCCGGCGTCGTCCGGGAACGCCATGGCGGTGTTGCCGCCGACGTAGCGGTCGTACTGCTTGGTGATCCAGGACTTGTCGCACATGTTCGGCGAGGCGACGAGCTCGGTGATGGCGGCGGCCAGGTCCGCGGGGGCGGAGGGACGGCCGGTATCCTGCACGGACCCGGTGAAGGAGTCGGCCTGGACGGCGTCCTGCCATTCGGGGCGGGCGTACGGGCGGTCGTAGACCGGGCCGTCGTGGGCCACGGTGCGCGGGTCGACGTCGACAATGACTTCGCCTTCCCACGTGATGATGAGGCGGCCGGTGTCGGTCACTTCGCCCAGCCAGGAGTACTCCACCGCCCACTTGTCCATGACCGCTTCAAACGCGGCGATGTTCTCGGGGGTGACCACGGCCATCATGCGTTCCTGCGACTCGGACATCAGGATCTCGCCCGGGGTCAGCGTGGGGTCGCGGAGCAGGACGGAGGTCAGCTCGACCTCCATGCCGCCGTCGCCGTTGGAGGCGAGCTCGGACGTGGCGCAGGAAATGCCCGCGGCGCCCAGGTCCTGGATGCCTTCAACCAGGGATCCCTTGAACAGCTCCAGACAGCACTCGATCAGGACCTTCTCGGCGAAGGGGTCGCCCACCTGGACGGCCGGGCGCTTGGACGGCTTGGTGTCGTCGAACGACTCCGAAGCCAGCACCGAGGCGCCGCCGATCCCGTCGCCGCCGGTGCGGGCACCGAACAGCACCACCTTGTTGCCCTTGCCGGAAGCGTTGGCGAGGCGGATGTCCTCGTGTCGCATGACGCCGACGGCGAGGGCGTTGACCAGCGGGTTGCCCTGGTACACGGAGTCGAAGACCATCTCGCCGCCGATGTTGGGCAGGCCCAGGGAGTTGCCGTAGCCGCCGATGCCGGCCACGGCGCCGTGCATGACGCGGGCGGTGTCCGGGTGGTCGATCGCACCGAAGCGCAGCGGATCCATCACGGCCACCGGGCGCGCGCCCATGGAGATGATGTCGCGGACAATGCCGCCGATGCCGGTTGCGGCGCCCTGGTAGGGCTCCACGAACGACGGTGAGTTGTGGGACTCGATCTTGAACGTCACGGCCCAGCCGTTGCCCAGGTTGGTGACACCGGCGTTCTCGCCGATGCCAACGAGCATGTCCTTCTTCATTTCCTCGGTCACCTTGTCGCCGAACTGGCGCAGGTGGTTCTTCGAGGACTTGTAGGAGCAGTGTTCGCTCCACATCACCGAGTACATGGCGAGTTCCGCGCCGGTGGGGCGGCGGCCCAGGACCTTAACGACCTCGTCGAACTCGTTCTGCTTCAGGCCCAGTTCGGCCCAGGGGAGTTCGGTGTCCGGCGTCTTGGCCGCGTTCTCGACGGTGTCGATGTTGAACTTCCGGGCGGTCTCCGCGGGCGCCGCCACTGCGGGTGTGTCCGTCATTTGTTGTCTCCCACGATTTTGTTCAGGACAGAGGTGAAGAACCCGAGGCCCTCGGTGCCGGAGCCGATCTCGGGGCCGAAGCCGGCCTCCACGGCGTGCTCGGGGTGCGGCATGAGGCCCACCACGTTGCCTGCGGCGTTGGAGATGCCGGCAATGTCGCGGCGGGAGCCGTTCGGGTTGAAGCCGACGTAGCGGAACACGACGCGGCCTTCCGCCTCGAGCGCATCGAGGGTCTTCTCGTCGGCGATGTACTGGCCGTCCTGGTTCTTCAGCGGCACGGTGATTTCCTGGCCGGCGGCGTAGTCCCCGGTCCAGGCCGTCGTGTTGTTCTCCACGCGCAGGACCTGGTCGCGGCACATGAACTTCAGGTGATCGTTCTTGATCATGGAGCCGGGCAGCAGGTGCGACTCGGTCAGGATCTGGAAGCCGTTGCAGATGCCCAGCACGGGCAGCAAGGCACGCGAGTTGGCGGCGTCGATGATTTTGGACATCAGCGGCGCGAAGCGGGCGATGGCGCCGGCACGGAGGTAATCGCCGTAGGAGAAACCGCCGGGAATCACGACGGCGTCAACGTCGCCCAAAGTAGTCCCGGCGTGCCAGAGTTCCACCGGGGTGGCGCCGGCCAGCCGGACCGCACGGGCGGCGTCGCGGTCGTCCAGGGTGCCGGGGAAGGTGACGACGCCGATCTTCGCACCGGCGAGCCGGGGGTGCGCGGCGACGGCAACAGCCTCACCGATCAGGGGGAGTTCAGTCATCTCAGGCCTCAACGACCTCGACGTTGACGACGTCCTCGATGACCGGGTTGGACAGCAGGGTCTCCGCAGCGTCGCGGGCCTGGGCCAGGATCTCCTCGGTCACCTCGCCGTCGACCGTGAGTTCAAAGCGCTTGCCCTGGCGGACAGAGCTGAAAGCGGTAAAGCCCAGCCGGGGCAGAGCACCGACGATGGCCTTCCCCTGCGGGTCCAGAATCTCGGGCTTGGGCATGACGTCGACAACGATCCGGGGCATCCGGCAACTCCTGTGCGTGAGCGTTGGGTAAGGGCGCAGCGGAGTGGTGCCGTCTCACGCCGATCCGCTGTGTGTTGAGGACTGCTTGGTGAATACAACGAGAAAGGGCGCTCCGCGAGCTTGCATGCCCATTCTACCGGCCTCGGTGCGTCCGGCCGTATTCGAAGCTGGGAGTGTGAACGCGGCCCCAACGGCAGGTCGCTGAACTGGAGAAATGGCGTCGCCGGGGCGGCTGCGGCCTATGGTCCGGGCTGCCGCGGGTCAGTAGGATGTGCCCATGGCTGAGAAACCGAAATCCGTGGTGTTATCTGTTGTGGCCGTTGCAGTGTTCGCCGGGCTGGGCCGGATGGTCCTGCAGAAGATCAAGGCCGACCGTGCGGCGAGGGCGTCCAAGGTGGCCGGTCCCCTGGATGAGAAGACCCGAGCATGGATCAGCGACGTCGTCCGGACTCCGCGTAAGTAGGCCAGCGGTAGGCCGCCCGTAGGCCAGCGGTGGCCCCCGGACCATTAGTGGCCGCGTCCTCCCTCGCCGAGGTGCCGCAGGGGTGCGCACCCGTGCGGGTCCGTGCGGGCCGAAGGCGCCAATTGACGCAGGTCATGAGCTCCGCCATCGCATCGTGTCGTACTGCATGACAAATTTTAAATACCTCCTTGTGGTCTATGTCATATCTCGCTCTCAGTCTGTACTGTATGAATCGGCTGGTATCCGTCGGGGCAGGCCGGGCGATCGCCCGGTGAGTTCCCGCCAGTCCGTTGGGCCCGGTATTGAAGCCGGGCCGTTCCTTTACGAAAGGTTCAAACACTCGTGACATCACCAGGAAAGAGCTTCCTTCGAAGCGGGGGACTCCGGAGGGCCGCGGCACTGACCCTGGGCTTGCCGGTTCTTCTGTCCAGCATCGCGATCGCCCCCGCCAACGCGGCCCCGGCGCAAGGCCCGGCCGTAGCCGGGGTCGCACAGAAGAATGTTGATCCGAACAACTATAAGGACGGCCGCTACATTGTGGTCCTGGCGGAAAAGCCGTCCGCAACCTACGACGGCGGGACGGCCGGGATGCCGGCCACCAAGCCTGCAGCCGGCAAGAAGCTCGATGCCAACAGGGCTGAAGTCAAGCAGTACACGGCGCATCTGGAACAGCGGCAGGCCCAGGTGGCCGGCCAGCAGGGCGTCAAGATGCAGCGCCAGTTCACGGCAGCCCTCAACGGCTTCAGCGCCCAGCTGACGGCGGACCAGGCCCTGAAGCTGGCCAAGGACCCCTCGGTCCTGGTGGTCGCGCCGGACACGCAGAACGCACCCGACTACTCCAGCTCCGACTTCCTCAAGCTCAGCGGGCCCAACGGCACGTGGAACACCAAGTTCGGCGGCAAAGACGCGGCCGGCAAGGGCGTCGTGGTCGGTGTCATCGACACCGGATACACCCCCTCCAGCGCCTACTTCGCCGGCGAGGAGGTCAAGCCGCTCACCGGAGATCCCGTCGTCGGCGTGCCGTACCGCACCGCGGACGGCAAGATCCAGATGCTGAAAGCCGACGGCGAATTCTTCACGGGCGAGTGCCAGACCGGTACCGACTTCGACGGCACCGCCTGCAACTCCAAGGTCCTGAGCGCCCGCTACTTCAGCGACGCCTTCGAGGCCACTGTCCCGCCGGAAGCCTGGGACCCGGGCGAACGGCTGTCCCCGGTCGACGCCGCCAGCCATGGAACCCACACCGCCAGCACGGCTGCCGGAAACGCCGACGTCGAAGCCATGGTTGACGGCCGGAGCTTCGGCCAGACCAGCGGCATCGCGCCGGCCGCAAAGCTGTCCGTTTACAAGGTCTGCTGGGAAGACAACGATCCCAACTCCGGCGGGTGCTACTCGTCAGCGTCCGTCGATGCGATCGAGAGCGCCATCGAGGACGGCGTGGACGTCCTGAACTACTCCATCTCCGGCGCCACGGACACCACCACGGACCCGGTCTCCCTGGCGTTCCTGTCCGCCGCCTCGGCCGGGATCTTCGTCGCCGTCTCCGCCGGCAACTCCGGCCCGACCGCCAGCACCGTCAATCACGGCGCGCCCTGGCTGACCACGGTCGCCGCCAGCAGCTTCTCGCAGGAACTGCAGGGCACGGTCGAGTTCTCCGACGGCAGCAAGTACCGCGGCGCCAGCATCATGAACGGCCAGGTCTCCAACGCCGGCGTCGTCCTGGCAGCCAACGCAGCAGCCGCCGGGAGCACCAGCTCGGCTTTGTGCGGCCCCGACACGCTGGACCCGGCGAAGATCGCCGGCAAGGTAGTGGTCTGTGACCGCGGCGTCGTTGACCGCGTTGCAAAGAGCGCCGAGGTTAAGCGTGGCGGCGGCGTCGGCATGATCCTCGTCAACCTGACCAACTCCTCGCTGGACACGGACAAGCACTCGGTCCCCACCGTCCACGTGAACCCGCCCGCCACCGAGGCCATCAAGGCCAAGGTCACGGCCAACCCGGCCATCACGGTTTCCCTGGTCAACAAGGACACCACCGGGCTGCCCCTCGAGGCGCAGCCGCAGATTGCCGGGTTCTCCTCCCGCGGCCCGCTGCTCGCTGCCGGCTCGGACCTCCTCAAGCCTGACGTCGCGGCGCCCGGCGTGGCCGTGCTGGCCGGCGTTTCACCGATCGGCACCGGAGGAGACAACTTCGGTTTCCTCTCCGGCACCTCCATGGCGTCCCCGCACGTGGCCGGCTTCGGCGCGCTGATCCTCGCCAAGAACCCCGCATGGTCCCCTGCGACGGTCAAGTCCGCGATGATGACCACCACCAGCGACGTTGTGAACGCCGACGGATCCAAGAACACCGATGTGTTCGCCACCGGCGCGGGCCAGGTGGACCCGGCCCGCGTGCTGGATCCGGGCCTGGTCTACGACGCCACCACGGATGACTACCTGGCGTTCATCAACGGCACGGGCTTCGATTCCCCCATCCCGGGCGTCGGCACCACCCAGCCGCGGGACATGAACCTCCCGTCCTTCGCCCTGGGCAACCTGGCCGGGAAGATCGAGGTCACCCGCACGCTGACCGCCCTGACGCCGGGGGTCTACAAGGCCAACTTCAATGTTCCCGGCATCAAGGTCACCGTGACCCCGGCCGTTCTGAACTTCAGCGCCGCCGGCGAAAAGCGCACGTTCAAGGTCTCCTTTGAGAATCAGGGCGCACCCCTGGGCAAGTTCGCGACCGGTTCGCTGACCTGGCAGGGCGCCAACAAGAACGTGGCGTCGCCGATCGCGGTCCGGCCGCAGTCGGTCGTGGCCTTGTCCGATGTTGCCTTCACCTCCGAGGGGGGCAGCGGTTCGGGCGCCATCAAGGTGGTCTCCGGCACCAGCTCGCCGATCAACATGACCCTCGACGGACTCTCGAAGGCAGACTCCACGGCCGTCGAGCTCGTCCCGGGCCCGTTCACGGCACGCACGGATGCCTCGAACCTCGTCAAGAGCGTCACAGTCGAGGCCGGAGCCCCTCTGGCCAAGTTCTCGGTCATTTCCGCGGACCCGAACGCTGACTTCGACATGTACGTCATGACCCCGAGCGGCCCGCTGACGGTCGCGACATCATCGGCGAGCGAATCGGTGTCCATCCCCAACCCGAAACCGGGCAAGTACACGATCTACGCCAACCTGTACGCGAGCCCGAACAACAAGCCCACCAAGGCCTCTGTCGACGCCGCCGTGCTGGGCAAGGTGGTGGGCAAGGCATCGCTGAACCCGACCCCGCTTCGGCTCGCCAACGGCAAGGCCGGCAAGGTCACGCTGAGCTGGGAAGGGCTGGAGGCCGGTTCGTACATCGGCCGGGTCACTTTCGCCGGTGCCAGCGATCCCACGTTCGTAACGGTGCTGGTGAGCCCGGCCGGGGCCGTCGTGGTCCCGCCGACCTCGGAGGACCAGGGCAAGATCCAGAACAGCGATCAGTCCAACGCCTCGAACAACGCCATCTAGGCAGAAACCCTCACTAGGAAACGGCAACGGCCGGCGGCTCACACCGCCGGCCGTTGCCGTTTAAGCCGCCGCGGACCAGAGGGGCCCGGCCGCGGACCAGAGCGGGCCCGGCCGCGGCGGGGTAGGGCATCGGGCGCAGGGGCCGGGCGGCACGCCCGGAAACGTCAGATGGCGCCCGTGGACCCAACGGTGCCGCCGAGCAGCGGCGCCATGGCGCGCCAGCGGGCGATCTCGCAGCCGTCGGTCCGGCTGAAGCGGCTATTGACCTCGCGTCCGAGGTACCAGCCGGTCACGACGGCGGTCTGCGGGCCGCCGTACTGCTGCGTGCACAGCCGCGGCGGCCCCGGCTTCGGGAAGAAGATGGCCTCGCCGTGGCGCCGGACGGCCTCAAGGGCTGCGGCCGGATCGGGCAGGGTGGAGGCGGCGGAGGGGACGCCGTCGCCGGCTTCCAGCCTGAACGTGTATTCCGGCGCACCGGGAGCCTCGGTGAGGCGGATGGTCAGATCGACGCCGTTAGGGTCGTGGCGTGCATTTTCGGGGCTGGCTGTGTCTGTCATGACGGTCCCTTCAGGCTGTTGTCCGGCTCCGGGCCTCCGGTGGTGGGCGCGGTCCCGGCCGCGGCGTTGAGCAGCGGCGTCAGCTCCTGCAGGAGCCGCTCCCGGAGCTGCTGTGACTCGGCCGCGAACGCCCGCTGATAGTCAACGTACTCGGCCTTGCCCTCCGGTGTCTCGATCCGGATGGCCGGGTACCCCCAGTCGGCGAGGTCGTAGGGCGAGGCCTGCATGTCCATGGCCCGGATCCGCCACGACAGTTCGAAACAGTCCATGACCAGCTCGCTGGGCAGCAGCGGGGAAAGCTTGTAGGCCCACTTGTAGAGGTCCATGTTGGCGTGCAGGCAGCCCGGCTGCTCTATGGCCCGCTGGTTCTCCCTGCTGGGGACCATGCTGTTTAGCGGAACGGCGTCCGGCGTATAGAAGCGGAAGGCGTCGAAGTGCGAACACCGGATCCGGTTCTCCTCCACCACCTCGTCGGTGCGCCCGGACCCCAGCCGCAACTGCAGGTACTCGTGCCGGAGGTCGAATTTGTCCTGCCGGTAGACCATGGCCCACTCGTGCAGCCCGAAGCAGCCGAACTGGGCCGGCCGCGCGGCGGTCCCGGCGAGGATGATCCCGGCGAACTGCAGTGCCTCCCGTCGGTCCCTCAGGAAGGCGCCGACGTCGACAGTCACCGCGGGCGACCCTGCCGGCAGTCCGGCGGCCGCGAGTTCGGCGCCGTCGGCCGCGCGGTAATACTTCCACCCGGTCCGCGCCGCAGTCTCGGGGCCGGAGAGCACGACGCCGGCGCCCGGGTGCCAGCGCAGCAGCTGTCCGGGCTTCTGGGTGTAGTAGGTGAAGAGGAAGTCCTCCACCGGGTGCTTCCGGCCGGCGGAGCGCCGCTCGAGGTAGGGATCCGCATAGCGGCGGACGCGTTGGACGTGGGCGGCCTGGCGTGGCAGCCACTCTTCCTGCTGGAGGTGCAAGGGCTTAGCTCGCCCCGCCGGATGAGCCCAGGACGTCCTTGGCGGCGTTCCAGGCGGCGATTTCACAGCCGTCCTTCTGGCTGAAGCTGACCTGAACCTGGTGTCCGTCCACGACGCCGGTGACCGTCGCCGTTTGCGGGCCGCCGTAGATCATTTGCTGGCCGCCTTGGATGGCGGGCGCCTGCTGGGTGCAGACTTGGTTCTTGTCGGCGGGAACCGGGTTGAGAATGGACGGATTGTTCTTGATGGCGATGCACGCTGCGGCGGGGTTGGGATGCTGGCTCTCGGCCGCAGGAGCCCCGTTCTGGCAGACGAGCGTGAAGTTGGTCGCGGTAGCGGTCTCGGCCGGTTTGATCATGATGGCGAGCTCGGCGTTCCCCTGCCCGGGGCCGGACGGCAGCGGCTCCGCGGAGGGTGCGGGTGCCGGGGACGTCGTCTCTGTGTCTGGCGACGGGGAGCCGGACGGGGCTGTTGGCGAGGGGGTGGAGGGGGCGCCCGACGTCGTGCTGGTGGAGGGAGAAGGTGTTGGCCCGCCGTTCGGCGTGCAGGCGGCCAGTCCGGCCACGGCCATCAGGACGGCCGCCAGGACAAGTGCCGGGCGGCCCGATTGCGTGCGCATCAGCAGTCCTCCTCTGTTTTGCCCAGTCTACCGCCGGGGCGCGTCGTCCGGGCCTGGCCGGGTGGCGGCGATCAGGTCCATCATGGTCGCGTGCAGCTGGCCGACCTGTTCACGCGTCAGGCCCAGCCGGGCCATCATGATGCCCGGGACTTCGGTGGCTTGCTCCCGAAGGGCGGCTCCGCGCGGCGTCAGCCGGACATCGAGGGTGCGCTCGTTGCCTTCCATCCGCTGGCGGGTGATGAAACCGGCGGTCTCGAGGCGGCGCAGCAGCGGCGAGATGGTTGCCGGCTCCTGGGCCAGGGCCTCGCTGATGTCGCGGACGGACCGCGGGCTTGCTTCCCAAAGGCACAACATGACGAGGTACTGCGGGTGCGTCAGGCCGAGCTGGTCCAGGACGGGTTTGTAGGCGCCCACGACGCTTCGGGAGGCTACCGTCAGGGCGAAGCAGAGCTGTTGTTCCAGCAGGAGGTCGTCCTCCGCTGCCCGGGCTTCCTGCACGCCCTGCGTGACGTGCCCGCCCTGGATTGCTGGGGTTCCTTCGGTCACACCGACTCCTTTGAATGATTAGTGCACTAATGATTAGCGTACACTGGGAGCATTGTCTTGTTCCCAGGGAAGGATAGCCATGGCCAAGGAAAACGCCGTCGAGAGGTTCATGCGGGCCACCGGGAAGTTCCGGGCCGTGTTCGGCCCGGCCAACCGCAGTTCACTCGGCCACGAGATGACCGACCAGAACAGGCGGCTGCTGGCAATGCGGCAGGCCGAAACTGAACAGTGGGAGACCTTGCACCGGCCCGATGGCAGCACCTATGTGGTGCCCCGAAATCCTGACGACAAATCCCTGCGCTAGGTCCCTTTTCGCGGCACCGCGCCCGGGCCATTTCCCGCCGCCGGGCGTAAAATGAGGGCACTGCCACACCGCTGTGCAGCATCCTGAACCATCCGGGACGAGGAAAGGGGGTGGGACTAGTGACACGTGCTGTCAGAGCTTTCATGGAAAAGACCGACAAGCTGCGGCTCCTGTTCGGGCCCGCAAATCGAGGCGACACCGCGGCGCCTGTAGTTCACAAGCACGATGACTTCGAGCACGCCTCGGAAGACGACCTGGCAGGCTTCGAGGTCGAGACGGACGACCAGGGACACCACTACGCTGTCCGGAAAACGGATCTCGGGAAAGAAGAGGTCTGAGCAGGCCCGCTGCGCCCATCCCATAGGTGCCGGGGGGATCCCGGTGCTGCGGGGCGGCCGCGTGCGGCCGTTGGATTGCGGCCCGAAACGGGGGGATGCGGCCGGATTCGGGCAGATGTGGGGAAGGGAGCGGCAAGCGCCGCTCCCTTCCCCATATCTCTGTGCGCTCCGGGATCCCGCCCGACAAGCTTCGGCTCGGCTAGCGGCCGGTGCCGCCGTAGACCGTGGCCTCGTCCTCGCTGTCGAGGTCAAACGCCCTGTGGATGGCCCGGACGGCGTCGTCGAGCAGATCGGCGTGGGTGACCACGGAGATCCGGATCTCCGAGGTGGAGATCATGTTGATGTTGATGCCGGCCTCGGAGAGGGCCGCGAAGAATCGCGCGGAAACGCCCGGGTGCGAGCGCATGCCGGCGCCGATCAGCGAGAGCTTGCCGATCTTCTCGTTGTATTCGATGCTCTCGAAGCCGATCCGGTCCTGCGCGGCGTGCAGGGCGGCCAGAGCCTCGGCGCCCTCGACGATCGGGAGGGTGAAGGAGATATCGGTCCGGCCGGTGCCGTGTGTGGAGACGTTCTGGACGATCATGTCGATGTTCGAGTGGGCGTCCGCGATGACCTGGAAGATCGCCGCAGCCTTGCCGGGGATGTCCGGTACGCCGACAACCGTGACTTTGGCTTCGGAACGGTCGTGTGCAACACCGGAGATGATTGGCTGCTCCAAGGCAACTCCCTCTTGAGTCGTGATCTTGTCGTCGGCGCCGGGCAGGACCCAGGTGCCTTCGTTCTGGCTGAATGAGGAACGGACGTGCAGGGGCACCCCAAAGCGGCGGGCATATTCGACGCAGCGCAGGTGAAGAATCTTAGCGCCGGAAGCGGCCAGCTCCAGCATTTCCTCGCTGGAGATGCGGTCGATCTTCCGGGCCGACGCCACGACGCGCGGATCGGCCGTGTAGACGCCGTCGACGTCGGTGAAGATCTCGCACACATCGGCGTCGAGCGCCGCGGCGAGGGCCACGGCCGTCGTGTCCGAGCCGCCGCGCCCAAGCGTCGTGATCTCGTTCGTGGCGTGGCTCATGCCCTGGAATCCGGCCACAATCGCGATGTGCCCCTTGTCCAGGGCGGTGCGGATGCGGTGCGGGTCGACGTCGATGATCCGGGCCTTGCCGTGGATGCCGTCGGTGATCATGCCGGCCTGGGACCCGGTGAACGACTGGGCCGAGGCGCCGAACTTGTTGATGGCCATGGCCAGCAGCGCCATGGAGATGCGTTCGCCTGCAGAAAGGAGCATGTCCATCTCACGGGCGGGGGCGGAATCGGTCACCTGGCTGGCGAGGTCAAGGAGCTCATCGGTGGTGTCGCCCATGGCGGAAACCACCACCACCACCTCGTCGCCGGCGTTTTGGGCGTCCACGACCCTCCGGGCGACGCGCTTGATGCCCTCCGCGTCCGCCACCGAGGACCCGCCAAATTTCTTCACGACAAGGTGCTTGGTGGCGGCGGCCGAGACGGGCAGCGTCTGCGGCTGCGATCCGGGCTGGACTTCGGTAGTGGGCAAACTCATTCGCGCACCCTCACTGGATCATCGGGGTTCTGGGCCAGGCAACCAAACGGCGCGACGGCGTAACTTCTCACCCCAGTTTATCGCCGTGCCGCCCGCGCCGTTGAATTGTGACCGAATGGCAGACACTCCGGGCCTCTCTCCACCGGACATGCCCCGTGATGGCAGCCAGGAGTGGACATGCTCTCCCATTCCGCGGGACATGCTCATTCTTGGCAGGCAGGAGTGGGCATGAGGGCATTGTGTCCAGTCCTGGGCGCGGACACTGGACATGTCCGCCGGGCTTGGGGCTGGGCGCTGGACATGTCCGCCGGGCTTGGGGCTGGGCGCTGGACATGTCCGCCGGGCTTGGGGCGGAGTGCTGGACATGTCCGCTGGTCCGGTTGGGGAGCGCGGTGGGTAGTGGACATGCTCTCCCGTTCCGCGGGACATGCTCATTCTTGGCAGGCAGGAGTGGGCATCAGGGCATTGTGTCCATTCCTGGGCGCGGGCACTGGGCATGTCCGCCGGGCTTGGGGCTGGGCGCTGGACATGTCCGCTGGGCTTGGGGCTGGGCGCTGGACATGTCCACTGGTCCGGTTGGGGAAGCGCGGGTGGGTGGTGGACATGCTCTCCCGTTCCGCGGGACATGCTCATTCTTGGCAGGCAGGAGTGGGCATCAGGGCATTGTGTCCAGTCCTGGGCGCGGGCGCTGGGCACGTCCGCCGGGCTTGGGGCTGGGGCTGGGCCAGGAGGAGGGATGCGGGGACATGTCCATTGGGCCCGGAGGGGAATCGGGAGGAGCGGCAGCCCTGGTCCGCGGCACTGCCACCTGTGCCGGCAGCTCCCAGGCGCAGTACAGCTAGCCGCGGTCCAGCCTGTAGCGCCAGGACGGCAGCTGCTTTCCCGCTGTGTCCTCGGCAACCGGGAAGAAAAGCGGTCCTTCCGGAAGCCCAAGCCCTCCAGCAGCCTGCGCGAGGGAAGATTAGGCTCGTAGACCCCCGCGAAAATGGTCCCGCTGCCGCGGGCGCTGAAAAGCCAGTCGACCAGGGCGCTCGCGGCCTCCCGGCCGAGCCCGACCCCGTGGTGGTCCGGGTGCAGAACGTAGCCCAGGCTGGCTGCCTCAGCGGGAATCCGGCCGGGCGCCGGGGGCTCCTCCGTGTTCCAGGTCCGGCCGTCCCCAACGATTTCTCCGGTGGCCCGCAGTTCGATCGCCCAGCCGAAGTGAAACCACTCGGCAGTAGAGGCTGCCGCCGCGGACAGCGCCTGCTCGAGCCGGGCGTGGTTCTGCGCCGGGGTAAGCGGACCGTGGGACAGGTACCGCGTCGCCGCCGGATGGGCGCGGAATCGGAGCAGGGCGCCGGCGTCGTCCGCTGTCAACGGACGCAACAGCAAACGCTCGGTGAGGAGCGGCGCCGGGGTGTAGCTGCCTGCGGCTGCCACAAGGCCGTCAGCTCAGCGCGTTGCGGCGGCCTTCGAAGGCCCTGCCGAGGGTGACTTCGTCGGCGTATTCCAGATCCCCGCCCACGGGCAGGCCGGAAGCGAGCCGGGTGACGGCGATGCCGATCGACTTGAGCATCCGGGCAAGATACGTGGCGGTGGCCTCGCCCTCCAGATTGGGGTCGGTGGCGATGATGATTTCCTGGATGGCGCCGTCGTTGAGCCGGGTCAGCAGCTCACGGATCCGGAGCTGTTCCGGACCGATGCCGGCGATTGGATTAATCGCGCCGCCCAGCACGTGGTACCTGCCGCGGAACGACCGCGTGCGCTCGACCGCCAGGACGTCCTTAGATTCTTCGACGACGCAGATCACCGAGGGATCCCGGCGCGGGTCGCGGCAGATGTTGCACAGTTCCTGCTCCGTCACGTTCCCGCACACCGTGCAGAATTTGACCCGTTCTTTCACAGTGGTGATGGCATCGACGAGCCGCTTCATGTCCTGGGGATCCGCCTCGAGGATGTGGAAGGCCAGCCGCTGGGCTGACTTTGGCCCCACTCCGGGAAGGCGTCCGAGCTCGTCGATCAGCTCTTGAACTGCGCCTTCATACACAATGTCCTCGTTCGTTTGGAGTGGGGCCGGGGCCAGCCGGCAGGGGGTCTGCTAGAAGCGGGGCGGCAGCGGGCTTCCATCCAGGGAGCGTTCCTCTACCAGTTTCCCGCCCAAAATACGCTCGACGGCGGCCCGGCCGAAGACGCCCGATTCCTCGATCGTTTCGTCGTCGGCGCTCGGGATGTCCTGTACGTACACGGTGGTTGCGGCAGCAGCGCGGGTGGGGGCTTTCGCCCGCCCGGCCTCGGCCTCGGGACTGTTCGACAGCCGCTGGTATAGGCTCTGCCGGCCTGCCGGGGCGGCAGCCTCCGGAGCAGCGGTCACCGCAACAGCATCCGCGACTGCAGCGGCGGCAGCGGCAGCCACGCGCGGCGCAACARCTTCCGCGACGGCCGGCGCCGCTTCGGCGCGGGCAGGGTGGTCCGAGGTCAGTCCGGACGGAGCGGACACCACGCCCGCATACGCCGGGATCTGTGCCGTCGCCGGCTCGTAGTGCACTGGCGCCGGCTCAGGCTCGGGTGCCGAGGGCTCGACATCCGGACCCGTGTACCGGCCGAGGTTCGAATCTGTTCCGACCGTCCAGACGCCCGGTGACTGCTCGACGGCGCGGGCCCACGCATCAGCCGACGCGTCCTGGCCCGCGTCCGGTGTCCCGGCGGGAGAGCCGGCAGCCTTGGTCCCCGGCGCGGCCGGGGACTTGCGGGCTGGAGCCGCTGCCGCTGCTGCGGGCTCGGGGCGGCGCGGCGTGGCGGCGGGTGAAGGATCCCAATCCAGGGGTGGTTCTTCGTCCAGCGGCGGGGCGTCCTCGTCCCGGGGCGGTCCCCAGTCTTCATCAGGGTCGGCATAGGACCCGGACGCCTCCGACGGCCCGCCCGGTTCGACGGATGGCTCGGCCGTGCGGACCTGAGCCTGGGCTGCAGGGGCAGGCACCTGCAGTTCCGGCACCGGCGCTGCCTTGGGAGCCTCGTCGTTGGGAGCCGGCGCGGCCCTGGTGGGGGCCAGGGTGGATTGCGTCGCCGGCTGTGAAGCGGCGGGAACGTGGGTCTGGGCGGGTGCCCCAGCCGGGATGGCAACAGAGGTTTCGTTCGCCGGAGATTCGGGCGGCTGGGGGGCCGGGCTCAGGCCCCAGGCGACGTCGGCCGATGATGCATACGTTGCCGTCGTTGCCGGAGTCTCCGGGCTAGCCGGCGCTTTTGGGTTTGGCTCAGAGCTCGCTGGACTGTTGCTGCTGCCGGACACGGCCCGGATCTGGCAATCGATGCCGATCGTCTTGTGGATCGCCTGCCGGAGGTTGTCGGCGTGGTCGGCCCGGCCGAAAGCCCCCGCCAGCCCCGTGGTGGTGAACGCGAGGGTCAGGACGTGGTCTTCGAAATGGCCGACTTGGGCATTGGGTTCCACCAGTGCCCAGGTGCTGCGCTTGATCTTGGTGAGTGTTTGCAGGATTTCGGGCCACGCGCGGCGCAAAACCTCCACGTCGGCGCCTGGGCCGGCGGCAGGACCGGGAGCAGGGCTGGGAGCCGCGGCAGGCGCCAGGCCATTCCCGGCAGGCTCGGTGCGCGCAGCGGCGGCCGGTGCAGCGGCGGACGGGGCGGCCACGGGCGCGGCCGCCCGAGCGGGCTCGACTGACGGGGCGGCAGCCTGCGGGGCAGTGTCTGCCGGGGGCAGGGCGGACCGCTTCGCGGCGGAGGGAACTGGCGCGGGCGCGGGCCGGCCGGCCGCTGCGGGTTCGTCTACGGGCCAGTCGCTGGTGCTGACCCGCGGTGCCGTCAGTGGTTCCCGGACAGGCTCGTCCCGCCGAGCGGGAGCGGGCGCGGGGGCTGTGGCCGGAGGCTGCTCGGCCTGGGGCGGGGTGGATGCGGCGGCGGCTGCGGCGGCCGGGGGCAAGGGCGCGGCGGGCGCCTGTGCAGCAGGCGGCCGGGGAGAAGCCGATTGTTCAGTGCGCTGTTCGGTGCGCGCAGGCGGAACGGCGGCAGGTGCGGGAGCACTGGCGAGGGGAGCCCCGACGTCGTTCCCGGCATAGTTCAACCGCCGCTCAACGCGGTCGATCCGGGCCGCGATGCCGCGCTCGGTCTGTTCGGAGCTGGGCAGCAGGATGCGGGCGCACAGCAGTTCCAGATGCAGGCGCGGCGAGGTGGCCCCGGTCATGTCCGTGAGCGCGGTGTTGGTGACGTCCGCGGCGCGGGAGAGCTCGGCCGCGCCGAGGTTGTGGGCCTGGTTCTGCAGGCGGGCGATCTGGTCCGCCGGCATGCCGCGGAGGATGGACTGGGCGCTTTCGGGCATTGCCTGCACGATGATGAGGTCGCGGAAGCGTTCCAGCAGGTCTTCGACGAAGCGCCGGGGATCGTGCCCGGTCTGGATGACCCGGTCCACAGCGCGGAATACCGTGGCGGAATCCGACGCGGCGACGGCCTCGACGACGTCGTCCAGCAGGGACGCGTGCGTGTAGCCCAGCAGGGCGACCGCGAGCTCGTAGTTCAGGCCGTTGGGTCCGGCGCCGGCCATGAGCTGGTCCAGCACGGAGAGGGAATCGCGCACCGAACCCCCGCCCGCGCGGATGACGAGGGAGAGCACGCCGGGCGCCACGGGGACGTTCTCCTGGGTGCAGAGCAGCTCCAGATACGCCATGAGAGGCTCCGGCGGCACCAACCGGAAGGGGTAGTGGTGCGTGCGGGAGCGGATAGTGCCGATGACCTTGTCCGGCTCCGTGGTGGCGAAGATGAACTTGATGTGTTCCGGCGGTTCTTCGACGATCTTGAGCAGGGCGTTGAAGCCGGCCGACGTGACCATGTGGGCTTCGTCGATGATGAAGATTTTGTAGCGGTCCCGGACCGGGGCGTAGGTGGCCCGTTCGCGGAGGTCGCGGGCGTCGTCGACACCGCCGTGGCTGGCGGCGTCGATCTCGATGACGTCCAGGGAGCCGGAGCCGCCGCGGGCCAGTTCGACGCAGCTGGGGCACTTGCCGCAGGGGGTGTCCGTGGGGCCCTCGGCGCAGTTCAGGCAGCGGGCCAGAATGCGGGCCGAGGTGGTTTTGCCGCAGCCGCGGGGGCCGGAAAAGAGATAGGCGTGGTTGACGCGGTTCTTGCGCAGGGCCGTCATGAGAGGCTCGGTGACATGCTCCTGCCCGATAACGTCCGCGAACGAATCGGGGCGGTATCGACGGTAGAGAGCGGTAGTAACAGTCACAGATAAACCCTACCAATCGGCACAGACATAAAAGACCCCTCATGCACCCGCCAGAGCCCGCTTACCCTTGCTACCTTCCGGTCCTGGGGGAGTTCAACAGGATGACGCCACATGAGGGGCCGTCAGCAAGTTTACCTGACGATTGGCGGTGCCTCGAATTGGCCCGTTTTGGCCCCTTATCCCCGGCGGGACATGCCCATTTTTTGCGGGCAGGACTGGGCTGGTTGGCACTATGTCCAGCCCTCGGCCGGGCTGCGGGGCATGTCCGGTGGCGGGGGAGGGCAGCGTGGGCCATGCTCATTTTTCGCGGGTAGTTGCGGGTAGTTATTGCGGCCAGCAGGGTGGATCCGGGCAATGCAGGCGGCGCTGGGGGACTGTGTCCAGCTAGTGCGTGCTGCATGGGGCATGTCCTCAGGTGGGCGTGGGCAGCGTGGGGCATGCCCATTTTTCGCGGACGGGACTGGGCCGCGCTGGGACTATGTCCAGCCCTCGAGCGGCTGGCGGGGCATGTCCTGTGGTGGGGTGGGCAGCGGTGGGGCATGTCCATTTTTCGCGCGCAGGACTGGGCTATTTGGCACTATGTCCAGCCTACGCATGCAGCGGGGGGCATGTCCCCCGGAAGAGCCCCGGGCCGGGTCGGGGAGGGCTCAATTGGGCGAAGCTGGAAAGTTCAGGTAGTCTAGTATCTGCTTTTGATTCAGAAGCAACTGGAGAATTCGCCTAGCGGCCTATGGCGCACGCCTGGAACGCGTGTTGGGTTAACGCCCTCGGGGGTTCAAATCCCCCATTCTCCGCGGTTGGCCCCGGTCCTCGGACCGGGGCCTTTTTGCGTCTCCATGCTTTTGCATCCTCGGAGGTTATGGCCAGAAAGTGCGTCCGCTGGCCCCGCCGCCCCGCACTCTGCGGCCCGGCCCCGCCCGGCCCGCCCCCGGTGGCCCCGCCGGGCCGCGTCCCGGCCCTGCAGCCCCACCGGCCGCCCCGGCCC